>JAEKKW010000050.1 GCA_019510195.1 Lysobacterales bacterium | reverse complement strand
CCTTTTGCGGAACTTTCGCATGTGTTTCGGCGACGCCCTTGCGCACGCGTTGCGCGTCCGCATTGCTGCCGGTCCACAGGTCGCGCAGGCAACGTTCACCGGCCAAGGTGGCGTCGGGCAAGGACATCTTCGGATCGATCAGGCCGATCGCGTTGCCGGGCGGAATGCCGCTGCCGTCACTCCACCACGTCGCGCGTTCGGCCGGCGTGGCCGGACGCGGCTTGAGATCGGCGCCGATCGCCGAATAGTTGAATCCGCAGGGATGCTCGCCGGCGCGATAACGGCCGTACGCCGAGGCATAGGCGACCGCGACCGCGCGCCACAAATCGAAGCCGACCGACGCCGTGCCGCCATGCAGTGCGGCATCGCTCCAACCCTTCGCGCGCAACTGCGCATGTGCGGAAGCCGCCTGTTGCGCGACGGTTTCGCCTTCGATCAACCCGAGTTGTTTCAGGCTGGCACAGCGCTGCGTCCACAACGGTTCCACCTGCGCGCGCAGCGGCGGTTGCGGCAAGGCATCGGCCGGCATGTCGAGCAGGGCGCAGGGCATCAGCAACGCGGCCTCGGTCGCGAAGTCGTACAGCGGACGCCCGCCTTCGGCGAAAACGTTCGGTTCGCCGGCAACGACGCCATCCAGCCAGCCGCCGTCGAGTTCCGCCGCGCGCAACACCGCGCCGCCACCGTTGGAAATGCCGGTGGCGATGATCCTGGTGTTCTGCGTGGTGAATGGCGCTTGTGCCGGATAGGCCTGGTTGAGCATCCGCAGCGCGAATTCCGCGGCCTGCTTCACGTGGCGGCCCCAATCGGCTTCCGGGTTGTCGCCCGAATGCGCGTGCTTGAACGCCACGCCGCTCGCACCGGCTGCGAGTCGTGGTTTGAAGGCATCGGCCTTGTCGGCGGCAACACGTTCGCCCGCGGCATCGACGCCTTCGTTGGCATCGATGTCGAAATAATCGGTACCCGCGGCCTTGTCGGTATGGACGACGGCGCAACCCTTGGGCAACCCCCAGGCCGCGCCGACGGCCATCGAGCCATAGACGCCACGCGAACCCGAAGCGACCGAGACCACCACGCAGCGCTTGCGCGTATCGAAGGCATCCGGCAATTGCAGCACCACGCGATGCGGCGCGTGCGCGCCCGGCAACGTCAGCAGGGTCGAATATTCGCGACCGGGCACACTGGCGGTGCTGCCGTAGATCGTGCCGTAGCCGCCATTGGCTGATAGATCGGCGATGCCGCGCCAGTTCGCCCAGATCGCGCGACGACGGCGTTCGGTTGCCGTGGGACGTGTCGCATCCGCGAACACCGGCGGCGTCATCGCACGCAGACCGTCGAGTCCGAGTCCGGCGGTGAGCAGGTCGTCGCCGTTGCGATGTTCGGTGATGGTGACGTGCGCTGCGTCCATGATGTTCTTCGTGGCGTGTTTCGGGCGCGCGGCAGCGGCGGAACCGGCCGACACGAGGGCGGAAAGCAGGAGGATGAGCGGTCTCATCCGACGACGATAGCCCGTCCCGCCATCGCCCGCATCGTACTTTGGTGCGAGGCGGTGCCAACGATCGACTGTTACGCTAGGCCCGATGCCCACGGTATTGATCGCCGACGACCACCCGCTGTTCCGCGCGGCCCTCAAGCAGGTCGCGGCCGATGCCGTGAGCGACATGCGCATGCACGAAGCCGATTCACTCGGCGCGGCGCTGGCGGCACTGGACGCGCATCCCGACATCGACCTGGTGCTGCTCGACATCCACATGCCCGGCAATCACGGGCTGACCGGCCTCGCGGCGATCCGCGCGCAATATCCCCAGGTCGCGGTGATCGTGGTCTCCGCAAACGACGACCCACGGGTGATCCGCCGCGCGCTCGATCATGGCGCCGCCGGTTTCCTGCCCAAAGTCTCGGGCCTTGACGAACTGCATGACGCGATCCGCAGCGTGCTGGCCTGCGAACGCTGGTTGCCGGACAGCCTGCGTGCCGCGGTCGAGCATGCGCATTCGTCGCCCGACGATCGCGCCCTCGCCTCGCGCCTCGCCAGCCTGTCGCCGCAGCAGTTCCGCGTCTTGCAGATGGTCGCCGAAGGCCTGCTCAACAAGCAGATCGGCGATCGCCTCGACATCCAGGAACGCACCGTCAAGGCGCACGTCACCGCGATCTTCGAGCGCCTCGGAGTGCGCAATCGCACCCAGGCCGGCGTGGTGCTGCGCGAACTGGAACTCGGTGATCCCAGCCGCCACGTTCCGCTCGCTTAAGCGACGCGCGCCGCCGACGCCAGCACGCGGTCGAGCACCGATTTCAGTGCCAATGGCCGCAACGGCTTCCGCAACAGCGTGAGCCCATGTTCGAGCACGTCGCGACGGGTGGCGCCGCCATCATCTGCACTGAGGATGAGCGTGGGGCGCGCGCTGAAGCGTTGCGCCAGCGCGTCATGCAAGGCGATGCCGGTGAGCCCGTCATCGAGGTGGTAATCGAACAGCCAGGCATCGGCTGCGCACGCATCCATCGCAGCGATCGCCGATCGCTGGTCCGTCGCGGCCGCCACGTCATAACCCCAGCCGCGTAACAACAACGCCAACGCATCGAGCGCCAGCGGATCATTGTCGACGGCGAGGATGCGCACGCCCCCCGACTGCCGCGGCGTGACGGGCTTGGTCGTGGCCGGCGCTTGCGCACGCGGGATACCGAGGGAAAACACGCTGCCGCGATCGACCCTGCTGCGCAGGCCGATGCGCGTCTCGAGCAGCTTCGCCAGGCGATCGGCGATCGCCAGGCCAAGACCGAGCCCCTGTCCGGGCACGTTCTCGCCACGGCGGAATTCCTCGAAAATCATCGCCTGCTGTTCCCGCGCGATGCCAGGGCCTGTGTCGTGAACCTCCAGTCGCAACTCCCCATCCGCGTGGCGGACACCCAGCAACACCGATCCCCGCGCCGTGTAACGCACGGCATTGCCGAGGAAGTTCTGCACGATCCGCCGCAGCAGTCGCGGATCGCTGGTGGTCCATGCCTGCGTCGGGCGATAACGGAAACGCAGCCCGTTCGCCTGCGCCAGCGCCGCGAACTGCACCGCCAGCGGGTCCAGCACCTCGGCCAGCGGGAATGCGCGATGCTCCGGAACCAGTCCGCCGGCTTCCAGCCGCGACATGTCGAACAGGCCCGTGAGGAGATCGGTGGTGGAATCGAGCGCGCCGTGGATCTGCCCGACCACGCGCTTGTGCTCGATATCCTCCAGTTGTTGCGTCAGGGCATCGGCGAACAACTGCGCCGCGTGCAGCGGTTGCAGCAGGTCGTGGCCGACTGCGGTGAGGAAACGCGTCTTGGCGTCGTTGGCGCGCTCGGCCTCGCGCCGCGCGGCATCAAGCAGGTGCGTGCGCTCGTCGACGCGCTGTTCCAAGGTGGCGTTGATGTCCTGCAATTCGTTCTGGGCGCGCCGGAAGGCGGTGACATCGGTGAACGTCGCGACGAAACCGCCACCGGGCATCGGGTTGCCGCGGATTTCGATGGTGCTGCCATTCGGGAACACCCGCTCCGACAAGTGCAGGGTGCCGGCGCGCATGTGGGCAAGGCGTCGCTGCAATGCCCGCTCGCGATCGCCCGAAGGCTGCATCCGCTCCAGCGCCCAGCGACTCACCGTCTCCACCGGCATCCCGACTTCGAGCAGGCCCGCGGGGAAGCCGAACAATTCCTGGTAGCGCGCATTCCACGCCACCAGCTTCAGTTCGGCATCGACCACGCTGATGCCCTGGCTCATGTTTTCCAGCGCTCCCTGCAGCACGCGCTGGTTGAAGTTGAGATCCTTCGACGCCTGGTCGACGATCATCGCCACCGTGTCGAGTTCGGCGCCGGTCTTGCGGCGCGCGGTATCCAGCAGCAGTCGCGCCGATGCACTGCCGAGCAATGCGGCCAGTTCGCGTTCGACCGCGTCCGACACCTGCGGCGGAACGTCGCCTTTTGCCGGGGCATCGGCCAACAACGTGCTGATGCGTTCCAGCCCGAGAAAGCGCATGCCGGCATTGCGCAGGGTCGCGGCATCGAATCGCTCGAGTTCGCGCCGTTGCTGGCGCGGCAGCCAGATGGCGACTGCAAGCGTGACCACGGTCGAGGCCAGCAGGCTCACGCCGACCGCACGTGCCAGGCGTCCCCAGCCCGTCAATGCCAACAGATGATCGGGTGCCAGCCAGCCCCAGCCGAATGGCCCCTGCTCTACCAATGCCGGGGATATCCAGCCGGCATCGCCGAGCAGCGGCACCAGCATCGCCCAAGCCCAGGCGATGAATCCGGCAATGATGCCGATCGACACCGCGCGCGCCGGCATCTGCGGCTGCCATACCGCGAACGCCATCGCCGGCGCCAGCGTCGCCAACGCCGAGAACGACACCGCGCCGACATCGGCCAGCGCGACTTCTCCCGCGACGGCACGGCCGTAGCCCCACGCCAGGAACACGATGACGAGGATGCCGATGCGCCGCAACATCAGCACGCGGCCGCGCAGGTCGCCGCCGCCGCGCGCCCACGCGCCGCGCAACAGGCCTGGCGCCAGCCAGTGGTTGCCGATCATCAGGCTCAAGGTGAGCAGGCTGATCACCACCATGCCGGTCGCCGCGGCCATGCCGCCGAGGTAGGCGAACAATGCGAGCCCGGAATTGCCATACGCCATCGGCAAGGCGATGACGTAGAGATCGGAGCTCACGCTGCCGGCGAATTCCGCGCCGCCCATGCGCGCCAGCGGCAGCAACGGCAACGAGATCAGCAACATGTACAGCGGGAACACCCAGCGCGCCGTGCGCAGATGCGATTCCTGCCGGCATTCGACCACGCCGACGTGGAACTGGTGCGGGAGCGTGAACATCGCCAACACTCCGAGCAGCACCAGCGGGGCGAAACCCTGGCGATCCGGCGGCGCATGCAATGGCGCGACGTCCGCGAACCCGGAATGATGGCGCGCAACGAAGATCCCGAGCGCGAGCATCGCCGCCAGCTTGAACAGCGATTCCACCGCCACCGCGAACACCAGCCCGCGGTTGTGCCGCCCATAACCCATCGCCACCGCCTTGAGCTGCAATGCGATATAGGGGATCAAGCCGAGGATCGCGATCAGGGTGACGATCGCCGCGAGGCGTGGATCGCGGCCGAGGCGCCCGGCGATGAAGTCGGCGATGGAACCGGCGTGCACTTCGCGCGCACGCTGCACCAGCCCGATCATCGCGTTGCCGGCCAATGCGTACAGCAGGATGGTCCCGACGAACGTCGGCGGCAGCGGCCACTGGTAGCGCGCGGCCTGGGTCACCGTGCCGAAGAACGTCCACGACGTGCAGTACACCGCCAGAGACAGTGCGTAGATCCAGCCCCAGTGCCGCGACAGCAATGCCGGTCGGCGATCGGCGAACAGTGCGGCCCCGAAGATGAAGGCCAGCCATGCCAGCGCCACCAGCGCAACCCACGCGCCACTCAGGCCCATGTGGGCACCTGGATGGCGAATGGAACTGGCGGCACGATCATCCCCTGATGATAGAGCCTGGGAACCGCGTCAGAAATCGTAACGCACCGACAACATGTATTGCCTCGGTGCGCCATAGAAGCCGGTACGCACACCCAGCGCCGGAATCACGTAACCCGTGGTGAGGTATTTGGTGTTGCCGAGGTTGCTGCCCTGCAACGATACCGTCCACGGCTTGGACGGCTTCCAGATCACGCCGGCACCGATCAGGCCGTAGGCGCCCTGCTCGATCGGCTGGGTGTCCACGCCGGTGACCGGATCGTGGGTGACTTCTGTCGTCGCGACCACGCTGCTCTGGCGGGTGTAGCTCACGCGCGCAGTCAGGTCGCCGGCACGGCCGAGGCTGGTGCGGTATTCGGCATTGATCGCGCCGGAGAATTTCGGGGCATTGGTGAACTTCTGCTGGTCTGCGATGTTGAAGTTCTTGTACATGTACTCGTCGAACTTCGCGTCCAGCCACGACAGGTTGCCGGTCAAAGCGAAATGCTTGCTCGGCAGCCACTGATACTCGAATTCGAAGCCGCTGACCGTGCCCTGGCCGGCGTTGGTGAAGTCGCCGAAGAACGCCTTGGTGTTGGCCGGCGTGGTGTATTCGGTGAACACCGAGAGCTGGATGTTCTTGTACTTGTTGTGGAAGTACGCCATGTTGAGGAACAGCGACTGGTCGAGCAGCGCCATCTTGCTGCCGATTTCCAGGCTGTCCACGCGCTCGTCGCGGAACGGTTCGGCCGAACGCGGCACCGCCACCGATTGCGCGCGGATGTTGTAGCCGCCCGACTTGAAGCCGCGCGATGCCAGTCCGTACACCATCACGCCGGGCGTGATCTGGTAATCCAGCGACACTTTCGGAGACACGTTCTTGAAGCCGATCGACTTGTCGAAATCGGCGGCAATCACGCCGCTCGGCTTGGTGAAGGTGCCGTCGGTGTAGCCGATGTTGTGGACGATCGCGTGCTTCTTCTCGTCGGTGTAGCGCACGCCGGCATCCAGCTTGAACTTGCTGGTGAGATCGAAGGTCCAGTCGGCGTAGACGGCGGTGCTCTTGGTGTAGACGGTGCCGCGGGTATCGCCGAAGGAGAGATTGAAGAAGTTGTTCAATACCTGTCCGCCGGCGTCGCCATCGAACTGGTAGATGCCCATCACGCCGCGGGCACGTCCACCGGCATCGTAGTTCGCCTGGAGTTCGTTGCTGGTCTGGTGGTCGCGATAGAACGCCTTCACGTCGGCGACCTTGTTCGGAAGCGTATCGAAGTCGATATTGGTCTCGGTATTCGACTGGCGCTTGGCCCAGACGTACTTGAGCGCCCAGGCATCGTTGACGCGCATGTTCGCGGTCATCGACAGGCCATCAAGCTTGGTGTGGTTGACGTCTGGCATGCCGTTGCGGACGTCGTAACGGCTGGCCAGCGGCGCATAGCCCGGCGCGAAGGGGTTCTTCGCCAGCATCTGCGCACCACGCACGCCCGACTCGTCATCGGTGTGGTCGTAGGCGAACTGCAGGTCGAACTTGTCGGTCACGTAGGCGCCGACCGCCAGTCGCCAGGCGAAGATGTCCTTGTCGCTGACATCATGGCCACTGGTCAGGTTCTTGCCGAAGCCGTCGCGGGTGAGCTTGGCCATCGACAGGCGCGCGCGCAGCGCCTTGGCATCGCCGAAGGCGTCGCCGACCGCGAACTTGAGGTCGCGTTCGTTGTAATCGCCGACCGTGCCCTGCACGAAGCCGTTGAAATTGGTCGCCAGCGGCTTGGTGATGTACTTGATCGCGCCACCGATGGTGTTCTTGCCGTACAGCGTGCCCTGCGGGCCACGCAGCACTTCGATGCGGCCGACGTCGAGCAGGTCGAGCAAGGCGCCCTGCGGACGCGCGACGTAGACATCGTCGATGTACATGCCGACGCCGGGATCGACGCCCCACAGCGGATCCGACTGGCCGACGCCACGGATGTAGGCGGTGATGGTGGTGTTGGATCCGCGCGCGGCGTAGATCGTCAGGTTCGGCACCTGGCCCTTGAGATCGCCGAGATCCTGCACGTTGAGTTTCTCGAGCGCTTGCGCGGTGAACGCGGTCACCGCCACCGGCACTTCCTGCAGGGTTTCCTCGCGGCGACGCGCGGTCACCGTGATCGAACCGAGGTCGCCGTTGTTCGAATTCGATGCCGGCTGCTTGCCGGACTGCGCGGACGGCTGGCCATCCTGTGTTGCCTGCTGGGCCTGGACGGCCGGTCCGGCCAATCCGAGCGCAATGGCGAGGCAAAGGGGAGCGTGACGATGGGTGCGGCGCATGGATGTGTTCCTCTCGCTGATGACAGCCGGGAGCGGATTCCCCCGATATGGCATGCAGCGTAGGGGCAAGCCGGCGCCGGCCACATCGTACCTTCGGACAAGGGCGCGCCGGGGCGTGACTGCGCACACTCCACGAACGTTCCCTAGTCCGGATGTCCCGATGGCGTTCCTGATCGTGCTGGCCGCGCTGTGCTTCCTGATGTTCGTGGCCTATCGTGGCTACAGCGTGATCCTGTTCGCGCCGATCGCGGCCTTGCTGGCGGTGCTGCTGACCGATCCGTCACTGGTCGCCCCGATGTTCAGCGGCCTGTTCATGGACAAGATGGTCGGCTTCCTCAAGAACTATTTCCCGGTGTTCCTGCTGGGCGCGGTATTCGGCAAGCTGATCGAGATTTCCGGGTTCTCGCGCGCGATCGTCAGCGCGACGATCCGCATGGTCGGCGCCAGTCGCGCCATGCTCGCCATCGTGCTGGTCTGCGCGTTGCTCACCTACGGCGGCGTGTCGCTGTTCGTGGTGGTGTTCGCGGTCTATCCGTTCGCCGCCGAGCTGTTCCGCCAGGGCGACATTCCCAAGCGGCTGATCCCCGGCACGATTGCGCTCGGCGCGTTCACCTTCACCATGGACGCCCTGCCCGGCACGCCACAGATCCAGAACATCATCCCCACCACCTTCTTCAAAACCAATACCTGGGCGGCGCCTTGGCTGGGCGTTGCCGGATCGATCTGCATCTTCGCGGTCGGCATGGCCTATCTGGAATGGCGCCGTCGCGGCGCCTTGCGCGCAGGCGAAGGCTATGGCGATCCCGCGCAACTGCGCAACGAACCCGCAGCGTTCGCCGGCGACAAACTCGCGCATCCCGTCGTTGCGATCCTGCCGCTGGTGCTGGTCGGCGTCGCCAACAAATGGCTGAGCGCGACGATCCCGGCCTGGTACGGTACGTCCACCAGTTTCGTGCCCGCGGTGATCGGCAAGCAGGCGCCGGTGGTCCAGGAAGTGTCGAAGATCGCGGCGATCTGGGCGGTCGAGGGTGCGTTGTTGCTCGGCATCCTCTGCGTGCTGGCGTTCGCCTGGCGCGATGTTGCAAAACGGCTGGCCGAAGGCAGCAAGGCCGCGGTCGGCGGCGCGATGCTGTCGGCGATGAACACGGCCAGCGAATACGGATTCGGTGCGGTGATCGCAGCACTGCCCGGCTTCCTGGTCGTTGCCAACGCCTTGAAGGCGATCCCGCATCCGCTGGTGAACGAAGCAGTCACCGTGACAGCGCTTGCCGGCATCACCGGCTCGGCGTCCGGAGGCATGAGCATCGCGCTGGCGGCGATGGCCGACACCTTCATCACCAACGCGCAAGCGGCAGGCATCCCCATGGAAGTGCTGCATCGCGTCGCCGCGATGGCGTCGGGCGGCATGGACACGTTGCCGCACAACGGCGCGGTGATCACGCTGCTGGCGGTGACCGGGCTCAATCACCGGCAGTCGTACAAGGACATTTTCGCGATCACCCTTGTGAAGACGTTCGCGGTGCTCGTCGTGATCGTGCTGTATTCGCTGACCGGGCTGGTTTGAGGCCTAAAATATCGGGGTGAGCACCCCGCGCAAGATCATCCACGTCGACATGGACGCGTTCTACGCGTCGGTGGAGCAGCGCGATGATCCCGCCTTGCGCGGGCGTCCGGTCGTGGTCGCCTGGCGCGGCAGTCGCTCGGTGGTGTGTGCGGCGAGCTATGAAGCGCGCAAGTTCGGCGTGCGCTCTGCGATGCCGGCAGTGCGCGCGGAGCGACTCTGCCCCGATGCCGTCTTCGTCCCGCCGGATTTCACCCGCTACAAGGCGGTCTCGCAACACGTGCGCACGATCTTCGCGCGCCACACCGACCTGATCGAGCCCTTGTCGCTGGACGAAGCCTATCTCGACGTCACCGCGCCCAAGCGCGACCTCGGCAGCGCCACCGCGATCGCCGAATCGATCCGCGCCGACATCCGCGCGGAACTGTCATTGACGGCGTCGGCCGGCGTCGCCCCCAACAAGTTCCTCGCCAAGATCGCCAGCGACTGGAACAAGCCGGACGGATTGTTCGTGCTCAAGCCATCGATGGTCGATGCCTTCGTCGCGGCGTTGCCGCTGGCGCGGCTACCCGGAGTCGGCAAGGTCACCGAGGGCCGATTGACCGAACTGGGCTTGCACACCTGCGCCGATGTCCGCGCTGTTGACGCCGAAACGATGGAAGTGCACTTTGGCCGCTGGGGGCGCCGCCTGCACGAGCTCGCGCATGGCATCGACGAACACCGGGTGAGTCCGGAACGACCGACGTTGCAAATTTCCGCCGAGGACACGTTTGCGCAGGACTTGCCGCTGCATGCGCTGGACGAGCACATCCAGCGCCTCGCCGGGAAAACCTGGGCGGCCTACCAGCGCGAGCGCGGGCAACATCCGGATCGCCACGCCCGCACCGTGGTACTCAAGCTCAAGACCGGGGATTTCCGCACCCTCACCCGCTCGCTCACCGAACTGCCGTTCCCGAACGATGCCGATGCGCTGGCCATGGTGGCGTCGCGCTTGCGCGAACGCGTCGCGCTGCCGGAAGACACCTTGTATCGACTGGTGGGCGTCGGCGTCTCCGGCTTCATCGACCATGGCGACACTCCGCAGGACGAATTGTTCGGCATGGATTGAGCGCGCAAAAGAAAACCCCGTCGCGCGAGCGACGGGGTTTCTGTTTGCATCCTGGTGCGGGATCAGAACTTGTAGCTGGCACCGAGCAGGATGGTACGCCCCCACTTGATGTATTCCAGCGGACGATCCTTGGTCTGTGCGTACGTGCGATAGGCCGAGTTGGTCAGGTTGGTCGCCTGCAGCAGCAGGCTCAGCCCCTTGAACGTCGAACCTTCGCTGAAGTTGTAGCTGACCTGCGCATCGGTGATGTTCTCGCCGACCACGTAACGCAACGTGCGGTTGCCATCGAAGTTGCCGATTTCGCCGATGAAGTCGGAACGGCGACGCTGGCTGACGCGGGCTTCGAATCCATTGCGTTCGTAGTACAGCGTTGCGTTGTAGACGCGCTTCGACAAGCCCGGCAGCGCGATCGGATCATTGCCCACGCTGGAGGTGGTGCCGGCCGGCGGCGGGATCTTGATGCTGCTGTCATTGAAGCTGGCGCTGGCGGTCACGCCAAAGCCCTTCAGCACCGGCGCGAACATCTCGAACGGCAGCGAAGCGGTCAACTCGATGCCCTGCATCTTGCCGCCCTTGCCGTTCATCGGCGCGGTGTAGGTGCCGTGGGTCTGGATCGGCGGATACGTCGTGCCGGACGGCGGTGTCTGCACCGGGTAACTTGCGACATAGTTCGACCAGTCGTAGCCATCTTGCGTCTGGTTGAAGATGTAGCTGGTCAGCTGCTTGTAGTAGTAGGCCGCGGAGACATAGGCCTTGGTGCCGAAATACTTCTCGTAGGAAATATCGAGGGCGTTGGCGCGCCACGGCCTCAGTTGCGGATTGCCGCCACTGCCTCCGCTCTTGCCCGTCGCATTGTCGACTCCAAAGCTGATGCTGGCGTTCATGTCGTCGACGCGCGGACGCGCCGACTGCTTGGCCAGCGCAAAACGCAGCGCCTGATCATGCGGGAACATGAAGGCCAGGTTCATGCTTGGCAGCACTTCGTTGTACTTCGCACCCAACGTGATCGGGATGATCGTGTTGTTGTTCAAAACCGAGTTGGCATTCGACGACTGGTCGACATGCTGGATCTGCAGGCCGATGTTGCCGCGTAGCGACACGTCGCTACCGAGCTGGGCGTCGATGTTGGCCTTGAAATAGGCCGTCGTGATCTTTTCCGACAGCGACCAGGTCTTTGCATACAAATAGGACTGGTTGATGGCCGGGGCAAACACCATGTAGCGCGCGACCGCGCCCGGCACGTTCCACGACGGGATGTATCCGAGGCCGGCGAAGCCCAGGTTAACCTGCCCGTACTGCAGGTCGGGAGCGATCGCGGTCGGACCTTGTGCACCAAGATTGATGTTGCCTTCCGGCTGCTGCTTGTTCTTTTCGCGATCCGCGTAGTTCAGGCCGACTTCGAAATCGGAGAACCACTTGTCAAGCGATCCCGGTGCACCAAAAGACGCGCCGATCTTGGCGCTCTTCAGGGTGTCATGCACCTGCGGCACCTTGCCATAGCCGGAGCCGTAGATGGTGTTGTTCAGGTAGAGCTTCGACGGATCGTTGTAGCTCAGGGTCGGGTTGATCTGCGAAAAACCGTTGCTGCTGTAGGCGAGGTTCACCGTATCGAGCTGCGGCGACGGGTACAGTTGGGTGTTGTTCTCGAGCTCGAGTTCCTGGCGATCCGCACGCGAATAACTCAGATCGGTGAACAGCTTGACCTTGCCGAGGTTGAAATCGTTGCGCCAGCCGAATGCCTTGATGGTGTCTTCGCGCTTGTCGTACATGCCGCGCACCAGCGGATACAGGTTGGCGACGGTGCCGCCTTCGAAGGTATGGTTGCCGTTGATCACCGGATTGGTGATGTTGATGGTGCCATAGCCGCCATTGTAGTCGCCCAGGTTGACTTCCCACTGGTTCGCGGTGTCTTCGTGGTGCGCCTTGGTGTAGAACATGTCGAGCGTGCTGGTCCACACCGTGGACGGGCGGAATTCCAGCGTCGCCATCAACGCGTTGCGCTTGTCATAACCGGTGCGGCGCAGTGCCTTGATGCCTTCTGAATAGTAGGTGCAGTTGCTTCCACTGCCCGGGCATCCCGCACCAGACGGGACGCCGGGGCGCCAAGTCGGGCCGATCGGCTCCCACGGCTCGTACAGGCCGACCTGTTCTTCCTGGACGGGATTCTGCGAATGCGTGAAGCCGATCGCCAGGCCGAATTTGCGGTCGGCGAACTGGCCGATGTAGCTGGCGTTGAAGCGGTTGCCATTGGCGCTGCGGCCACCGGCGTAGCCCAGCGAATTGTGCTGCCCACGCACGCCGATCGACGTCACCGACTTGGAGAAATCGAGCGGACGCACGGTGCGCATGTCGATGGTGCCCGACAGGCCCTGGCCGACGAGGCCGGCATCCGGTGTCTTGTAGACGGTGACCCCTGCCATCAACTCGGACGGATACTGGTCGAACTCGACGCTGCGGTTGTCGCCGGTGCTGACCATTTCGCGGCCATTGAGCAGCGTGGTCGAAAAGTCCGGCGAGAGGCCACGCACGCTGACCACCTGGGCGCGACCGGCGACGCGCTGCGCCGACAGGCCTGGCAGGCGCGCGATCGATTCGGCAATGGAGACGTCGGGCAGCTTGCCGATGTCTTCCGCGGAGACGGCTTCGACGATCGAGGTCGAATTCTTCTTGGTGGTGATGGCGCCTTCGATGCCGCGGCGGATGCCGGTCACCACGACCGAGTCGAGGACGTTCTTCTCGTCGGTCTTTTTCTTCGCATCCTGCGTCGCTGTCGTGTCGTTGGTGGTGGATTGGGCTTGCGCCGTTCCAGCCGCCATACCGATCGCCGTGACCAGCGCCACGCTCAGCATGTTCCGTTTCAACTGCGTCATTGCCTTCTCCGGGTTTGCGCCTCGGTGCATCCGCACCATTGGCGATGGATCCTAGTCAAAGCTTTACGAATGCATAACGGTCTGCATACGTATTCATCACGAATCGTCATCACAACGACCTATTCAGCGCACTTTGGATGGCTGTTTTCCGCTGTTTTTGTCGTGATTGCCCGTTGCCGATGCAGTTCCGCGGCCCTGTTGCTGCAAAGCAACATCCTGCTGCGTGCCATCTGCCCACTGCAGGAAAGCGGGCAACATCCGTGCCCAACTTCTCTGGTTGTGTTCGCCGCCCGGCAGTCGGTAGAAAACGGCTGCGGAGGCATCGGGCTTCACGCCGTAATCGGCATCGATCGAATAGCCGAGCTGCTTCAAACCCGCGTGCCCGCGGCCGCCATCATCGATCCAGCCCCGCATCAGGTCGAACACATCATCGATCACGTCGATGATGCCATCGCCGTCGCGATCGCTCTTTTCCTCGGCATCGCCGGCCGCGAAGAAAAAGCGCGAATTGCGCGGCGGCGGCACGGTTTCGACCAGTGCATGGGCGATGCGCGTCGCCTGCACCGACCTGGCATCGCTGCTGTCGGTCGACAGCCAGAACGAAGGCGAAAACGCACCGACTTTCCCGAATGTCCGCGGATACTGCCAGCCCACCGAGAACGCGTTGATCGCGCCCAGCGACCACCCCAGCAACCAGCGCGAACCGGCATCGCGCCGCGTCCGCCAATGAGCGTCGATGTACGGCACCAGCGTATCCGCCAGCCATTGCGAATAGGCCTGCGCGTTTGCACCGACGGGACCGTATTTGGTCGGCGCGACGACGGACATGCCCTTTGCGCGATCGGACACGCCATAACCTGCCATGCGGTCCTGCGGCATGTCGATGGCGACGACGATCATCGGCCGGATCAGGTGGTTCCGGTACAGGTCATCGAGCGTCGCCTGCAGGCCGATCGCCTCCATGTCCTGCCCGTCGTTGATGTACAGCGTCGGATAGCGCGTGGCGGAATGCGCGCGATAACCCGGCGGCAGCAACAAGCGCATGCGCATCGGCTTGGGCGATGCGCCGGGCGCGGCAAGTTTCAGCTCGACCGGTCGATGCGTTGCCGCCAATGCCGGCAACGGCATCAGGCCGAGCAGCAGCGCCAACGACAATGTTCGCGCTGCCATTCGCATCATTTCAACGCGACGAAACGGATCGCCGCGCCACCGCCACCGGCCAGCCACAGATCAAGGGTGTCCTTCGCGGTCACGGTGCGCGTTTCCTTCGCGAATTTGAAGCGCGCGGCGCCATGCCAATCCGCACCGGCACCGTCGCGATAGATCTCGGCGCGGTATTTCCTGCCGGCATCGAGGAAGGACAGCGGCACCTTGAGCGTGCGTGCGTTGCGATCACTCATGCTGCCGAGATACCAGTCGCCGCCGCCGCGCTCCTTGCGCGCGATGGTCACGTACTCGCCGATCTCGCCATTGATGACGCGGGTGTCCTGCCAGTCGGTGGGCACGTCGCGGATGAACTGGAACGCGTCCATGTGTTGCGCGTAGTGTTCCGGAAGATCGGCAGCCATCTGGATCGGGCTGTAGATCGTCACGTAGAGCGCCAGCTGGCGGGCGAGCGTGCTCTGGATTTCCTGGCCACCGCGACCGGTCAGGCTCAGCACGCCCGGCGTGTAATCCATCGGCCCGGCAAGCATGCGGGTGAACACCAGGTTGATTTCGTGCTCCGGCGGATTGGGCGGATTGCCCCAGGCGTTGTATTCCATGCCACGCGCGCCTTCGCGACTCACCCAGTTGGGATAGGTGCGGCGCAGTCCGGTGTCCTTGATCGGTTCGTGCGGATTGATGGCGATGTGGCGCTTGGCCGCCTCCTTCACCACCTTCAGGTGGACATCGCTCATCCACTGGCCATCGTGCCATTCGCGCGTGATCGGGCCATTGGCAACGTCCTGGCGTTCGATCTGCCCGGCATCGCAGACATGGCCGGTTTTCACCACGTCGATGCCAAGGCGCTGGTCGAGATCGAGTGCGGCATCGAGCTGGCTCAGGTAATGACTGACTGCGCAGGCGTTCTCGTGATGACCGATCAGATGCACACCCTTGGTGGCGGCGTACTTCGACAATCCTTCGATGTCGAAGTCGGGGGTCGCCCGGGTGAAATCGAAGTTCCAGCCATGCGCGAACCAGTCACCGTCCCAACCGGGATTCCAGCCTTCCACCAGCACGCCGCGGAAACCGTTGGCGGCGGCGAAATCGATGTAGCGCCGGGTATTTTCGGTGGTCGCGCCATGCTTGGGACCGGTGCCCCAGGACTGCTGGTCGAGATGCATCGACCACCACACGCCGACATATTTCGCCGGCTTGAACCAGCTGACATCACCCAGCACGTTGGGATCATTGAGATTGAGGATCAGGCTCGATTCGACCAGTCCACCCGGACGGTCGGCGATCTGGATCGTGCGCCACGGCGTCACGAACGGCGCGTCGCGAACGACGCTGGCAGGCTGGGTGCCACCGGGCGCCAGCCGCGCCTTCAGTCGCTGGCCATCGACGCGGCGCAGCCACATCGAGGCGTAATCGACCAGCGCCGCTTCGTGGATCGACAGGTAGAGGCCGTCATCGGTCTTCATCGTGACCGGCGTATGCGCCAGCGACAACTGGTTCAGCGGCGTCTTGTTGTAGAGATATTCGTAGCGGTTCCACTCGCCCGCCGGAATCCACCACGCGGTGGCCGGTCGCACGATGTCGAATTCGGTCACTTCATCGACAATTTCCACGCGCCCCAGGTTCGGTTGCTTCGGAAAGCGGTAGCGGAAGCCGATGCCGTCATCGAAGACGCGGAACACCACATCGAGATGGCGCTTGTCGTTCACGCCCTCGACGAACGTGGTGACGAGTTCGTTGTAGTGGTTGCGGGTGTGCAGGCGTTCGCCCCAGGGCTGGTCCCAGGTTTCGTCGATGCTGCGGCTCGCCTGCGTTTCCAGCTTGAAATTGCGCAGCAGTTCGGCGCCGTTGCGCAGCACGAATCCCAGCCGCGAATCACCGATCACCGGCTTGCCGTCGCGCGACACCCGATAGCCGATCCGGCCTTCGCCATTGATGTCGAGCACGGTGACGACGATGTGGCCATCGGGGGAAGCGACGCGGGCGACTTCGTTGTTGTCGGCGCGGGCCAGACCCGCATGTGTCAGAAGCGGACCGGCCAGCAGCAGGAACGCAAGCAGTTTCGATTTCATCGTCATTTCGACATTCCAAGTACGGCCACGCCATGCGCCGGCAATGCCACGCGGCCATCGGTGAACATTCCGGTTGCGACGCCGGGCGCCTGGACCTGCATGGCCGTCGCCCATTGTGGCGGCACATTCCATTCGAGCGAATTTTCCGAGAGGTTGAACACCAGCAGCATGCGCTCGCCATCCTGTTCGCGTTCGAATGCAAGGGCGGGTTCCTGCGCGTCGAGGAAACGGATCGATCCCTCGACCAATGCCGGTTGCGACTTGCGCCAGGCGAGGAAGGCACGCGCGGCACGCAAGGTCGATTCGGCGTTCGCCTCCTGTGCCGCAACCGACAACGCGCGATGTGCTTCCGACACCGGCAACCATGGCCGCGGCGCGCCGAATCCGGCGTCGGCATCGCCGGTCCACGGCAACGGCGTGCGGCAACCATCGCGGCCCTTGAAGTTCGGCCAGAAGGTCTTGCCGTAGGGATCCTGCAGTGCCTCGAAGGGCACGTCCGCTTCGGGGAGGCCGAGTTCCTCGCCCTGGTAGAGGCAGACCGAGCCACGCAACGAACACACCAGCGCGACCAGCTGGCGCGCGAGTTGCGGATGCGGATCCACCCCACCCCAGCGACTGGCGACGCGCTGCACGTCATGGTTGGACAACGCCCAGCACGGCCAGCCACCCTGCAGTTTCGCTTCCAGCGTTTCCACGGTGCCGCGGATGTGCGCGGCGCTGAAATCGTCGGTCAGCAGTTCGAAGCTGTAGCCCATGTGCAGGCGCTTGGGGGTGACGTATTCGGCCATCGTCGCCAGCGAATCCTCGGACGAGATCTCGCCGAGCGTGGTGATGTCGCCGTGGGCGTCCATCAGCCGGCGCAATTCCTCGAGGAACACCGGAGTTTCCGGCCGCGTGTTGTTGTACCAGTGGTACTGGAACGCATAGGGATTGTCGGGCGAGAAGCCGCGACCGCTGCGCGCCTCGATCGGCTTGGCCGGGTTGTCGCGCAATTGCGCGTCGTGGAAGCAAGTTGCGCCTGGCGCACTGCCGGCTGGTGGAAATTCAGCTGCGGCTGGTCGGCGAGGAAATTGTGCAGGTAATACTGGCCGCGTCGCGGCTCCCAGCGCCAGGCCACGCCGCCGAAGATCGACAGCCAGTTGTTGGGCGGCGAACCGTCGGGCTTGGCATCGGCCCAGACGAACCAATCCGCTTTCGGATTGTCGCGACTCATGCGGCTTTCGCGGAACCACGGATGTTCGATCGAGCAATGGCTCAGCACCTGGTCGATCATCACCCGCAGGCCGCGCGCGTGCGCGCGGGTCACCAATGCGTCGAAATCGGCGAGCGTGCCGAAGATCGGATCGACACCGCGGAAATCGGCGATGTCATAGCCGAAATCGGCCATCGGCGAGGTGAAGAACGGCGAAATCCAGATCGCATCGACACCAAGGGCGGCGACGTGATCCAGATGCGCGGTGATGCCCGGCAGATCGCCGATGCCATCGCCGTTGCTGTCGCGGAAGCTGCGCGGGTAGATCTGGTAGATCACCGCGCCGCGCCACCACGGATGCGCCATTGCCTGCTCCACAGCCTGTGCCAGCGCGCACTATTCCATGCCGGGTGGCGTTTCCCGGATGAATACGTATGCATGCGCGCGCATGCTTGTATAGCCGCGCGCGACCGCTGCACAACGCCTGCATTCGCAGCTGAACCGGGCTGTTTTGTTTGCACTGCAACATGCTTGTCTCCCCGGCAAGCGGCACGATGCCTGCAACTTCAGACGGATTCCGGCATGGCCGCCAAACCCCGCCTCGGCTTCTGGCAGATCTGGAACATGTGTTTCGGATTCCTCGGCATCCAGTTCGGATTCGCGCTGCAGAACGCCAATGTCAGCCGCATCTTCCAGACGCTCGGCGCCAACGTCGACGACATCCCGCTGCTGTGGATCGCCGCGCCGATGACCGGACTGCTGGTGCAACCGGTGATCGGATATCTGTCCGATCGCACCTGGAGCGGGCTTGGCCGTCGCCGCCCCTACTTCCTTGGTGGCGCGATCCTCGCGTCGCTGGCGCTGTTCGCCTTCCCCAATGTCGGCGCGCTATGGGTGGCAGCCGGCATGCTGTGGATCCTCGATGCCTCGATCAATGTGTCGATGGAGCCGTTCCGCGCCTTCGTTGGCGACCAGTTGCCGCAGAACCAGCGCGCCGCCGGCTATTCGATGCAGAGCTTCTTCATCGGGGTCGGTTCGGTGGTCGCGAGCCTGCTGCCGTGGCTGCTCGAACATTCGGGCATCGCCAACACCGCGCCTTCCGGCCATATCCCCGACACCGTGCGCTATTCCTTCTACATTGGCGGTGTGGTGCTGCTGGGCGCGATCGCGTGGACGGTGCTGCGCAGCCGTGAATACAGCCCGGCCGAACTCGCGGCCTTCGACGATCACGCACCGGAAAACGGCAGCGCCCGCGATGGCGGCACCAGTCCACGCCGTTGGTCGACGCTGGCGATCACCGCACTGGTCATGGGAGCGATCGGCTTCTGGGCCGTCGGCCACTTCGCGCTCGACAAGCAGTTGTACGTACTCGCCGGTGGCATCGCCGCCTATGGTGCATTGCTGCTGCTCAGCGGTTACACCGCGAGCGCCGGCATGCTCGCCAACATCATGCGCGATCTCCACCAGATGCCCTCGGCGATGCGACGGCTGGCCGTGGTGCAGTTCTTCTCGTGGTTCGCACTGTTCGCGATGTGGATCTACACCACGCCGGCGGTGACCTCCGTCCACTACGGCAGCAGCGATCCGACCTCGATCGCCTACAACGAAGGCGCCAACTGGGTCGGCGTGCTGTTCGCCGCCTACAACGGGTTCGCCGCACTGGCGGCGATCGTGATCCCGCGCATGGTGCGGGCGATCGGCCTGCGCCGCAGCCATCTGCTGAACTCGCTGCTGGGCGCGCTCGGCCTGCTTTCGGTCTTCCTGATCCGCGACCCGAAACTGCTGCTGTTGTCGATGGTCGGCGTCGGCTTCGCCTGGGCGTCGATCCTGTCCCTGCCCTATGCGCTGCTCTCCGACAGCGTGCCCGCGGACAAGATGGGCATCTACATGGGTATCTTCAATTTCTTCATCGTCATCCCGCAGCTGGTCGCGGTCAGCCTGCTCGGCTTGCTGGTGAAACACCTGTTCGGCAACCAGCCGATCTATGCGCTGGTGATCGGTGCCATCTGCCTGGGCCTCGCCGGGCTGTTGACGCTGCGCGTGCCGGAACCACGGGGGGCATGACGATGACGCGCATGGACAAAACCTCGTTGCTTGCCGCGACACTGCTCGCCAGCGCGATCGCCACGACCGCGCACGCCGCGACATCCGCCAAGCCGTCGCCAGGCGATTACTACGGCACGCTGCAACCGATGGCCAGCGATGCGGTGTACTTCGTGATGACCGATCGCTTCGTCAACGGCGATCCGTCGAACGATCATCGCAACCAGGGCAAGGCCAAGGGCGCGGCGTTCTACACCTTCGATCGTCCGGTGCCTGGCGCGCCCGCCGGCAAGAGCGACAACGTCGGCTACATGGGCGGCGACTTCAAGGGCATCGTCGACCACCTCGATTACATCAAGGAAATGGGCTTCGGCGCGCTGTGGATCACGCCGATCGTCGACAACCCGGACGAGGCCTTCACCGGCGGCGAACCGGTGAAATGGGGCGGCCACTTCACCGATGGCGGCAAGACCGGCTACCACGGTTACTGGGGCGACAACTTCTGGGTGGTGGACGAACACCTGCCGAGCCGCGGCCTCGACTTCCGCGGTTTCACCCGCGCCATGCACGCCCATGGCATGAAGGTGGTCCTCGATATCGTCTGCAATCACGGTTCGCCCGCCTTCACCATGCCGAAGGACCAGCCGAAGTACGGCAAGATATACGACAAGCACTGGCGCTTGATGGCCGACGAGCAGAACCTGGCGCCCGACAAGCTCGACCCGAAGAACAACCCGCTGCATGCCTGGTACAACACAGGCGGCAACCTGGCGCAGCTCTCGGACATGAACGAGAACAACCCGGCGGTCCTCGACTATTTCGTCGGCGCGTATTCGCAGTGGATCGACCAGGGTGCAGACGCTTTCCGCATCGATACCATCGGCTGGATGCCGCACGCCTATTGGCATGCCTTCGTCGATCGCATCCGCCAGAAACGCCCCGGCTTCTTCATGTTCGGCGAAGCTTTCGATTACGACGCCAGCAAGATCGCCGAGCACACCTGGACGCGCAACGCCAATGTCAGCGTGCTCGATTTCCCGCTGCGCAAGGCCCTGCAGGCGACCTTCGAGCATTCCGGCGGTTCCTACGCCGCGCTCGCGGAGCCGTTGTACCTGACCAATGGCCCGTACGCGAATCCCTACGAACTGATGACGTTCTACGACAACCACGACATGGCGCGCATGGATGCCAGCGACAATGGCTTCATCGATGCCAACAACTGGCTGTTCACCGCGCGCGGCATCCCGGTGATCTATTACGGCTCGGAAATGGGCTTCGAGCGCGGCGCCGCCGAACACGCCGGAAACCGCAATTACTTCGGGACCAAGGGCATTGCCGAAGCGCGCAAGAGCCCGATCCGCGCCAACCTGATGCGCATTGCAAAGGTACGGCAGGCGCACGTTGCCCTGCAGCGCGGCCTCCAGGTCGATCTCGAACTCGCCGGCGATCGCGCGGCGTTCTGGCGCGTCTACCAGCATGGCGGGCGCAACGAGATTGCCCTGGTGCTGCTCAACAAGGGCGACGCGCCGCAGGATTTCCACATCGGTGAAATGCTGCAATCAGGCAACTGGATCTCGGCGATCGATGGCAGCAGGCACGGGATCGGCGCCGGTCAGGCACTGACCAGCCGCGTTCCAGCGCATGGCGTGCAGGTCTACACGCTGGCCGCGGAAGTCAGCGAACCGAAGCTGCGGTCATCGCTTGATGCCGCGATGGCGGGCGCACGCAAGAAGCAGGATTAAGCGCGCGTACTCGCACGCACCGCCAACTGCGGCGCGATCATGATGCTGTTCGCCGATTGTTCGCGAGTCAACATCAACAGGCCGTCGACCAGCAGGCGCCCGGCGAGTTGCGTGTCCTGCACCACCGTCGTCAATGGCGGCGTGCTGTAGCGCGCCTGCGGCATGCCGTCGAAACCGACCACCGCGACGTCCTGCGGAACCCGCTTGCCGGCGTTGCGCAGCGCCGTCATCGCGCCGATCGCGATCAAGTCGCTGCCGGCAAATATCGCATCGAACTCCAGCCCGCGTGCCAGCAGTTCGCGCGCGGCACGCTGGCCGTCTTCTTCGCTGCTGCTGGCATCGACCTGCAGCCGGCGGTCCAGCGTCAATCCCTGCGCCTGCAAGGCTGCCTCGCAGCCGCTGAAGCGCGCGAAGAATTCCGGATAGTGCGACGACGCATCGCCGAGAAACGCGATGCGCTTGCGCCCAAGCTCCAGCAGATGCGCACCGGCAAGCTGGCCGCCAAGATGATTGTCGCAGCCGATGGAAATACCGATCTGGCCCGCGCGCACCGGTCCCCAGCGCACGAAATGCGTGCCCTGCGCGTGCAACCGCTCCAGCTTTTCCTGATACAGCACGTCGTCGCCGTAACCGAGCAGGATCAGGCCATCGGCCTTCATGCTGTCCTCGTAATCGGCATGCCAGTCATCCGACAGCTGCTGGAACGACACCAGCAGGTCATGGCCCTGGCGCGCGCATTCACGGGTGATCGACCCCAGCATCGACAGGAAGAACGGATTGATCAGCGCGTCCTCGGGCCCCGGCTCCTCGAACAGCAGCAATGCCAGCGTGCCGGCGCGCTGGGTGCGCAGGCTCGAGGCATGGCGATCGACTTTGTAGTTGAGCTCGCGAACCGCCTCTTCGACACGCCGACGCGTCTCCGCGTTCACCAGCGGACTGCCGCGCAACACGCGCGACACCGTTGCCTGCGATACGCCCGCGCGGTGCGCGATGTCAAGCGAGGTGATCCGGGACTTCTTGCGCGAAGGCTGCATCGGCGCAGTGTAAACCGCATTCACCCCGCACCGCGATTTGCGAGTATCGTCACGAAGAATGCTGCAACGCGGAATCGTGCATGCCCTCATCGCAATCGTTGCTGACCACGCGCGCCGGCCAGTTCCGCGACCTCTACCGCGAACTGGAACGTTATCCCGCCGCCTTCCATTCCACGCCGGTGATCTTTTGCGAAGGCGACTCCTGGTTCGCCACGCCACTGGCGATGAACCTGCTCGACTGGCTGGTCTACCCGACACCGGAAGACGAAGCGGCCGGTGTCCCGCTGTTCGGCGCTGGCGGCCTGTTCTTCCGCAGCGAACGCGTCGGCGATCTCGCCATCGACATGTTTTCGCCGCGGGGCGTCGCCGATCTGTCCGGCTGGTACCGCGATTTTGCCTTCGATCTCGTGTTGCTGAGCGGCGGCGGCAATGATTTCGTCGGCGATTTTCTCGCGCAACTGTTCAAGGGCATGGGCGAGATGAGCGTCGATGCCGCCTTTGCGCGGGTCGAAACCAGTGGCCGCTACGACGCGGTGCGCGCGTCCTATCACCGCCTGATCGAGGCGTTCCGGGCGATCAAGCCGAAGACGCCGATCCTCGCCCACACTTACGACTATCCGCAGCGAATGGGCGAACGCGCGAAGTTCACCTTGGGCAACCTCGGGCTTGCAGCCCTGTTCACGCACGGGATCGGGCCGTGGATCGCACCCAATATCAGCCATGCGCTGCCGGGCGTGGAACAACAACGCGAGTTCGCCAGGGCGATGATCGACGGCTACGTCGACCGGGTGCTGGTTCCATTGCGCGATGATTCCGCCAGCGGCCGCGTCTTCGATTTCGTCGATCTGCGCGGCACCCTGCCCGATCCCGAATACTGGGCCGATGAAATGCATCCGACCAGCGTCGGTTTCGCCATGCTGGCGCGGGTGTTCCGCAGCGAGATGCGCAAGAAACTTTCGGTAAAACTGGGGCCACCGCCGGATCGCGGCACCCTGGGGAAATGACTCAGGCGAACAATGCCGGGTCGCTGCGGCTCGCGCGTCCGGTTTCGGCGTGACCGGCGAAGCGGCGCTTGAACAGTGCATCGCCTTCCACCGTCACCAGCAGGTCGTACCAGTGATCCGATGCAGCGGCGTCGCGGCTGTCTTCGACGATCGCGCCCGCTGCCAGCACATGCGTGCGTGCCGCGCCATGACCATAATGCCCCGCTGCGGAAACGCGCAGCGCGCAGGCGTCGTCGCCATCGTTGCGCATCCGCAGCACGCAGCGATCACCTTGCATCGTGAATTCGATTTCCGGTCGTGCGCCGTTTCCAGCGACCTTTCCGGCGAATGTGCGCAGCCAGCCATTCGGACCATGCACCTCGAAGGCGTATCCGCCATCGGCGCCGACATCCCAGCGATGGCGCAACGACTTGCCCGCCTCCACCGTGAACCACCACGGACCGGCGTCGCTTCCGGTTCGATATGCCGTGAACACTGCACCAACCTTGCCCGTGTTGGAGAATTCAAGCTCGATGCTCCGCGCAGCATGATCGACATGCGCCGATGCCGACAACGCGTAAGGCAATGCGCGCGCCGGACGCTGGCCCGGCTCCTGGGTCGGCAATGCCGCGGGCGCAGCCGGGGCCTTCGGGATCCCCTGTTTGCAACTGGCATCGGCCCATTGCTGGCGATCCTTCATGTCCGGCAACGCCGGCCACAAGTCGTCTCGGGCATCGAACGCGAGCGCAGAAGTGAGATCGCCACACACTGCACGCCGCCACGGGCTGATGGTGTCGCAGCGCACGCCGAAACGTTCTTCCATCAAACGGATCACCGAGGTATGGTCGAACACTTGAGAGTTGACCCAGCCGCCGCGACTCCACGGCGACACCACCAGCATCGGCACGCGCGGCCCCAGCCCGACCGGCACGCCGTGATAGTCCTCGCCATCAAGACGCACGGTGCTGGCGCCGATATTCGCGACATGCGTGCCGATCGGCGGCGGCACATGGTCGAAGAAGCCGCCATTCTCGTCGTAATTGATGATGAAGACCGTCTTCGCCCACACCGCCGGATTGGCCGCCAGCGCCGCCAGCAGTTGCGCGCTCAGCGATTCCCCGTAGGCCGGCGATGCCGCCGGATGCTCGCTCATGATGTAGGGCGGCACGATCCACGACACCTGCGGCAGCCTGCCTTCACG
>JAEKKW010000049.1 GCA_019510195.1 Lysobacterales bacterium | reverse complement strand
GGTACCGCCATCACCATGTCGGTGGCGATGTAGCCGGGCGAAATGGTGTTGACGGTGACGCCATTGCGGGCGTTCTCGCGTGCCAGCGAAATGGTGAAGCCGTGCATGCCGGCCTTGGCGGCGGCGTAGTTGGCCTGGCCATACTGGCCCTTGAGCCCGTTGATCGAACTGATCTGGATGATGCGGCCCCATTTGCGCTCGCGCATGCCTTCGATCACCGGGCGCGTGACGTTGAACACCGAGTTGAGGTTGGTGTTGATGACGTCGGTCCACTGGTCGGTCTTCATGCGATGGAAGGTGCCGTCGCGGGTGATGCCGGCGTTGTTGACCAGGATTTCGATCGGGCCGAGCTTGCCTTCCACTTCCTGGATCATGCGCGCGGAATCCTCGGGCGAGGTGACGTCGCCCTGGACCAGGGTCACGTCGATGCCATCCTTCTGGAGTTCCGCCTGCCACGCTTTCGCTTTTCCTTCGTTGCGGTAATTGGTGGCGACCTTGTGGCCCTTGCCGGCCAGTTCGCGGACGATGGCGGTGCCGATGCCGCCGGTGCCACCGGTAACGAATGCGACGCGTGAAGTCATGACAGCTCCATGTGGTGGCGCGGGATGCGCGCAGGGTCGAATCTTGCAATCGCATCATGCAACCATTCTTGCGGGGTGGCCTGCGGCGATGCAGCAAATCGTGTCGCGACAAAGCTGGCCTGTCCCAGTTGCAGCCATGTTTCATGCAGCGCGGGCAGCGGATTGTTGCGGTCGACCGGATGCGCAGACGTCGATTTGGAGAGTTTGTTGCCGTGCGGATCCACCAGCAACGGCAGGTGGGCATACCCGGGTGTCGGCAGGCCGAGCAACCGCTGCAGCAGGATCTGCCGCGGGGTGGAATCGAGCAGGTCGGCGCCGCGCACCACCTCGGTCATGCCCTGGTCGGCATCGTCCACCACCACCGCGAGCTGGTAGGCCCAGCAACCATCGGCGCGCCTGAGCACGAAATCGCCGACGTCGCGATCGACGCGTTGCGATTGATGCCCGTGGATGAAGTCGTCGAATTCGACCAGGCAGTCATCGGGGACGCGCAGGCGGATCGCCGGATCGGGACGCCGCAGCCCGGGAATGCAGGCGCGATGGATGCCGCCCTGCGCCTCGATCACGCTGCGGCTGCAATGGCATTCGAAGGCGTGGCCATCCGCCAGCAGGCGATCGAGCACCGCGGCGTACAACGCATCGCGATCGCTCTGGCGCACCAGCGGTCCGTCGTGGACGAAACCGAACGCGGCCAGCGTGTCCAGTTGATCCTGCGCCGCGCCCGGCATTTCGCGGATGCGATCGACGTCCTCGATGCGCAGCCACCATTCGCCACCGCCACGACGCGCGAACAGCCAGCTGCCGAGCGCGGCCAGCAGTGAACCGGGGTGCAACGGGCCGGTGGGCGAGGGTGCGAAACGACCGCGGCAGGCGTCTTGGCGTGGCATGACTTGAATTTAACGCGTCCGCCCCACACTCTGCGGTAAATCACGAGGAGTTCCACCGGCATGCTGAAGCGCATCACCCTGTTCCTGGGCACAAATCTCGCAGTGATGATCCTGCTCGGGATCGTCATGACCGTGTTCGGGATCAACCCGGCGCGGACCTCCGGCCTGCTGGTGATGGCGGCGATCTTCGGCTTCGGTGGCTCGATCATCTCGCTGCTGATGTCGAAGATGATGGCGAAGTGGACCACTGGCGCCCAGGTCATCGCCCAGCCGCGCAACGACAGCGAACGCTGGCTGGTGCAGACCGTGCAACGCCACGCCCAGAAAGCCGGAATCGGCATGCCCGACGTCGCCATCTACGATGCTCCGGAGATCAATGCCTTCGCCACCGGCGCCAACCGCAACCATGCGCTGGTCGCGGTCTCGACCGGGCTGCTCAATTCGATGAACGCCGACGAGGCGGAAGCGGTGCTCGGCCACGAGATCGGCCACGTCGCCAACGGCGACATGGTGACGATGGCGCTGCTGCAGGGCGTGCTCAATACCTTCGTGATCGTGCTGGCGCGCGTGGTCGGCCAGGTCGTCGATGGTTACCTCAGCGGCGGCCGTCGCGAAGGCGGCGGGGGCATCGGGTACTGGATCACCGTGAACGTGCTGCAACTGGTGTTCGGCCTGTTTGCCAGCATGATCGCGATGTGGTTCTCGCGCCATCGCGAATTCCGCGCTGACATCGCCGGTGCAGAGCTGGCGTCGCGCGAGAAGATGATCGCCGCGCTCGAGCGCCTTCAGGCCAACCACGGCGAATCGACGCTGCCCAGGCAGGTCGCGGCGTTCGGCATCTCCGGCAACATGAAGCAGGGCCTCGGCGCGTTGCTGCTCAGCCATCCGCCGCTGCCGGTGCGCATCGAGGCGCTGCGCAAGGCGCAGCTCAACCCGAAGGCGCTGCGCGAAGGCGTGGTGGTGTAACGCGATATCGCACGCGCTGGCTTGGCGGCTGCAGACAACCGCGATAGGCGCACAGCCGGGCGATGCTTTGGCGATGACGCTAGGCGAGTGCGGCGAGTGATCAGAAATCGAAGCTGAGATCGGCGCTGGCCGGCGCCAGGAAGTTGCCTTGCACGAATTCGACGCCGGCCATGAACAGCGTCGTCATGCTGCCGGAATCGTTGACGTCGCAGGCAATCGTGGCGGCGCCGACGGCGCTGCCGGCGGCGGCGAGATCCCTGACCCGCGCCTGCTGTTCCGGCGATCGCGCGTAATCGGTCATGAAGCTGCCATCGAGCTTGATGTAGCGCGGCCGCAGGTGCGTGATCAGCTGCGCCGAATTCAGGCCGACGCCGAACTGGTCGACGCAGAAGCCGGCACCGAAGGCGGCGAGTTGCTGGTTGAAGATCGTCGCTTCGTTGATCTGGGTCGACACCTTGGACTCGTTGATCTGCACGATCAGGCGATTGGCCGGGACGCCATGTTCCTGCAGCACCTGCTGGATGTAGGCCGGCAGCGAGGTGTCCTCGATCGACGCGCGGGAAATGCGCACGATGAAGCGCATCTCGCGCTTGGCGTTCGCGGCCAATGTGCGCACCGCCTTGGCGATCACGCCGCGATCGAGGTCGCGGATCAGGCCGTGTTCCTCGGCGATCGCGAGGAAGGCGCTCGGCATCACCACTTCGTCGGTACCGTTGTCCATGCGCATCAGCACGTCGAAGAGCGGCGAGCCGTTGCCGTGCAGGCTGATGATCGGCTGGTAGTGGAGGACGAGCTGGTCGTTCGCAAGTGCGCCGCGGATGCGTTCGATCCAGGCGTTGATGCGGTCCTGTTCGGCGCGATCGATGGCGCCGGGATCGTACAGTTCCATGCGCCCGCCGCCGACGCCCTGCGCGGTCTCGAGCAATTCCTGCGCGCGTGCCAGCACCCGCGGCACCTGGGCGTTGCGTTCGCTGACCTGCACCGCGCCGACGCTGACCGTCACCGTCAACGAGTGATCGCCGGTATCGAGGATGCGCCCGGCGACCGCGGCAACGATCCGGTTGGCGAGCGCCTCGGTCTCGGCATGGCTGGCGCCGCGCGCGAGGACCGCGATCACCTGTTCGCCGAAGCGCGCGGCCTCGACCTGTTCGCCCAGCAGCGGGCGCAGACGTTCGGCCAGCGCCGCCATCAGGGCATCGGCATTGTTGATGCCGACGCTCTGCAGCAGGGTGCCGAAATGATCGGGCTGGACCAGCAGCAGGCCGTGGTGTTCGTGCGCGGTCGCGGAACGTGCGATCGCGTCTTCCAGCGATTGCAGGAAGGTCGGGCGGTTGAGCAGGCCGGTGGCGACGTCCTGGCGGCGCAGCGATTCCATCTGCTCCATCATCGCGGGATCGATCGCGGTTTCCTTGCGCCGGAAGATGATCTGCAGGCAGGGTTCGCCGTCGTAGTTGGCCGGCGAGAACTCCATCGTCGCCGGGAATTCCTGGCCATCGGCGTTCTGCGCGGTGAGGTGGTGCAGCGGCGGGATCTCGCCGCCCTTCGACAACTGCTTGAGCAGAATCTTGAACTCGCCGGCGTCCCCGGGCGCGACCATGTCGAGGATCGACATGCCTTCGACCTCGTCGAAGTCGGCGTAGCCGAACATCTCGAGATAGGCCAGGTTGGCGCGGATGTGCATGCCTTCGTGGATGTAGGCGATGGGATCGCGCGAGGAATCGATCAGCGCATCGCAGCGGCGTTCGGTCTCGTGCAGGCGGGCGTCGAGATGGCGCAGGTCGCGGCGGGCGTTGAGGTCGCGGTATTCGCGTTCGACCGCGCGCCGGAGATGGCCTTCGCGATTGCGCAGGGCGATGTTGTCGGCGCCGAGGCCGAGCATGGCCGCGAGCCCGGAATCGTCGTGGCCGTCGGCGATCAGGATCACCGGCAGGTCGTTGCCGGTGGCGCGCGCGAGCGTCAGCGCCTGGGTCGGTTCCACCGTCTTGCTGGTGGCCGCGGCGAGCACGAGATCGACCGGCTGGCCGGCGAGCATCGTGCGGTATTCGTCGATGCTGGTGGGGCGATTGGCGCGCACGGCCAAGCCGTCGTTGCGCAAGCCGGTGACGATGGATTCGGCGTCCTCCATGCGGTCATCGATGACCAGAACCCGGATCGTGTGGTCTTTCTTCCGTTGCATCCCACCCTCTGCACCGCGCCTGGGGGAGTGGCGCAGTCGAAGGCCACTATACCGGAGGCCGTCGCGGGTTTACCCGCGTCCGGACCTGATGCAGGTCACGCCAGCGGACGTTTGCCGGGGTCGCCGAGATCGCGATGCAGGGCCAGTGCATCGGCATCGGCGATTTCGAAATGGGCGGCGCCGCTGACGCGATCGAGCTGGTGCAGGTAGTAGGGCAACACGCCGGCGCGATGGCCGCGTTCGCAGAGATCGGCAAGCGCATCGACCGAATCGTTGACGCCCTTGAGCAGTACCGCCTGGTTGAGCAGCAGGCAGCCCGCTTCGCGCAGGCGCGCAAGTGCGGCGTCGACAGTGCCGTCGAATTCGTTGGCGTGGTTGGCGTGGATCACCACGGCGACCGGCCACGGCAGGCCGCGCAACCATGCGATCAGTCCATCGTCCACGCGTTCGGGCAGCACCACCGGCAGACGGGTATGGATGCGCAGGCGGCGGACATGGGGAATGTTCGCCAGCGCGTCGGTGAGTTCGGCGAGCTTGCCGTCGGCCAGCGACAACGGATCGCCGCCGGAGAGAATGACTTCATCGATGGACGGATCGGCGGCGATGATCGCCAGCGCTTCGGCCCACTGGCCGCGTGCTGCGGTTTCGTCGGCGTAGGGGAAGTGGCGGCGGAAGCAATATCGGCAATTGATCGCGCAGCTGCCGGTCGCGACCAGCAGGGCACGCCCGCGATATTTGCGGATCACGCCGGCGCCGGCACGCGCCGCACTGTCGCCGACCGCATCCAGCCCGAAGCCGGGAACGATGCGTTCCTCGTCGTCCAGCGGCAGGACCTGGCGCAGCAGCGGGTCATTGGCGTCGCCATGGCGCATGCGGTTGACGAAGCCGCGCGGTACCCGCAGCGGAAATTGGGTCGAGGCCGCCGGGGAAATCCGCCCGGCGAATTCGTCCAGCCCGAGCAGGCCGAGCAATTCCGCCGGATCGCGCACGGCATCGCGCCACAGCTGTTGCCAGCGCGGCGCGGCCTGCGGGGACCGATTCTGTCTGGGGGCGGAGCGAGCGGGTATCATGTCGGGTTTCATCATTCTAATCGAGCCCGTGCCATCGGGCCGCAGCTGAGGAGCACGACCATGGCCACCCTGGGCATGAACGACGTCAAGAACGGCCAGAAGATCCTGGTCAACAACGATCCTTGCGTCATCACCGACACCGAATACGTGAAGCCGGGCAAGGGCCAGGCCTTCACCCGCGTGAAGTACCGCAGCATCAAGTCGGGCCGCGTGGTCGAAATGACCATGAAGGCGACCGACAACGTGGAGCAGGCCGACGTCGTCGACACCGACATGAACTTCATGTATTCGGATGGCGAATACTGGCACTTCATGGACCCGGAATCCTTCGAGCAGGTCCAGGCCGACGTGAACGGCATGGGCGGCGCCGAGAAGTGGTTGAAGGGCGAGGAACAGTGCATCGTGACCCTGTGGAATGGCAACCCGATCATGGTGCAGCCGCCGAATTTCGTGGAACTCAAGATCACCGAGACCGATCCCGGCGTGAAGGGCGATACGGCCGGCACCGGCGGCAAGCCGGCCACCCTGGAAACCGGCGCGGTGGTGCGCGTGCCGCTGTTCGTCGGCCAGGAAGAAGTGATCAAGGTCGACACCCGCAGCGGCGAATACGTCAGCCGCGTGAAGTGATTTGATGTCCGGTCCCGGAACCGACATCTTCCCGCATGATCGCGTCGTGTTCTTCTGCGACGCGGTCTTCGCCATCGCCATCACCCTGCTGGCGATCGAGCTGAAACTGCCCGGCCACGACGCCAGCGATGCGGCGGCCGCGATGGAGATCCAGGGCACCTTCATTTCCTACTTCGTCAGTTTCATGGTCACTGGTGTGTTCTGGACCAGCCACATGCTGACCTGGAAGTACATCACCCGGGTCAATGGCAAGATGGTGTGGTCGACACTGCTGCAACTGATGTTCGTGGCGTTGATGCCGTTCGCCACCCGCGAATATTCGCTGGCGTTCACCGGGCATTTCCCGGGGCGCAGTGCCCTGTATGCGGCGACGCTGACCGCCATTTCGTTTTTCTCGCTGCGCACGCGACTGCTGGTGGTGAAGCAGGAAGGGTTGCGGGAGAAAATCGGCGACGCCGAAGTGCGCTGGTTCATCTGGCGCGGACTGGCCTCGCTGATCGTGTTCGCGGCAATGGTGCCGCTGGCCTTCGTCTTGCCGACATGGACCATCGGGTTCATGTTCAGTGCGATCTTCCCGGTGCTGGCTGTTGTCCGCCGGCGCATTTTCCGGAATCCGAACCCATGAACGAAACGCCCCTGTCTTGCGATGTGTTGATCGAAGCCGGCCATGTCGTGCCGATCGAGCCGCATGGCCTGGTGCTGGACAACCATGCGGTGGCGGTGCGTGATGGCGTGATCATCGATCTGCTGCCGATCGCCGATGCGCGGGCGAAGTACCAGGCGAAGGAAACCGTTTCGCGTCCCGATGCGGTGTTGATGCCGGGCCTGGTCAATGCCCACACCCACAACCCGATGACGCTGTTGCGCGGCATCGCCGACGACCTGCCGCTGATGACCTGGCTGCAGCAGCACATCTGGCCGGCCGAGGCGCGGGTGATGTCGCCGGAATACGTGCGTGACGGCGTGACGCTGGCGATCGCCGAGATGCTGCGCGGCGGCACCACCTGCTGCAACGAGAATTATTTCTTCCCCGACGTGCAGGCGCAGACTTATCACCGCTTCGGGTTCCGGGCGATGGTCGGGCTGCCGGTGATCGATTTCCCGACGGCCTGGGCGAAGACCGACGACGAGTATTTCGAGCGCGCCGGCGAAGTGCACGACCAGTGGCGCGACGATGCCTTCATCGGCACCGCGTTTGCGCCGCACGCGCCGTACACGGTGAGCGACGCCAGCTTCGAACGCCTGCGCATGTTGTCCGACCAGCTCGACATCCCGGTGCACCTGCATACACACGAAACCGCGCAGGAAGTCGAGGATTCGCTGAAGCTGCACGGCCAGCGCCCGCTGGCGCGGCTTGATCGCCTTGGCGTGGTGAACGACCGCCTGATCGCGGTGCACATGACGCAGCTGACCGATTCCGAAATCCGCCTGTGCGCCGAGCGCGGCGTCAGCGTGGTGCATTGCCCGGAATCCAATCTCAAGCTCGCTTCCGGTTTCTGCCCGGTGGAGAAACTGCATCGCGCCGGCGTGAATGTCGCGATCGGCACCGACGGCGCCGCCAGCAACAACGATCTCGACATGTTCGGCGAAACGCGTACTGCGGCGCTGCTGGCCAAGGCGGTGGCGAACGATGCCGCTGCCTTCGACGCGGCGACCGCCCTGCGCGCGGCGACGCTCGGAGGCGCGCGTGCATTGGGTTGGGCTGATCGCATCGGTTCGATCGAAGCCGGCAAACAGGCCGACCTCGTGCTGGTTGACCTGTCGCCGATTGAAACCCAGCCGCTGTTCCACGTGCTGTCGCAGCTCGCCTATGCCTGCGGGCGCCAGCAAGTCAGCGACGTCTGGATCGCCGGCCGCCGCAAACTCGCCGATCGCATGCTGGTGGACATGGAAGTCGACGCGATTCGCGCCAACGCCCGCCAGTGGCGCGACGGCATTGCTGCCGGCACGCACTGATCCACGTTTCGATGGAGCTGCATCGATGACCGCAACCGCACGCAACGTCCGCCAGTCCGAACTCGACAAGTTCGCCGCACTCGCCAGCCGCTGGTGGGATCCCAACGGTCCGCAGCGCGCGCTGCATGCGCTGAATCCGGTGCGCCTCGCCTGGGTCGCCGAACGCGCGGGTTTGGCCGGCGCGCGCGTACTCGATGTCGGTTGCGGTGGCGGCCTGCTCAGTGAAGCGCTGGCAAAGGCGGGTGCGACGGTGACCGCACTCGATCTCGCGCCGGAACTGATCCAGGTGGCGAAGTTGCACGGTCTCGAAGCGGGTACCAAAGTCGAATATCGCGAGCAGTCGGTGGAATCGCTGGCGGAAGAACTGCCGGGCGCGTTCGATGTCATCACCTGCATGGAAATGCTGGAACACGTGCCCGATCCGCAATCGATCCTCGACGCCTGCGCGACATTGCTGCGTCCCGGCGGGCAGTTGTTCGCGTCGACGCTCAACCGCACGCCGGCGGCCTTCGGGCTCGCCATCGTCGGTGCCGAATATGTTGCCGGACTGCTGCCCAAGGGCACGCATCAGTACCGTGATTTCATCAAGCCGTCGGAACTCGCGCGCGGCATGCGCATGGCCGGGCTCGATGTCCGCGACATCAGCGGCATCTTCTACGAGCCGTGGAAACACGCGGCGCGATTGACCGCGCGCACCGACATCAACTACCTGATGCAGGCCGGCAAACCCCTCGCTTCCCCAGAAGCCCGATGACGGCGACGTTTCCCAAGGCGGTGCTGTTCGATCTCGACGGCACCCTGCTCGACAGCGCGCCCGACATGCTGGCGACCGCGAACGCGATGCGTGCCGTGCGCGGTGTCGCGGCGATGACGCTCGACGAATTGCGCCCGCATGTCTCGAAGGGCTCGCGGGCGATGATCGGCGCCGCCTTTCCGCATCTCGATGAAGCGGGGCGGCTGGAACTGGTGCCGGAATTCCTCGACATCTACGATCGCGAACTCGGTCGCCACGCGGTCGCGTTTCCCGGCGTCGCCGAGTTGCTCGATGCACTGGATCGCGCCGGTGCGCGCTGGGGCATCGTCACCAACAAGCCGGAAGGCCTGGCGAAATCCGCGTTGCTGGCCTCGGGCTGGACGCAACGTAGCGGCGTGCTGGTCGGTGGCGACACGCTGGCCGAACGCAAGCCGCATCCTCTGCCGTTGCTGCACGCGGCGCAGGCGATCGGCATGTCGCCGCAGGACTGCATCTATGTCGGTGACGACGAGCGCGACATCGAGGCCGCGCGCGCGGCGGGCATGCGTTCGATCGTCGCGCTGTGGGGCTACCGCCTGCCGGGCGACGATCCGGCGGCATGGGGCGGCGACGTGATGCTGGAACAGGCTTCCGACCTGCTTGATCCGGCGCGCTGGCCATGAGCGATCGCGACGCACTGGTGGCGACGCTGGATGGCTGGCGTCAGCGCTGGCCGGAATGGCAGGTCGCCGAAACCTTCATCGCCGGGGAATCGCGCGATGCTGCCGTGGCCTGGTTCATGCTGCTGGGCGAACTCGCCGAAGCCGCCTGGGGTGGCAGCGATCCCACGCCGGGACTGGCCAAGCTCGGCTGGTGGCAGGAGGAACTGCGCGGTTGGGCCAAGGGATTGCGTCGCCATCCACTGGGGCTCGCCCTGCAGAAGCAGCCGGTCGAGTGGTCGCCCTTCGCCGACAGCCTCGGCGGGTTGCGCGATCGCGACCTGGCCCACGCGGATGAGCAGGCTGCCGCCACCGCGCTGGCATCGTTCCTCGTGGCGATCAGCGCAGTCGAACGCCAGCTGTTCGGCGAGGTCGCGCGCGACAGCGACCCGCTGCAGTTGCTGCGTACCTTGAAGGTTTCCATCGGGTTGCCGGTCGCGGCGGCCAAGACCCGGCGGGGCGGCCCGCGACCACGTCGGGTCTTCGATGCGCTGGCGATGGCGCGCGCGAACGCGGCCCGGAAGGGCGATGCAATCGTTCTCTCGCGCTGGCTCACCCTGGTGTTGGCATGGCGTGCAGCCCGTGGCCGCTAAAATGACCCGATGAACTTCGAATCACGCAAAACCCCGCTGGCCGATGTCGCCCACGAGACTGCAGCCCATGCGCGCGGACTGGACTGGGTGGGGATGGAAGGGATCGCCCTGCCGCTGCGTCGCGATGGCGCCACGGTGCCGGCGATGGCGGATGTCTTCGTCGACCTTGTCGCCGGGACGCGCGGCATCCACATGTCGCGCCTCTACCTGCGCCTGCGCGAATCGCTGGCCGATGGCGAAGCCGATGTCGTCCGCATCCGCGCCTTCCTGCAGGCGTGCATCGACTCGCAGCAGGGCCTGAGCACCGCGGCGCGCCTGCGCCTGCGCTTCGACACCTTGCTGGAACGGCCGGCGCTGGCCAGCGCCAATGCCGGCTGGCGCGACTATCCGGTCGAAGTGGAAGCGGAACTCGGCCGCGATGGTCTGCAGGTCGCCTTCACCGTCGATCTCCAGTACTCCAGCACCTGTCCGGCCTCGGCGGCGTTGTCGCGCCAGGTGATCTCCGAACACTTCCTGCAGGCGTTTCCGGACGGCGGCAGTGCCGCGGACATCGCGGCGTGGCTGGTCTCGCCCGCGGGCATGGCGGCGACGCCGCATGCACAACGCAGCATTGCGCGGGTTCGCGTCGAACTCGTCGACGATGTCGATGAATTGCCGATCGCCACGTTGGTCGATGCCGTCGAGCGCGCGCTCGGCACGCCGGTGCAGACCGCGGTCAAGCGCGAGGACGAGCGGGCCTTCGCCGAAGCCAATGCCGCCAACCTGATGTTCTGCGAGGATGCCGCGCGTCGCATCGCCGCCGCGGTGTCAGCGCTGGACGCGTGCCACCATTACCGCGTGCAGGTCAGCCATCTCGAAAGCCTGCACGCGCACGATGCGGTGGCGATCGCGAGCGGCTAATTGCAAAGCTGGCCTGCCGCAGCGCGTCATCGGGCAAACTGCAATCGCTGCCCGTCCGCTGCGCCGATCACGTTCGTTCCATCCCAGACCTGCCGCCCGTTGACCCACGTCGAAGCGATGCGTGAGCGGAAGGTCATGCCTTCGAACGGCGACCATCCGCACTTGGACAGCACCGCTTCGCGCTTCACCGTGTATGGCGCGTCCTCGACCAGCACCAGATCGGCGAACAGGCCTTCGCGCACGAAGCCGCGGTCGACGACGTCGAACAATTGCGCCGGCGCGTGCGCGGTCTTCTGCACCACCTGCGCGCGCGCCAGCTGGCCATCGTGTACGCGTTCCAATGCGCACTGCAGCGCGAATTGCGTCAGCGGCAGGCCGCCCGGGGCCTTCAGGTAGTTTGTTTGCTGCTTTTCTTCCCAGGTGTGCGGCGCGTGGTCGGTGGCGAGGACGTCGATCACGTCGTCGGCGATCGCGCGGATCAGGGCTTCGCGATCGCTCGCATCCTTGATCGCCGGATTGCACTTGATCAGGTTGCCCAAACGCGCGTAATCGCCGCGGGCGAACTGGAGGAAATGCACGCAGGTTTCGGCGGTGATGCGCTTGCGGCTGCCGTCGGCGCGGATCAGCGGGCCGCGCTCGAACAGATCGAGTTCCTCGGCGGTGGAGATATGCAGCACGTGGAGGCGGGCGTCGTGGCGGCGCGCCAGTTCCACCGCCAGCCGCGACGATTTCAGGCAAGCCTCGCGGCTGCGGATGTCGGGATGAAAACGCACCGGGACGTCGTCGCCGTACTGCGCGACGTAGCCGGCGAGATTTTCCTCGATCATCGGCGTGTCTTCGCAGTGGGTGATGATCGGCACCGGGGCGTCGCGGAAGATGCCGTCGAGCACGTCCGGATCATCGACCAGCATGTTGCCGGTTGATGCGCCCATGAACACCTTCACGCCGGGCGATGCCTTGGGATCGAGGCTGCGGATCTGGTCGAGGTTTTCGTTGCTGGCGCCAAAGTAGAAGCCGTAGTTGGCGCGGGCGCGACCGGCGGCGCTGGCGTACTTGGCCTCGAGTGCGTCACGGTCGAGGGTCGGCGGCCGGGTGTTCGGCATGTCCATGAAGCTGGTGGTGCCGCCGGCCACGGCCGCGGTCGATTCGGTGGCGATGTCGCCCTTGTGTGTCAGGCCGGGGTCGCGGAAGTGGACCTGGTCGTCGATCATGCCCGGCATCAGCCAGGCACCGCGGGCGTCGACCACCTGTTCGCCGGGCCTGGCCGCCAGGCTGTCGCCGATCAGGGCGATGCGCTCGCCCTCGATGCGGACGTCGGCGTCGAATTCGCGGCCGTCGGTCACGACGCGGGCATTGCTGATGAGGATCGAGGGCATCGGTGGGTCCGGTCAGGCGGGCGGCACGGGATCGTGGCCGCCGGGGTGGAGGGGGTGGCAGCGACCCACGCGCCTGGCCGCCAGCCAGCTGCCGCGGATCGGTCCGTGGACCCGGATTGCCTCCACCGCGTAGGTGGAGCAGCTGGGATGGAAGCGGCAACGCTGGCCGAGCAGGGGGCTGATCAGTAGTTTGTAGGCGCGTAACAGCCCGATCAGCATGCCGGAAACGAGGTCACGCAACAGGTTCATGGGAAATCACCGCATGTCCACGCGATCAGGTGCAGCATCCAGCGCTTGCCGAGGGGGAGTGGGCAGGTTATAACAGCCGGCTTCCCGCGCTCAAGGGATCACGTAAGGACGTCTAGAAGTGGCTGTCAAGAAAACCGCAAAAGCCCCCGCCAAGCCCGTCAAGAAGGCCGTCGCCAAGAAAACCGCGGCGCCCGCGCCAAAGAAAGCCCCCGTGAGCAAGAAACCGGCCGCCAAGGCGCCGGCCAAGCCCGTTGCCAAGGTCGCCGCCCCGGCGAAGAAAGCCGCGCCAGCCAAGGCCGTCCCTGCGAAGAAGCCGGCCCCGGCACCCGCCAGGAAGCCGGCCCCCGCGCCCGTTGCCAAGCCCGTTGCCAAGGCTGTCCCGGCCAAAACCGCCGCCAAGCCGGCGCCGGCCAAACCGGTTGCGGCGCCCGCGCCGAAGGCCGTTGCGACCAAACCGGTTGCCGCCGCACCCGTCCCGAAGGCTGCGCCAGCCAAGCCGGCCCCTGCCAAGCCGGCCCCCGCCAAGGCCGCGTCCAAGGGCGCGAAGCAGACCGTGGCTCCGGCCCCGGTTCCGCCGGCCCCGCGTGCCCCCGTGCCGCGTCCGACTGGCAAGGTCGCTGTGGCGATCACCCCGGTGGTCAAGGCTCCGGTGATTCGCGGCAAGACCCGCGTGGTCGAGTACAAGGTCGACGAAGCCAGCGGCCGCCCGATCCTGCCCGCCGGCTACAAGCCGCAGGCGGACGAGGAGTACATGAGCCCGCTGCAACTCGAATATTTCCGCCAGAAGCTGCTGGAACGCCGCGCCGAACTGGTCGAGGAATCGAAGCAGACCATCGAGAACCTCAAGGAAGAAGTGCGCGACGTCGGCGACGATGCCGAGCGCGCCAGCCGCGAGACCGAGAACGCGCTGGAACTGCGCACCCGCGATCGCTACCGCAAGCTGATCAGCAAGCTCGACAGCACGCTCAAGCGCGTCGACAGCGGCGAGTACGGTTATTGCGTCGATACCGGCGAGGAAATCGGGCTCGATCGCCTGGAAGCACGCCCGCAGGCGGAACGCACCATCGATGCGCAGGAGCGCTGGGAGCACATGCAGAAGCAGCAGGGCGATTGAAGCTACTGCGCTCGCCCAGACAGGCGCGTGCGGTGCTCGGAATGCTCATGTGCACTTGAGCACACTCCGCTTCCTGCGCTCCACGCGCACCTGTCTGGACTTCGCTCGTCACGCTTCAATCATCGTCGGCTGCATCAGAAAAGCCTCCAAATGGAGGCTTTTTGCTATACGCCGTCGGCCTCGAAGCCGGACTTGCGATGCGAGCCATCGCAGAACGGCTTGTTCCCCGAATGACCACAGCGGCATAGCCAGGTCTCGCTGACGCGGTCGATGGTGTGGCCGGTGCCGCTGACGACTTCCAGATTGCCGGTCACCTTCAATGGACCGTTGCGTTGCGGCTCCACCGCGAGAACGCCATCGCGCGCGGCCAGTGCCTGCGATTTCTTCGGCGCCGGTTCACCGGTGGCGTGGAAGCCGCCTTCGATATGACTGTTGTCGCAATAGGGTTTGTGTTTCGACAGGCCACACCGGCACAGCGTCCGCCGCAGGCCGGCATCCTCGCCAGCAATCTTCAGGGGTGCGTTGAAAGCCAGCGGTCCGTCCTCGCGCACGCGCACGGTATTGACGATGGGCGCGGGTTCTTCCTCGCCACCGTCGAGCCGCTGGTACCGGATCGCCCCGGACGGGCACATCCGCGCCGTCATCACCACTTCATCTGCCGGCTCCGCGTCCGGATGGATCCACTCGCCATCGACATTGGGCACGAAGACGTCGGGATGGGTGAGCACGCAATTGCGCGAATGGATGCAGCGACTGCCGTCGAAGAGGATGGCGACGTGCCTGCCACGAACCGTTTCGATGGACATGGGTCAACTCCTGCGGAATCGGCGATGAGTCTACGCCTGCGCGCGCCGCCGCAAGCGTCCTTGCAGCCACCAGGCGAACAGCACGGGAACCCCGGCATTGGCGAGCAGGAATGGCGCTTCCTCCATGACCGCATAACCGGCGCGGGCGACGCCCAGCCACATGTTCCAGGCGCAGACCACGATCCAGGTGATGGCGAAGGTGATGAAGACCGTGCGCAACGTGCGCGCATCGCGACGGAACATGGCCAACAGCAGCGCGGCCAGCGCGCTGCCGATGGCGATAATGATCAAGGTGCGCATCGGATTCCCGCTTTGGCTCCGGGCCCGAGTATGCCTCAGTGGAGGTCGCGCAGATCGAGCTTGCGCAGTTTCGGCGCGCGCCAGGCCGTGATGCCGACCACGCCGAGGGTGACGCAGCCGCCGGTGATGATCGCCGGCACCAACCCCAGCAGACGCGCCATCACGCCGTCGTAGAACGCACCGAGTTCGTTCGACGAACTGATGAAGATGCTGTTGATCGACGACACGCGCCCGCGCATTTCATCCGGCGTCACCAGTTGCAGGATGGTCGAACGCAGCACCACCGACACGCCATCGCACATGCCATAGAGCACCAGCAACGCGCCCGATAGCCACAGGTTGCGCGACAGTGCGAAAGCGATCGTGCACAGTCCGAAGCCCGAAACGGCATACATCAGCACGCGACCGGCATGACGTTCCAGTGGATGGCGCGCCAGCCACAGCGCGACCGCGATCGATCCCAGTGCCGGCAGGCCGCGCATCACCCCGAAAGCTTCCGGGCCGGCGTCGAGGATGTCCTTGATGAAGGCGGGCAGCATCGAGATCGCGCCGCCGAGCAGCACCGAGAACATGTCGAGCGCCATGGCGCCGAGCATCACCTGCTGCGAGAACACGAAGCGCAGGCCTTCGCGAATGCTGGCGAATACCGGCTCGCGCTGCGGCGGTGGCGGCGGTTCGGTGACCGCCAGCGTGAACACCGCGGCCGTGGCGACCAGTCCGAGCAGGAAGGACACCAGGTAGGCGATTTCCACACCGGCCCAGCCGGTCAGGGCGCCACCCAATGCCGGGCCGATCACCAGGCCGGTCTGGAATACCACGCTGCCGAGACTGGCGCCGCGCACGAATTGCTCGCGCGGCAGTACCCGTGCGAACAGCGCGTTGTAGACCGGGCCGAGGAACGAACGCACCACGCCGTTCAAGCCGACGGCAACGTACATCAGCGCGAGATTGCCGTGCAGCGCTGGCGTGTGCGCGACCAGCAACAGCAGCAGCGGCGTCGCCGCAAGTCCCAGGCAGGCGATCGCGCCGAGCTTGCGTCGCGGCAGATGGTCGACGAGATAGCCGGCGAACGGTGCGACCACGAAGAACGGCAACACTTCGGCGAGGCCGATCATGCCGAGCGCGAACGTGCTCCGGGTGAGTTCGTAGACGTGCCAACCGACGGTGACCGCGGCGATCTGGTAGCACAGCATCGTGCAGATGCGATACACCATCAATTGCAGGAAACCGCGATTGCGCAGCGGCGATTTGGCAACGCTGGTTGCGGTCGTCATCGCGCCTGCGCCGCGGTGGTCTTGATGAGGTCGAGCAGGGCGGCGAGGCCGTTGCTGCGGGTCGGCGACAGGTGCTTGGCCAGGCCGATCGTGGAGATGTAGTCCGGCGCGGTCGCGAGGATCTCGCTGGCCGGGCGCCCGGAGTACACGCGCAATGCCAGGAAGATGAGTCCGGAGACGATCGCCGAATCGCTGATCGCCTGGAAGTCGAGGCGCGCGGCATTGCCACTGGCGACGATCCACACTTTCGACTGGCAGCCGAGCAGGCGGTGTTCTTCGGTCTTCAGCGATTCGGGAAGATCGGGCAGCTTGCGGCCGAGGTCGATCAGGTACTGGTAGCGTTCCGACCAGTCACCGAACAGCGAGAATTCGTCGGCGATCGCCGCCTGCGCGTCGGCAGCGGTGGGTTCGAGGGGGAATTGTGATGCGCTCATGCGCGTTTCCAGCGTGTGCCGTTTGGGGTGTCCTCCAAAATAATTCCTTGCGACACGAGGCGGCTGCGGATTTCATCCGCTTTGGCAAAATCACGATTCTTTTTTGCGATATCCCGTTCCGCGATCATGTCATCAATTGATTCCAGCTTGCCACTGGTGATGGTGACGCCCGATTGAATTCCGTCGCTAAACGTGACGGAAAGTTCAGCGCCTTCCCGCTGGAACCACGCCTGCGGTGCCTGTTGCAGCAACCCCAGCACCAGCCCGGCCCCAAGCAATTCCGACTTCAGGCGGACGCGATCATCATGGCCGGCCTTGCGCGCTTCGCCGGCGATACGGGCGATCTCGGCGAGCGCCTGCGGCGTGTTGAGGTCGTCATCGAGCGCGGCTTCGACGCCGGCGGGAATCACTGGTTGGGCCTCGACATCGGCGAGGTCGCGCAACGTCCCGTAGAGGCGATCGAGCGTGCGCACGCTTTGCTCGACCACGGCATCGCTCCATTCCAGCGGCTGGCGGTAGTGGGCGGAGAGCAGGGCGTGACGCAGCGCTTCCGGCGGATGCGCGCGCACCAGGTCGTGGACTTTCTCGATATTGCCGAGCGACTTGCTCATCTTGG
>JAEKKW010000048.1 GCA_019510195.1 Lysobacterales bacterium | reverse complement strand
CTCGCCTGTTCGAACGCCCGCACCAGTTGCAGCACGCTGATGCCCTGCCCGGTGCCGAGATTGAGCGTGGTCGCGGGGTGGCGCGCGTATTCCAGCGCATTGATGGCGTCGGCGTGCGCGCGGGCCAGGTCGACGACATCGTCGAGGGCGTGTTCCGCACGCTCGACCGCGTGCCCGGCCCCGATCCGTCCTACGACCCGCTGCAGCCGACGCCGGCATCGTCGACCGCGCCCTATCGCGTCTACAACATCGGCAACAGCCAGCCAGTGGAACTGTTGCGCTACATCGAGGTGCTGGAGGACGCGCTCGGGCGCAAGGCCGAGATGCGCATGCTGCCGCTGCAACCCGGCGACGTGCCCGACACCTTCGCGGACGTCAGCGCATTGCAGCGCGATACCGGCTACAAGCCGGCGACCCCGATCGAAACCGGCGTGCGCAACTTCGTCGAGTGGTATCGCGACTACTACAAGGCGTGATGTTCAGGCGGCGCCATAGCCTTCCGGGTTCCGCGACTGCCAGCGCCAGGCATCGACACACATCTCGTCGACGCCCCGCGCGGCCTGCCAGCCGATGACTTCTTTCGCACGACGCGGATCGGCATAGACCGCGGCGACATCACCGGCACGGCGCGCGACGATCTCGCAAGGCACCTTGCGCCCGCTCGCCTGTTCGAACGCCCGCACCCTCGCCTGTTCGAACGCCCGCACCAGTTGCAGCACGCTGATGCCCTGCCCGGTGCCGAGATTGAGCGTGGTCGCGGGGTGGCGCGCGTATTCCAGCGCATTGATGGCGTCGGCGTGCGCGCGGGCCAGGTCGACGACATGGATGTAATCACGCACGCCGGTGCCATCGACTGTCGGCCAGTCGCCGCCGAACACGCCGAGATGATCGCGGCGACCGACCGCGACCTGGCAGATGTAGGGCATCAGGTTGTTGGGAATGCCGCGCGGGTCCTCGCCGATCTCGCCGGACGGATGCGCACCGACCGGATTGAAGTAACGCAACAGGATCGCGCTGAATTGCGGATCGGCGGCGCAGGCGTCGCGGATCATGTCTTCCGTCACCAGCTTGGTGCGGCCATAGGGATTGGTCACCCGCAGCGGCGCATCCTCGTTCACCGGAACACTGTCTGGATTGCCGTAGACCGTCGCCGACGAACTGAAGACCAGTCGCTTGCAGCCATGCGCGCGCATCGCCTGCAGCAGGTGGATGCTGCCCACGACGTTGTTGTCGTAATAGTCGAGTGGTTTCTCCACCGATTCGCCGACCGCCTTGAGCGCGGCGAAGTGGACGACGGCGTCGAAATGCTCGCGTTCGAACAGCCGGTGCACGGCTTCGCCATCGCGAAGATCGATCCGATGCAGTGGAAAACGCGTCCCGGCCAGTTTTTCCGCGCGCGCAATTGAGACCAGTGACGCATTGCAGAGGTTGTCGAGGATCACAACCTGATGATTTGATGCGGCCAATTCGATGCAGGAATGGCTGCCGATGTACCCGGCTCCGCCGGTCACGAGAATCTTCATGACTTTGATTTTATTCGAAATTGTTGTTGTCGACCGATGGTGAATGCGACTGCGGGAATCAGAAAACCCCTACTTGCCGGGACTTGCAGGCAGGTGTAAATTCGCCATATTGCAAGGAGCAAGCCATGAGCAGGATGCTACGTTTGGCATGCACAGCACTGTGCATGATTTTTCTTTCCGCGTGCGCGACCAGCGGAACCGGCGTTCAAGCCGTTGCCCCGCCGACGGACGCCTCGCAGGCAGTCAAGACCTATCTGATCGGCGTGGACGACATCGTCCAGGTTTCGGTCTGGCGCAATCCGGAGCTCGGCATCACCGTGCCGGTGCGCCCTGACGGGAAGATCTCGGTGCCCTTGATTGGCGATGTCGCCGCCGGTGGCCGCACGCCCGAGCAGGTCGCCGACGACATCAAGCAGAAGCTGACCGCCTACGTGCGTGATCCGCAGGTCGCGGTGATCCTCACCGAATTGCGCAGTCACGAATACCTGTCGCGGGTGCGCGTCACCGGTGCGGTGCGCAACCCGGTGTCGGTGCCGTGGCGCCAGGGCATGACGGTCCTCGACGCGGTCCTCGCCGCGGGCGGCGTCACCGAATTCGCCGCACCCGACCGCACCGAACTGCATCGGCGCCCCAAGGACAGCAATCCCGGCGGCAACGATCGCATCCGACTGGACCAGATCCTCAACAAGCGTGATCTCGGCACCAATTACACGCTGACTTCAGGTGACGTCGTCTCGGTTCCGGAGCGCGTGCTATGAGTGTTCCGATGCTGTCGGGCGGTGTCGCCGCCCCTCTGCAGCTGCGCGAATCCGCCATCACCCCGCACGAACTGTTGCGTGGCGTGGCCAAGGATTTCCGCCGGCGTCCGGTGCGCTACGCCGCCATCTTCGCCGGCATCGCCCTGTTCGGCCTCGCCGTCGGGATCATGCTGCCGAAAAAATACGCATCGCGCACGACGATCGTGGTCGAGGACAGCAACATCATCCGGCCGCTGATGGAAGGGCGCGCGGTGCCGACCGCGGTGGCCGATCGCGCCGCCCTGGCCAAGGAAGTCGCCTTCAGCAACAAGGTGATGCACGAAATCCTCAAGGTCGGCGGCTGGACGGACAACCATCCGAGCCCGATCGAGCAGGACCGCCTGGTCGAGCAGATCAAGAGCCGCACCCAGATCGACACCGGCGAGAAGCTGATCCAGATCGAGTATTCGGATTCCGATGCGCATCGCGCCTATGCCGTCACCAAGGCGCTGGGCGACCAGGTGATCAGCGAAAGCCTGGCCGCCAAGGAGCGCGAGAGCCGCGAGGCGTTCCAGTTCATCGACGCCCAGGTCAGGACTTACCACGACAAGCTCGAACAGTCGGAAGCGCGCCTCGAGGCCTATCGCACCGCCAACCCGGACGCCCGCCCCGGCGTGGAAACCGAGGTCAATACCCGCATCGCCGACCTGCGCCACCAGGTCGATGCCTCCGACATGGACCTGCAGAACGCGCGGTCGAAGGAAGCGGCAATCAAGACCGAACTCGGCAACGAGAGCGAAGTGAGCGCGGTGCAGACCCGCGAGGGACAGGTCCGCGCGCAGATGGCCGACCTGATGACCGAGCGCGCCAAGTTGCTGCTGACCTACACCGACCAGTATCCCGACGTCGTGCGCATCAACCACCAGCTCGATGACCTGCAGACGCAGCTCAAGAACGCGGAATTGCGCAGCAAGACCGTTGCTGCCCAGGGCGGTTCCTCCCTCGAGAGCACCAGCGCGATCAATCCCCTGTACGGCGAGTTGCGCAGCAAGCTGGCCGCAGCGCGCAGCGACAGCGCGTCGATCGCTGCGCGCCGCAACATGGCGGAAGAGCTGCTGGGCGGCGTGATGACGCAGAATCGGGGGATCGCCGCCGCGGCGAGCGCATTGGCGGAACTCACCCGTGACTACGAAGTCAATCGCGACCTCTACCAGGACCTGCTGAAGCGCCGCGAGAACGCCCGCCTGTCGATGAACCTCGATGAAGGCCATCGCGGCATGAGCTTCCGCGTGCAGGAGCCGGCACTGGTGCCGGTCCGTGCCAGCGGCCTGCGCCTGATGCACGTGGCGATCGCCAGCCTGGCAGTGGCGCTGTTGTTGCCGCTCGGCCTGCTGCTGGCGATGGTGAAGTTCGACCAGAAGCTGCGCTCGCCCGACCAGGTGGAAACGCAATCGGCGGTGCCGCTGCTCGGCGTGACGCCGCGGTATCGCACCCGCGCCAGCCGCGCGTCGATGCTGCGCCAGGGCGCACTCGCGGCGAGCCTGTTCCTTTCGGTGCCAATGGTCTATGGCGTTTTGGCGCTGTTCCGCGCGGGAGGCTTGTGATGGATTCCGGAATCATGGAAAGCCAGCGCGACCATGCCCTGATGCAAGCGCCAGGCAAGACGCTGACGCCGGCCCAGCTGCGCGAACGCAGCACGATTTACCGGGCCACCGTGGCACAGCCGGAAGTCGACGCCTTCCGCGACCTGCGCACCAAACTGCTGTCGATGATGGATGGCAATTTCGTCACCCTGATCGCGCCGGTCTCGGCCGGTTGCGGCAGCAGCTTCGTTGCCCGCAACCTCGCCACGGCATTCGCCTTCGACGATGCCCGGACCGCGTTGTTGCTCGACTGTGACTTGCGCCATCCCTCGCAGCATGAAGTGATGCGCATCGACATGGGCAACGCGCATCTGGGCGGCTATCTGCAGGGACAGGTGGAAGACATCACGCCGCTGATCCACGACACCGGCGTGCCGCGCCTGGGCCTGATCCCGGCCGGACCGCCGCGCGAAAACAGCGCGGAACAGTTCGCGACGCCCCGCATGCGCCTGCTGGTCGATTCGCTGCGCAGCCACTACGCCAATCGTTATCTGTTCCTGGATGCGCCGCCGGTGGAGTCATCGCCCGATGCGCGGATCCTCGCCGAGATGGCCGACGTCGTGGTGCTGGTGACGGGTTACGCGATGAACACCGCGGAAACCATCGCCCGCGCCGTCCAGCAATTCCCACCGGAAAAATTCGCAGGCGTCGTTTTCAACGACATGGGGTGAACCGTGCGACACATACGCCGAAAGGATTCCAGGCGTCTACACATACTTGCGGCATCGCTGTTGGCAACCATTGGATCGGTGCCGGTTGCCGCCCAGAACAGGACCGACTACCAGTTCGGCGTGTCGGTGCTCCACAGCGACAACATCGGGTTGGTTCCGGAAAACCAGCAGGACGATTGGGTGATCGCGCCCACGTTAACCTTCGACTTGCGGCGGAATTCCAGCAGGTTGCGATTGGCTGCGCGCGGATCCGCGCAATACCTCGACTACACCCAGGGCAGTTTCCCCAACGGCGCGCGCGGTGCATTGGCCGCGCAGGCCAACTGGGTGATCGCACCTGGCCAGCTCGAATTCATGGCTGCCGACCACCTGACCCGTCGCCCGGTCGACAGCCTGGTGTCCTACAACCCGTCCAACGTGCAGCAGATCAACGTTTTCGTGGCGGGTCCGACCTGGGTGGCGCGGATATCCCCCGCCACGCGCGCGCGCTTCGACCTGCGCATGAGCGACAGCATTGCCGAAAAAACCCATGAAATCGATGGCCAGCAATATCTGCTGTCGGGAAGCGTCGTCCATGACCTCGCGCCGAATCGTTCGATCAGCGCCGCCGTCAGCACCGAACAGGTCAATTTCACCAAGCGCTCCCACGCCAGCGACTACAAGCGCGACAGTGCCTTCATCCGGTACGGCAGCCAGATGCGCACCGTGCAGTTGCAGGCCGATCTCGGCTGGTCGCGGGCGGATGTCTCCGCGCTCGACACCAAATCGTCCGGGCCGCTGGTCCGCATCGATGCCGCCTGGAATCCGCGTCCGAGCCAGACCTTGCGCCTGCGCCTGACCCAGCAATACGCCGATACCACCGAGGACGTGATCACGCACAGCCTCGACGAGCGCTCCATGCTGATCCAGGACTTCCTCAACAACGAGGGCGTGGTGACGCCGCAGGTCTATCGCGATCGTCGCGTCCAGCTGCATTACGACTACCGTTCCGACCGGCTGACCGTGGACAGCGAGATCGAAAGCGATCGCGCCACGCCGCTCCACGATGGTGGCGAAGGCTGGCACGCGATTCTGGGCAGCGTCTCCGCGACCTGGCGCCTGACCCCGAACTGGACGGCGAATGCGTATGCCGCGGCTTTCCGTCGCACGCTGATCAATCAACCGGGCAGTGATCGCAACCAGTTCATCGGTGCGGGATTCGGCTATCGCTGGAACACGCACTGGAGCGCACGCGTCGATCTCCAGCATCGCGTCCGCAGGACGCCGATACACGTCCAGAACTTCAAAGAGAATGGAATCGTCTTCTACATTGGCTACCAGCCCTGAGTTTCCGGCCGGATTGCTGGTGGTCACGGATACCAGTCTCTCCATCACCGGCGGCAGCGAACAGTTCCTGCGCAACCTGTTGCGCGGGCTGCCAAGCAATCGCTATGCGGTCACCGTCGTCGAACTGGCGTTCGACCCACCGGCACAGCCATTGTTTTTCCCGGGCATCCGCATCGTGCGCGTTCCGGTCGCGGCGGTCTATGGCCGTGGCGGCTTGCACGCCTACCGCGTATTGCGCCGCCTGGTATCGAGCGGACGCTACAGCATCGTGCAATCCCAGCACGAGAAGGCCGACGTCCTCAATGCGTTGCTGCCGAAGCGGCGCGGCGTAATCCACATTTCCAATCGCCGCGACATGGGCTTCAAGAAGAGCGGCCGCCTCAAGCGCGCTTTTCGCCTGCTCAATCATCGCTTCGATCGCGTGGTCGCACCGGCGCGCCAGATCATCGATGCGCTGGCCAGCCACGAGCGGTTGTCGCCGGGCCGCGCCACGGTGATCCACAATGGCGTGGACACCGAATGCTTCCAGCCGCGCGATGACGCCTGGCGCAATGCACGCCGAAGCGCGCTGGGGATCGATGCGGGAGTCGTGGTGTTCTGCTGCGTCGCCCGGTTGTCGGAAGTCAAGTGCCCGCTGGTGCTGGTCGATGCCTTCGCTCGCCTGCATGCCCAGTACCCCGGCGTCCATCTGCTGCTTGCCGGCGATGGGCCGATGGCGGACGAGGTGCACCGCAAGGTCGATGAAACGGGACTGGCGCGGCATATCGATCTGCTGGGGTCCGTCAGCGTCGACGATCTCCTGCCCGCTTGCGATGTCGCGGTGCTGGCATCGTCATCGGAAGGCATGTCGAATGCCTTGCTGGAAGCGATGGCCTGCGGCTTGCCGGTGGTGGCCACGGCTGTCGGCGGCAACCTGCAATTGGTCAGGCCCGGTATCACCGGCGTGCTGGTGCCCCCATACGATCCGGCGGCGCTCGCGGAAGCGATGCTGTCGCTGGCGCGCGATTCCACCCGTCGCCACGAACTCGGCGAACGCGCGCGACGGATGGTCCTGGAGGAATTTTCCTCGCTGCGGATGATCGGTGCCTACGATCATTTGTATCGCGGCCTGATGGGGTTGGCATGAGGCCGGTCGTGCAATTGCGTTCCAGCGCGGGCCTGTATGGCGCCGATCGCATGGTGCTGGCGCTCGATCGCCATCTGCCCGGCGCCGGCCAATCGAGCCTGCTCGTCTGCGTCGACAATCATCGCCTCGGCCATTCCCCGCTCCATGACGAGGCACGACGGAGGCGCCAGGAAGCGGTGTTGTTGCCGAGCAAGGGCCGCCTCGATCCCGGCGCGGTATCGGCCTTGCGGGCACTGTTGCGATCCGCCAACGCGCGCTGCGTGCACGCGCACGATCCGAAAAGCGTGGTGTACGCATGGCTGGCAACGCGTGGCCTCGACTGCAGTTGCGTGGCAACCACGCATGGATGGATCGAAACCAGCGCGGCGATGCGCCTGTACAACCGCATCGAACGGGTGTTGTTGAGGCACTACGATGCGGTGGTGGCCGTTGCCCGGCCGCAGGTCGACGATCTGGTCGCGGCAGGCATCGATCGTGATCGCATCCACCCGATCGCCAATGGCATCGAATTGCCCGAATGCGCATCGCAGCAGGAACGCCTGCTGGCGCGTCGGCATTTCCATTGCGAGCCGGAAGAGACCGTATTCGCCGCGGTTGGCCGGCTCGCACCGGAAAAGAATCTCTCCCTGTTGCTGCGAGCGATGGCACGCGTCGGCAGCGGTGCGCCGATTCGCCTCCTGATCGCCGGCGATGGCCCGGAATTCGGGGCATTGGCGCTGCTGGTGGAAGCGCTGGGCCTGCGTCCGCAAGTGACGATGCTGGGGGCAAGCCGGTGTTCGCCACCGCCGTCGGCGACGTCCCGGCGCTGTTGGCGCACGCGCCGTGCTCGCGGCTGTTGCCCGTGGATGATGAAGCCGCCTGGGCCGAGGCGATGCACACTGCCATCGGTGCCCGCCGCGACGATGGCGACGCCCGCGCGCATGTCCGCGAATTCCATTCGGCACCGGCAATGGCGGCGAGCTACGCCGGTCTTTATCGGGCCCTTCGCGGAGAAAGCGATGTCGCGCGTGCAGCCTGATCCCTCGCCCGCGCGTTTCCCGCTCGCCGAGCGCGGACTGCACAGGCATGTGCCGGCCGCGACGGCGGCTGGCGATGCCGTCCAGGATGCAGTGCCCGCGCGGCGCCATCGCAACAACTGGCCGTTGTATCTGTTCGTGTTCCTGCTGCCGTTGCAGAACATCCAGACCGGTTATCTCCCGCAATTCGGCGGCGGCCTCAATTTCCTCAACGTGTTCTTCGCCGCTTCGCTGATCGGCGCCTTCTTCTGCGGTGGCCGACTGGCGCGCAAGGAACCCGTCAACATCGCCGTCTTCGTGTACATGCTGTACGCGGTGCTCTCGTACCTGGTCGGTTCGCAACTGGTGAGCGACGGTGATCGCATCAACGTGCTGAAGGACCACCTGATCGCGGTGTCACTGGTCTTCGTCGCCCAGATGAGCGTGCGCGACTGGTCGCAAGCGAAGAAGATCATCATCGCCAGCCTGCTGCCCTTGCCCTACATCGCCAAGGTCACCTGGGTGCAGCACACGTCCGTCGCCAAATGGCATTACGGCGACACCCTGCGCATCAAGGGCACGTTCGCCCTGCTCGGCGCCAACGAATTCGCGGCGTTCTGCGTCACCATGGCGGTGTTGTGCTTCGCCCTGCTGATCGCGGTGCGGATGCCCAGGATGTTGCGCGCGCTGATCGCCTTCGGCCTGGCCTGCACCGTGTTCTGCATTCTCTATGCATATTCGCGCACGGCCTACGTTGCGGTCGCGGTTGGACTGATCTGCGTGTTGCTGGCATGGCGCGGCCGCTGGAAGCTGATGCCGCTGTTCCTCGTGCTGGCGATCGCACTGCCGGCCGTCCTCCCGGAATCGGTGGTCGAACGCTACCAGAGCACGTCGATGGAGGAAGGCAAGCAGGACGAAAGCACGCGCATGCGCATGGTGTACTGGGGCATTGCCTGGGACAGTTTCGTCGCCAATCCGGTGGTCGGAACCGGCTTCAACACCTTCGCGCGAAGGGTCAATCCGTTCCACATGGATACCCACAATGTCTATCTGCGCACGCTGGCGGAAGGCGGCGCGGTCGGCGCATTGGTGCTGCTGGCATTGTTGCTGGCGCTGTTCTTCCTGTGCATCAAGCGCCTGCGAAAAGCGCCTCCGGGCAGCTGGCAATACGGAATCGCACTGGGGATGCTCGGTGCCTGGGCCGCGCTGGTGGTGGGCAACATCTTCGGCGATCGTTTCACCTATTACCCGATGATCGGCTGCTTCTGGGTCTATGTCGGCCTGCTGCTCAAGTCGCGCGAACTCCCGGCACCGAACGGAGGCCGGCGATGATGCACGAGTGGCTGCCCCTGGCGAAGTACGCATTTGCGTTGCTGGCGCATTACAGCGGCGCCGATTCGGTCTATCGCTGGTTGTGCGGTCCATCGCTGGCGGTCCTGATGTACCACCGCCTGCGCGACGATTACGATCCGGCGCCACTCAGCACGGCGCCTTCCACGTTCGCCCGGCACGTCGGCTGGCTGCGCGCGAGGCGCTGGCTGGTGTCGCTCGAGGACGGCCGCATGCATTTGTCGACACGCCGGCGCGGGCCGCGCTACGCGCTGACCTTCGACGACGGCTACATGGACAACCTGCACATCCTCGCGATCTCGCCTCCGCCGCCCGCAACGCTCTATGTGGTGACTTCACTGATCGGTGGCGCGTCGTTGTGGTACTACCGGCTGGCGCACGCGATCCAGAATGCCGGGAACCCGGTGCTCGACCTCGGGTTTCTCGGCATGGGCCAGATCGACGTTTCCGATGCCGGCAGCCATCCGCAACTGTTGCAGCACCTGGCGGACTGCATCAAGGCCCTTCCGCCACGCGATGTCGAGTCCACTGTCGACCATATCGTCGGGATTGCCGCGCCCATCGAGCCGATGCCGGATGCCGGCGAGATGCTGGGCTGGGACGGGATTTCCGAATTGCAGACGCATGGCATCGAAATCGGCGCCCATACCCACACCCATCCGTTGCTCTCGAAAACCGATGACGCGCACGTGCGCGAGGAAATCACCGTCTCCACCAGCGTGCTGCGGCAGGGACTCGGGCGCCAGCCACGCCATTTCGCCTATCCCAATGGCCGTGCCCAGGATTTCGGCCAGCGTGAAGTCGAACTCCTGCGCAATGCCGGTTACGCCACGGCGGTGACGACAGTCGAACGCCTCAACCGCAGCAGCACCGACCCCTACCGCTTCGGTCGCATCAATGCCTTCGAGGCGCGCTTCCGTTCGCCGGGCGGCCGCCTGTCGAAGGCGCTGTTCTTCAGCGAAACCAGCGGCCTGCTCGGCTGGCTGCGGCAATGGAGGCAGTGATGCGCCGCATGCACCTGATGTACCACGGCATCCATGACGATGCTTCGGCGGCGGGACACTTCGACCCGGTCTACAGCGTCACGCGTGCGCGATTCGCGCATCAACTCGATTGGATCGGGGCGCAGGAACAGCCCGGGCGTTTCCATGTCACCTTCGATGACGGCGACATCAGCAACGTCATCGCGGCCTTGCCGAGGTTGCTGGAACGCGGGCTGCGCGCCACGTTCTTCATCACCGGCGGATTCATCGATCGCCCCGGCATGCTCCGGCGCAGTGACGTGCGCACGCTCGCCGACGCCGGCATGCACATCGGCGCCCATGGCATGAGCCACGGTTTTCTCGAAGACATGGATCTGGATTCGTTGCGCCGCGAATTGCGCGACAGCAAGTCCGTGCTCGAGGACATCATCGGCCGCGAAGTGGATGCGATGGCACTGCCAGGCGGTCGCGGTGGTACGCGCGAACTCGATGAAGCCCTGGCCTGCGGCTATCGCGATCTCTACGGTTCACGCCCCGGCCCGGATGATGACGCGCAACCGGGATGGCGCAATCGCGTCGCCATCACCCGCGAACTCGGCGACGCCAAATTCGCGGCGCTGGCGAACTGGAGCGGACCCGCCGCGCGTTGGGCGCGCCTGCGCCATGGCGCCCTCGCCGTGCCCAAGCGCATGCTCGGCAATGCACGCTACCAGCGACTGCGCGCGGCCCTGACGTGAATGCCACGGCGCTGGCATTCTGGATCTGCGTGGCGGTGCCGGTCTACGCCTATCTGGGCTATCCATTGCTGGTGCGTTTCCTCGCGCGAACGCGCGAACGCGCCATTCCCGGCCCTGCCGAGGCATGGCCGGACATCACCGTCGTCATCGCCGCCCACAACGAGGAAGCACGGATATCCGGGCGCGTCCGCGACATCCTGGCGCAGGACTATCCGCCGGACCGCCTGCAGGTAATCGTCGTCGATGACGGCAGCAGCGACGCGACTGCGCAGGCGGCCGATGTCGGCGATCCGCGTTGTCGCGTCATCCGGCTTGCCCGCAACGGCGGCAAGGCGCTGGCGCTCGATACCGCATTGCGCTCCGTCGCCACGCCGATCACCGCCTTCGCCGATGCCCGCCAGCGTTTCGCGCCGGGCACTCTCCGTGCATTGGTACAGCCGTTTTCGGATCCGCAGGTCGGCGCCGTTGCCGGTGAACTGCGGATCCGCGACGAACACGGCGGAGGAAGCGGCCTTGGCCTCTATGCGCGCATCGAATCCCGGCTTCGCCATGACGAATCGGCGTTCGGGTGGCTCCACGGCGTCAGTGGCGCGATCCACGCGCTGCGCACGCCATTGTTCGCGACGATGCCCGCTGGCACCATCCTCGATGACATGTGGCTGCCGCTGCACGTGGTGTTTGCCGGGAAACGGGTCGCCATGAGCGACCGCGCCATCGCCTGGGACAGTGCTCCTGCACACCACGGCGAGGAATTCAGGCGCAAGGTGCGCACGCTCGCCGGCAACTGGCAGCTGATCGCGCGGTTGCCGCGCTTGCTGCTGCCGTGGCGCAATCCGGTGTGGTTCGCCTGGTACTCACACAAGCTGAGCCGCCTGCTGGCGCCGTGGGCGATGGTGGGCGCATTGCTCGCCTGCATGTTGTCGCCGGATTCCATGTATCGCGCCCTGTTGCTGACGCAATGTCTCGGCTACGGGTTCGCCATGCTCGCCATTGCCTGGCCCGGCATGGCGCGGCGATTGCCGCTTGCAGCCACGGCTGCCACTTTCCTGATGCTCAATGCGGCATCGTTGCTGTCGTTGCCGGCTGCGCTTTCCCGCGACTCACGGCAATTGTGGAGACCACACTGATGGCACGCGTGCTGATGGTCACCAGCCGCCTGCCGTGGCCGCCGACCGAAGGCCATCAGTTGCGTTCGTGGCATCTGCTGCGCGCACTCGCACGCGAACATCGCGTCACCCTGCTCAGTTGCCTGCGACCCGAGGATGCCGGGACCACGAACGGCGAGCTGCCGGCTGCGGTGACGCGTCTCGCCTTCCACCACCTGCGCCAGGATGCGCTGTCCACCGCGGTGCATCTGGTATCGAGCATCGGCGGACGCCTGCCCTTCGTCGTCCATCGTTATGCCGGAACGGAATTGCGCGGCAAGGTCGGCGAACTGGCGCGCGATGCCGATCTCGTCCACTTCGACATGCTGCCGCTGATGGCCTGCGCCGACCGGGTGCCGGCCGGAGTGCCCGTCATCTACAACGCGCACAACGTCGAACACGTGCTGCTGCGCGCGCGCAGCGCCAATGAATCGAGGCCACTGCACCGTGCCTTCCTGCGCAGCCAGGTCGATCGCCTGATGCACTTCGAAACCATGGCGAGCCGGCGCGCCGATTTGGTGCTCGCGTGTTCGGAACCCGATCGCATGCAACTGGTCGATCTCGGCGCACGCACTGCGATCACCGTGCCGAACGGCGTCGATCTCGATGGCAATCGTCCAGGCATGGAGGATGAAGACGGCAGCCTGGTTTTCGTCGGCCAGATGGGCTGGTTCCCCAATCGCGACGGCGTCGATTGGTTCCTGTCCGACGTGCTGCCGCGCGTGCTCGCGCGAAAACCCAAGTTGCGTTTCACCCTGGTCGGCAAGGCGCAAGGATTGCAGGTTCCCGCGAACGTGGCCGCCAATGTCGACGTCAGCGGATTCGTCGATGACCTGCGGCCGCTGGTGCATCGGGCATCGGTCTACGTGGTGCCCCTGCGCATGGGCAGCGGCACGCGCCTGAAAGTGCTGGAAGCGATGGCCTTCGGCAAGGCCATCGTCACCACCTCGATCGGCAGCGAAGGCATCGATCTGAAAGAAGGCGTCCATGCCGAGTTCGCCGACGATGCCCAGTCATTCGCTGATCGCATCCTCGCCCTGCTGAATGACCCCGTCCATCGTGCCGCACTGGGTCGCGAGGCGCGCCGGCTGGCGGAAGCGCGCTACGGCTGGGATGCGATTGGCGAGGCAATGCTTCCGCACTACGAGCGGCTGCTTGCGGCATGAACGCGAGATGCCCGCCATGCGTAGGCGATGCGCCCCGCAAGTTCGTGCAGGGCCAGTTCGCTTTTGGCCAACGCAGTGCGCCCAGGCACGAAATAGCCGACCCCATCCATTGGGGCCGCACTGCTGGGTGCCGGAGCCGCGCACACATCGATTCCGGCCGCGCGGAAGGCGATCACGGCCCGCGGCATGTGTTCCGGCGAAGTCACGAGTTGCGCCTGGCGGACATCGTTCCGCAAATTGAAGGCGTTGTCCCAGGTCGTCATCGAATGCGTTTCGACGCGCAGTCGCGCCGGTGCCAGGCCGAAGCGTTCCAGCGCACCGGCAATGACCGTGGCCTCGGCGATGCGATAAGGTCCGCCGCCGGAGACAAACATGATTGCGGACGGTTCGCGCCGTGCCTGGTCGCGGGCCGCCTGCAAGCGTTCGAGGCTGTCGATCGCGAGTGCGGCAACATCATCATTCGATTCCGGAGGATGGTCGAATCCGGCGGACAGCAGGACGATCGGCCAGCCATGATTCGCCGTGCCGCAGCGGGAGGCAGTCGCGCCGCGCTCTGCGAGCTTCAGCAAGGCATTGGCACAAACGGGCGTGCACAGCAGAGCGGAAACCACGATCACCGCCTGGAAGCATCGGCGCCAGCGCGGCGGCAGGCGACTGTTGAAGATCGCCAGCACAAGGGCAGCAAACGCCAGCCAGCTCAATGGCGACAGCAGCAGATGGTTCATCGCCCTCTCCCGTGCGCGGAGGCGCCGCCATGTTCGCCACGTTGAAGGAAGACTACCGCACGTATCTGCTCGACCACGCGGCGGCCCCCGCGTGGCGCGCGCCGATCCACGCCTTTTTCAGCTACGGTTTCCTGGCAACGCTGATTTATCGCTACGTGCGCTGGACGCGCGATATTCCCTCGCGACTGTTGCGGTTGCCGTTCACGCTCGCCTATTTGCCGTTGAAGGTCTTCAGCGACCTCGCCCTTGGCATCCAGATTTCCGCCAATGCCGACATCGGCCCGGGATTGCACATCGGCCATCACGGAGGGGTCTTCCTCCATTGCGATGCCGGCCGCAACCTCAGCCTTGGCCAGGAAGTCACCATCGGCTACAAGGGTGCCGGAAAATCCACGCGCTGGCCACGCCTCGGCAACGACATCTACATCGGCGCCGGCGCGAAGATATTCGGTGACATCACGGTCGGCGACGGCGTGGTGATCGGTGCCAATACCGTGGTTGCCCGCGATGTTCCCGACCGCATGCGCGTGGTCGGCGCGGCGGTGCGGGTCACTCCACTCGATGCACCGCCATGAACGCACCAATCCGTTCATGGCCGCGCACCCAAGCCGAAACGTTGCAGCAATTGCAGCAGCAGCCCGCGCATGCGTGCATCCAGCGCCAGCACGATGGCGACGTAGAACACGGCACACGCTCCGCTGCCGAACAGGAAACGCATCCATCCTGGCGTCAGCACGCCCGCAAGCCACCACGCGAGGGCGAAGCAGGCAGCAACGCCGGACAACGCCCGCACGAGGGTGGCGAACGACGGAAATTGCAGCAGGTCGCGCCGCACGAAGATGCAATGCGCGAGTCCCAGCACCAGGGTGCTGATGGCGCTGGCATAGACCGATCCCATGACGTTGAAGCGCGGGATCCACAACAGATTCAAGGCGATGTTGATCGCCAGGCTGGCCACCATCAGCATCAAAATCTTGTGCGTGCGTTTTTCGAGCAACAAGCCGAAACCGGAAAGCGCCAGCAACGGATACAGCGCGAAGACCATGCCGAGGATGGAGAACACCGGACCGGAAGCGATCTTGGTCTTGCCGCTGAGGGCCATGATGGCATCGGTGCCGAACAGGCCGAGCAGCATGGCCACGCCGATGCCGCAATACGCCATCGGCAGCAATACCCGCTGCTTGAGCGCACGCACCGCGTCCGCACCTTCGGTCTGGAACAGGCGGTTGGCGGTCGGGATCAGGGCCTCGAACACGCTGGTGTTCATGAAGGTATTCAACTGCATCGCCAGCGATGCGCCGACGCTGTAGATGCCGACGGCGGCGAATTCGCCGAGCATGCCCTTCAGCATCAGGCGATCGACGACCACGATCGCGACGGCGACGACTTCGTTTGCCACCATCGGCAAGCCGTAACGCATGCCCTCGCGCATCCGCGCCAGCGATACGTGCGAACGCATGAAACGGACGTGCCGGCGCACCCACGCCACGTACCAGGCGGTCACCAGGATCGCAGCGGCCAGCTTGCCGCCGTAGGCCGCGATGGCGCTGTGGCTGAGCAGCACCACCGCGCCCACCATCAGCCCGACTTCCAGCCAGCGCCCGATCACCCGCGTGACCAGCACCGTGCGCGACTGTTCGCTGGCGCGCAGGATGGTTTCGGCCAGGCTGGAAAAACTCGACATCGGCACCGCGAACATCGCCATCCAGAACACCAGGTTCTGGTGCGCGCCGGTGAGGCGATCGACCGTCGCCATCACCACCAGCAGCACCAGCCACAGCAACAGCGAACAGGCGAGCGGCAGATAGAAGAAATTGGTGAAGAACGCCGCACGGTCGCCGGCGTCGTCATCGTGGGGATAGAACCGCAGCAGCGAATGCTGGGCGCCGAACTTGGCGATCGCGACCGCCAGCAACATCCAGTTGTCGTAATAGCCGAGGATGCCGTACTGGGTGTTGTCCAGCATGCGCGTCATCAACGGAAACGACACCAGTCCGGCAAGAATGGTGGAGACATTGCCCAGGGAATAGCGCAGGTAATGGCGCCCGATCCCGACCGTTGCGGTGGTTCCCCTCATGCCCGTGGCGCCTGCTTTCCCTGCCCGCTCCTGCGTTGCATTGTAGCCATGACGGGACTAGGATCGGACAATCATCGTCGGTCACCGCAGGACGCGTTTGACGACCAGGGAGGGAATCCGCATGACGAGCGATTTCACGTCACTCTATGCATCGCTCGGTGTCGACCCCGACTGCGATGTCGAAACCCTCAAGCGCCTGTTCCGCCGCCGCATCGCCGAGCTCCATCCGGATCGCGGCGCCAGCCTGAGCGAAGAGGAATTGATGCTGCTCTATCTGGAGGCGCTGCGCTTCCATCGCCGTCATGGTCGCTTTCCCGGTACCCGGGCCCGTGGTGGCAACACCATCCGCCTGGCGGCAGTCGAGGCGCGGATGCCGCGGCAGGAGCTTGTCGCCGTGCCCATCCCCGGTGGCGATGGCGCATCGCGACAGCAAGTCGTGGCGGTGACGCTGCTCACCCTGCTCGGATTGCTGCTGCTGGGCTTCGGCATCTGGGCCGTAGGCTGAATGCACGCCCGACAACGGCGCTACCACCTCGCAGACATGTCTTGCCGTCCCGGCAACAGATGTGATGAGTTCGAAAGTGAAGGATCACGAGCAGACGATGGCAGAAAAGTTTCCAGCACTGGTGATGGGCGCCGGGTTTACCGGCCTCGGGGCCTTGCGTGCCGTGCGCGACGCCGGCATCCCCGTGTGGTCGGCCTGCCCGCCGGGTGATCTCGCCAGCTATTCGCGCTGGTTCCGGCGACCGCCCGGCGCACCGGACTGGGACGGCTCGACCAATGGCGTCGAACTGGCGCTGGCCAATTCCGGGATCGAAGGCGCGGTACTGATTCCCTGCGCCGACGACATCGCCGACTGGGTGGCGCGCAACACCGTCAACGGCAAGGTGATGGATCGCTATCTCGCCAGCACCAGCTCCGCGGCGACCATGCGCATCCTCCAGGACAAGGCGCGCTTCGCCGAATGGCTCGAGGACAAGGACATCGCCAGTCCGCGCAGCTTCCTGGTGCACGACGATTCCGATTTCGACCATCTGCCGTTCGAGCGGCTTGATCGCGTCTTCATCAAGCCGATCGATTCCCAGACCTTCAGCCGCATCACCGGCCGCAAGGGCGTGTGGGGGGAGAACGCGCAGGCCTGCCGCGAAACATGGTCGCAGATGCAGGCGCAGGGCCACGGCATGATCGTGCAGGAATACGTGCCAGGCCCGGTCGCCAATCACGTCTTCGTCGATGGTTTCCGCGATCGCGACGGCCGCTATCCCGGATTGTTCGCGCGCCGGCGCAGCCGCATCCATCCCCCCGATTTCGGCAACAGCACCTATTGCCGCAGCATCGCCCTGGAAGAGATCGAGCCGGCGGTCACCGCCTGCATGCGCCTGCTCGATCGCCTGGACTACCGAGGCATCTTCAGCGCCGAATTCAAGCGGGACGAGCGCAACGGCGAATACCGCATCCTCGAAGTGAACACGCGGGCGTGGTGGTACGTCGAATTCGCCGCCCGCTGCGGCGTCAACGTGTGCGGGATGGCCTGGCGCGACGCGCAATCGCTGCCGGTGGAAGTGGTGCGCCGCTATCGCATCGGCAAAGGCTGCGTGAACTGGATCGAAGATGCGAACGCGCTGAAACATGTGCGCGCGTCATTCGCCACCGCCCTGCTCGACTGGCCCGGCGCCTGCGAGCATGTCTATCGCTGGGACGATCCGCGTCCTGCCATCCATCGCATTTCCGGCCAGGCGCGCCGTTCGTTCGCGCGCAGGTTCCATCTCGCGCCGACCGCGCGCCAGCTGGCGACATCTTCCTCTTCGCTCACCACCATGGATCCCCCACCATGACACGCAAGCCACGCACTTCGAACGGATGCTTTCCGCCGCCACCGCGCCCGCGTCGCCTGCCGTTGCCGCTCGGGGTCGCGGCCGCGTTCCCGCTGGCGCTGGCGACACCGGCCGTATTCGCCGCGAACACCTACTACGTCCGTGTCGACGGCGGAGACGCCACCCAATGCACCGGGCTGGTGGATGCCGCCTACGATGGCAAGAGCCGCAATTGCGCGTGGTCCAGTCCCAATATTGCCTTGCCGTTGGGCCAGACGACGCCAACCCGGCCGCTGATCGCCGGTGGCGACACCCTGATCATTTCGCCCGGCAGCTACAAGATCGGTGTCGGCGCGCCGGGAACCGCGAACTGTTCGCCCAGCTACAGCTGGGACTGCTATCCGCCGCCGATTCCCTCGGGCACGACCTGGGACACGCGCACGCGCATCCTCGGCAAGGACTGGACGACGTGTGCGGCCAAGCCGCAATTGTGGGCGAGTGGACGGGCGGATGCCGTGCTCAATCTCAACGGCAGCCAGAACGTCGAGGTGCAGTGCCTCGATCTCACCGACCATGCCAGCTGCGCGCTCGCGCACCTCACCTCGGGGACCACGACGGCGGGCGCGGTGAAGGCGGCTTGCCCGTCATCGGCGCCCTTCGGCGACATCGGCGCGGACGGCATCGTCGCGGTCGGTGCCGGCAAGGCCTTCCTCGGCAACATCGATGTCCACGGCTTTCCGCACAATGGCGTGTCCGCCGGCAAACTCACCGACTGGACGCTCTACAACATCCGCATCCTCGGCAACGGCTGGGCCGGCTGGGATGGCGATGTCGCCAACGGCAGCCAGACCGGATCGAGCAACAGCGGCACCATCGCCTTCATCGGCGGCGAGATCGCCTGGAACGGCTGTGTCGAGAATTACGTCGACCACACCTACTTCGGTTGCTGGGGGCAACAGGAAGGCGGCTACGGCGACGGCCTCGGCACCGGACGCACCGGCGGCAACTGGATCTTCCAGGGCACCAAGGTGCACCACAACACTTCCGATGGCATCGACCTGCTGTACGCCAACGGCACCGGCAGCGTCACCGTGCGCCAGGTGCTGGCTTATGCCAATACCGGCAACCAGGTGAAGCTGGCAGGTCCGGGACTGATCGAGAACAGCGTGATCATCGGCAACTGCAACGCCTTCCTCGGCTATCCCACTTCCGCGCTGGAATCTTCCGATCTCTGCCGCGCACTCGGCAATGCGGTGTCGATCGACCTGCTCACCGGGGCGAACATGGTGACGATGCGCTTCAACACCATCACAGGCCTTGGCGATTGCCTGGTGGTCAGCGGTGACGGTGGAACCGGCAGCGCGCTGGTCATGCAGAACAATGCGCTGTCCGGCGATCTCGACTGGCGCGCCAACCTGCAGGGCAATACCGGCGAACTGACCTGTGCCTATTACAAGGACGGCGGATCGGCGACCATCCTGTTCCAGAACAATCTGTTCTGGAACGTCAAGACACCACCCTGCGACCAGGGCACCAACAACATCTGCGGCAAGCAGCCGTTGTTCACCGACAGCAGCTATGCCACCTTCAATCCGACGCCGCAACAGAACAGCCCGCTGATCGATGCCGGGTTGGCGATTGCCTCGGTGACCCAGGATTACACCGGCAATCCGCGCATCTACGGCGCAGGCCCCGACATCGGCGCGGTCGAGCTCCAGCCGGCGTCACCGACACCCACGCCGGCCCCGACCCCGGTTCCTCCGGCGCCAACACCCGTCCCCACGCCAACGCCGACCCCAACGCCGACTCCAACGCCCCCGCCTCCGGCCCCGCCACCTCCGCCACCGCCGTCCTCGCGTCCGCCGCTGCCCATCACCACGCCGGACAGTCCGCCGGTGAAACTGCCACCGCCGCGCTGAACCGGTCTCACGCTGCGTGCGGGTACAGGCCCTTCAGCCAGTCGGCAATGTCATCGAGGATGGTCGCACGCTGGCCCGGCACGAACATGATGTGGTCGATGTCGGCCTGGTGGCGCATGCGCATGCGCGGATTGCGCGACTGCCCCGGAAAGCCCGCATCCATCTGCCGCGGATGCAGGAAATAGTTGCCGACGCCTGAGGTGTAGAGCACGTACATGCCGATGCCGTCCGCCATCATCCGGCGGTTGCGGCGCACGAATTCCTGTTCCGCCGGCCAGTCGCGCGCGGACGGAATCCTGTCGGCCAATTCGCGGCGCAGTCCGCGCCCGAGCATTCCGATCCATTCGCCGGCCGGCCGCGCCATGAAGCGACGCAGCTGCCCCAGGCGAAACCAGCGACCACGAACGGCGCAGGGATCGAGCAGGATGAGGCCCGAGATCCTTGCATCGGATTCGGGAAGTTTCCACGCGATGTCGGCGGCACTGCACAAGCCACCGACAATGAAATTCCGGCATCCGGTGGCAGCTT
>JAEKKW010000047.1 GCA_019510195.1 Lysobacterales bacterium | reverse complement strand
TCATCCACTCAAACAGGCCGGTTTTCCGGGCGCATTTCCCAGTTCTGACGCTTTCCGGCGCTTGCGGAGCGTGCTGCGCTGCGCCATGCTGGAGAAATCGATCAGGGGTCTCCCAACCATGAGTCAACCGCGCATCATCAAGAAATACCCGAACCGCCGTCTCTACGACACCGAGATTTCCAGCTACATCACCATCGAGGACGTGCGCCAGCTGATCCTCGACGGCGAGGAATTCGAAGTGCGCGATGCCAAGAGCGGCGACGACCTGACGCGGCAGGTGTTGTTGCAGATCATCGCCGAGCACGAACAGAACGGCGAACCGGTGCTGACCACGCCGATGCTGAGCCAGATGATCCGCCTCTACGGCGACTCGATGCAGGGCTTCATGGGCAATTACCTCGAGCGCGCGATGCATCTCTTCACCGAGCAGCAGGCGCAGTTTCGCCAGCAGCTGGGTGGCATGCTCGGCCCGACGCCATGGACGATGATGAACCAGATGGCCGAGCGCAACATGGACATGTGGAAGGACATGCAGCAGCAGTTCCTGCGCAACGCCGGCGCGTCTTCCGCCAAGAGCACTGAAGCCCCGACGCCCGGCAAGCGGACCGAGCGCAAGTGAGTTCCCGCAGGATCGCGCTGGTCACCGGTGGCATCGGTGGCCTGGGGAGCGCTGTGTGTCGCGTACTCGCCGCGCAGGATTGCCACGTGATCGCCGGTGACCTCGCCAACCGCAGCGAACGCATCGATGCGTTCACCGCCGCGATGGCCGGGCTCGACGTGGAATTCGCGCCGCTCGACGTCACCGATTTCGACGCCTGTGGCGCGCTGGTGCGCGAAATCGTGGCGAAGCATGGCCGGCTCGACATCCTGGTCAATTGCGCCGGCATCACCCGCGATACCTCCTTGCGCAAGATGGATGCGGCGCAGTGGCAACAGGTGATGGCAGTCGATCTCGACGGCATCTTCAACACCTGCCGCCATGCCGTCGAACCGATGCTGGCGCAGGGTTACGGACGCATCGTCAACATCAGTTCGGTGAACGGCCAGACCGGTCAGTTCGGACAGACGAATTACGCCGCGGCCAAGGCCGGCATGCACGGTTTCAGCATGTCGCTGGCGCGCGAAGTGGCGCGCAAGGGCGTGACGGTGAATTGCGTGGCGCCGGGCTATTGCGCGACGGAGATGGTGATGGCGGTGCCGGAAGACATTCGCGCCGGGATCGTCGCGCAGGTGCCGGTGGGGAGACTCGGCCAGCCGGAGGAAATCGCGCGCGCGGTGGCGTTTCTGGCCGCGGAAGATGCGGGATTCATCACGGGTGCATTGCTGCCGGTGAACGGCGGCTTGTTCATGAGTTTCTGATCAGCCGCGCCGGCTGATCAACCTTCAAGCGCTTCCCAGCGCGCGTACGCGGCGTCGAGTTCCGACTGTGCCTGCGCCAGGGCGTCATTGTCGGCGGTGATCGCCGCGCTGTCGCGCTGGAAGAACGCCGGACCGGTCATCGCCGCGGTGAGTTCGCCAACGCGCGTTTCCAGCGCTTCGATGCGTGCCGGCAAAGCTTCCAGCTCGCGACTGTCCTTGTAGCTGAGCTTGCGCTTGGCGGCGACGGGTTCGGACACGTCTGGCGACGATGCAACCGGCGTCGGTCCCGCACGCACGACGGATGCGGCTGCAGCAACCGCACGCTGGCGCTCCCAATCGCTGTAGCCACCCACGTATTCGCCGACGCGCCCCTCCTCATCCAGCACCAGCGTCGATGTCACCACGTTGTCGAGGAAGTCGCGATCGTGGCTGACCAGCAGCAGCGTACCGGTGTAATCGGCGAGCAGTTCCTCCAGCAACTCCAGCGTCTCGGCATCGAGATCGTTGGTCGGTTCGTCCATCACCAGCAGGTTCGAGGGCTGCGCGAACAACTTCGCCAGCAGCAGGCGATTGCGTTCGCCGCCGGACAGGCGGGTGATCGGCGCGCGCGCGCGTTCCGGGGTGAACATGAAGTCCTGCAGATAACCGACGACGTGCTTCGAGCGCCCGTTGATGGTTACGCTGTCGCGGCCTTCGGCGACGTTCTCGAGCGCGTTCCAGTCCTCGCGCAGGGTGGCGCGGTACTGGTCGAAATAGGCGATCTGCAATTGCGTGCCCTGGCGTACCTCGCCTTTTTGCGGGGCGAGTTCGCCCAGCAGCAGGCGCAGCAACGTGGTCTTGCCGCTGCCGTTCGGACCGATCAGGCCGATGCGGTCGCCGCGCATGATGGTGCTGGAGAAATCGCGGACGATGGTCTTGTCGTCATAGGCGAAGGAAACGTTGTCGGCCTCGATCACCTTGCGGCCGGACGCGCCCATCTGCGCTGCTTCCATCTTCACCGAACCGGCGAGTTCGCGGCGTTGCGCGCGCTCCACCCGCATCGCCTTCAGCCGGCGCACGCGCCCTTCGTCGCGGGTCCGGCGCGCCTTGATGCCCTGGCGGATCCACGTTTCCTCCTGCGCCAGCATCTTGTCGAAACGTTCGTTTTCCTGTGCCTCCGCGTGCAGGCGTTCCTCGCGGCGACGCAGGTAATTGCTCCAGTCGCCCGGCCAGCTGGTGATCCTGCCGCGATCGATCTCGACGATCCGCGTCGCCAATGACCGCAGGAAACGACGATCGTGGGTGATGAAGACCAGCGCGCCATTCCAGCCCTTGAGGAAGCCTTCGAGCCAATCGATCGCCTCGATGTCGAGATGGTTGGTCGGCTCGTCGAGCAACAGGACGTCAGGCGACGACACCAGCGCGCGCGCCAGCAGCACGCGCCGGCGCAGGCCTCCGGAAAGACCATCGAATGCGGCCTCGCCATCGAGTTGCAGGCGCGACAGCACTTCGGTGACGCGCTGGTCTAGCGACCAGCCCTTGGCATCCTCGATCTTCGACTGCACCTTCGCCAGCGCATCGGCATCGATCTCGGCGGCGTGGCTGAGATGATGGAATTCCGCCAGCCAGCGGCCAAGCTCGCCGAGTCCGTCGGCAACCACATCCCACACCTTGCCGCTCGCGCCCGCCGGCACTTCCTGTTCCATCCGCGCGATGCGCACGCCCGACTCGACCCGCACCTCGCCATCGTCGGGGCGGAGGTCGCCGGAGACGAGTTTCAGCAGGGTCGACTTGCCGGCGCCGTTGCGCCCGATCAGGGCGATGCGTTCGCCGCTGTCGATGGAAAACGTGACGTGATCGAGGAGCAAGGGACCGCCGACACTGAAGTCGACATCCTGGAGCGTCACCAGCGACATGGGGAATCCGGAACCAGACAGCCGGCGATTTTACATCCCGCACGGGCATTCCCGACCGATTTGCCCTATAACGGACTCCCCGTCCCGGAGACTGTCGCCATGCGCCGTCTGCTCCCCACCCTCCTTCTCGGCATGATTGCTGCATCACCCGCCCTCGCCGCCCTCAAGTCCGGCGACAAGGCGCCCGATTTCACCGCGCCGGCCTATCTCGCTGCCAAGCCGTTCACCTATTCACTGGCCGATGCCTTGAAGAAGGGCCCGGTCGTCGTCTACTTCTTCCCGGCCGCGCACACCGCCGGCTGCAACATCGAAGCGCACATGTTTTCCGAGGCGATCGACCAGTTCAAGGCAGAACATGCCAGCGTGATCGGCGTGACCGCCGGCAATACCGACCAGCTCGCCGATTTCTCGAAAGAAACCGAGCATTGCGGCGGCAAGTTCCCGGTCGCGGCCGATGCCGGCGCCAAAATCGCCGGGCAATACGACGCCCTGCTGACGATGAAGCCGGGCTGGTCGAACCGCACGTCCTACCTGGTCGGGACCGATGGCCGCATCGCTGCCGTGCATTCCGATCTCAGCCCGAAGGCGCACGTCCAGAGCATGCTCGACGCGCTCAAGGCGATGAACGTGAAGCCGGCAAGCACCAGGAAGTCGACGAAGTAGATTCGATCCGTGCATCGGCATGTTGATCGGCCTCACGCCGGTCAGCATGCCTGCTGTCATTTTTGCGTCACCGCACTGACACCGGCGGTTCACCGTCCACGTCCAGTCTTGCCAAAGCGGACAGTGGGACAACCACATGCGTTACACCATCGTCACCGAGACGTATCCGCCGGAGATCAACGGCGTTGCGTTGACCGTGCAGGATCTGGAACGCGGATTGCGCGCACGCGGACACGGCGTGGAGGTGATCCGTCCACGCCAATCCGACAACGACCGGCAGCAAGCGCATGAACTGCTGGTGCGCGGCTCGGGAATCCCGCGCTATCCCGGCATGCGTTTCGGCCATCCGGCGTGGTTTCGCCTGCGCCGACACTGGAAGCAGCAGCGTCCCGACGCGCTCTACATCGCCACCGAAGGCCCGCTCGGCTATTCCGCCTTGCGTGCGGCGGCACGCATGGGCATCCCGGTGGTCACCGGCTTCCACACCCGTTTCGACGAATACATGCGCGACTACGGCCTGCCCTTCCTGCAGCCGTTGGCGATGCGCTGGATGCGCCACGTCCACAACACTTCGCAAGCGACCCTGGTGCCGACCTGCGAGCTCGCCGATTTCCTCGACGGCAACGGCTTCGAAGACGTGGTGCACCTGCCGCGCGCGGTCGACACCGCGCGCTTTTCGCCGGCACGGCGCAGTGATGCATTGCGCGCCGAATGGGGACTCGAGCCCGGCGATCTCGCGGTGATCTACCTCGGGCGCATCGCCGCCGAGAAGAACCTGCCGCTGGCGATCCGTGCCTTCCATGCCATCCAGGCACAGCGTCCGGACGCGCGCTTCGTCTGGGTCGGCGAAGGCCCGGAACTGGCCGAGATCCAGCGCGCGCATCCCGATTTCATCTATCGCGGCCTGCGCACCGGCGACGATCTCGCCGTGCACTTCGCCAGCGCCGATCTCTTCCTCTTCCCCAGCCATTCCGAAACCTTCGGCAACGTCACCATCGAGTCGATGGCCAGCGGCGTGCCGCCGGTCGCGTTCCGCTACGGTGCCGCGAAAGAACACCTGCGCGATGGCGTCGACGGCGCCGCGATCGAAGGCAAGGACGAGGCCGCCTTCATCGCCGCGGCGGTGCGCCTGGCTTGCGACGACGCATTGCGACTGTCGATGCGCGACAACGGTCGCGAGGCGGTCGCGAAACTGCTGCCGGCCAACGTCGCCCGCGATCTCGACGACATCCTCCATCGCATCATCGCTGCTCGTATCAGCAACGCTCGCAGCGTTGCCCGGCATGCGCAACCACGGCCGTTCGACAGCGATCCACTCCTCGCCGAGGTGGAGCCATGAGCACGCCGCTTTCGCTGGAACACTGGCTCCGGCAGGATCGCGGCTGGACGCGCCGCTGCAACGGCCTCGGCAGCTGGCGGGGACTGCGCGGCTATTTCGCTGCAGTGAGCCGCCTCGGCGATGGCATCGCCTGGTATGCGTTGATGGTCACGCTGATCCTGACCCAAGGTTCGCGTGGCACCTGCGCGGCCGCGCACATGGCGGTCACCGGCCTGGTTTCGTTGCTGCTCTACAAGGGGCTGAAACGCTGGACGCGACGCCCGCGCCCGTTCGCCGCCGACATCCGCGTGCATGCGTGGATCGCCCCGCTCGACGAATTCAGCTTCCCGTCCGGCCACACCCTGCACGCGGTGACCTTCACCCTGATCGCGATCGCGTGGTTCCCGTTGCTGGCGTGGGTGCTGCTGCCATTCGCCGCCAGCGTCGCCCTGTCGCGCGTGGTCCTGGGCCTGCATTATCCGAGTGACGTCCTCGCTGCAACCGCCATCGGCAGTGCGCTCGCTTCGTTGTCCTTGTGGCTGGTGCCAGGCGCGACGCTGTTCCACTGATCGACGCCGCTCGATCTTGCCGCATACTCCCCTGTCCGCCGTCGCCTCGAGCCACGCTTGAACTACCGCCACGCCTTCCATGCCGGCAACCACGCCGACGTGCTCAAGCACGTGACGCTGCTCGCGCTGTGCGATGCGCTCACCGCGAAACCGGCGGCAAGCTTCGCCCTCGATACCCACGCCGGTGTCGGCCTCTATCGCCTGCAGGGCGAACAGGCGCGGCGCACCGGCGAATCCGACGCCGGCATCGCGCGACTGGCACGTCGCGACGATCCGCTCGTCGATCGCTATCTCGCCGCCGTGCGTGCCTGTCGCGACATCCATGGCGACGATGCCTATCCGGGCTCGCCGTGGCTGCTCGCCCACGCCCTGCGCGAACAGGACCGCATTGCCTGCTGCGAACTGCATCCCGAGGACGCCGGCGCACTCGCGGAAAATTTCCGCGGCGATCCGCGCGTCGCCGTCCATGCCCGCGACGGCTATGCCACGATCAAGGCCCTGCTGCCGCCTCGCATCGGCGAACAGCGCTTCGCGCGCGGACTGGTGCTGATCGATCCGCCCTACGAAGCGCAACTCGACGAGTTCGATCACGCGCTCGCCGCGCTGCGCAGCGGCCTCGAACGCTGGCCCCAGGGCATGTTCGCGCTGTGGTATCCGATCAAGCAGGCGCGCGTGCTCCATCCGTTCTATCGCGCCGCCGGATTGCTGCAGGCACGGTCGGCATTGCGGATCGAGCTGTGCGTGCGTCCCGACGATTCGCCGCTGCGGATGAACGGCAGCGGCATGCTGGTGCTCAACGCGCCATGGCAGTTCGATGCCAGGATCGCGCCGGCGTTGAAGGTGCTGGAACGCCGCCTGGGCGATCAATCGGGCGATCGATCGGGTGATGGCGGCTGGACGCGCATCGACTGGCTGCGCGCACCGCAGTGAGACGCCGATAACCTCCACCGTGCGAAGATGCGCGGCCTTTCCCCTGATCGCCGCCATGCCTTCCAGTTTCTTCGCCCTGTTCGACGACATCGCCAGCCTGCTCGACGACGTCGCCGCCATGACCAAGACCGCCAGCGCCAAGACCGCCGGCGTGCTCGGCGACGATCTGGCCTTGAACGCGCAACAGGTCGCCGGCGTGCGCGCCGAACGCGAATTGCCGGTGGTGTGGGCGGTGGCCAAGGGATCGCTGCTGAACAAGGCGATCCTGGTGCCGGCCGCGCTGGCAATCAGTGCCTTCCTGCCGTGGGCGGTCACCCCGTTGCTGATGCTGGGTGGGCTCTACCTGTGCTTCGAGGGTGCGGAGAAGATCCTCCATCCCCTGCTTCATCGCCGCGAAGCCGAACAGCACGAAGCCGCGGTCGAGGAAGCAGTGGAAGATCCCGCGGTCGACCTCGTCGCCTTCGAACGCGACAAGATCAAGGGCGCGATCCGCACCGACTTCGTGCTCTCGGCCGAGATCATCGTGATCGCGCTGGGCACCGTCGCGGACGCGACCTTCCTGCAGCGGTTGACCGTACTGGTGATCATCGCGCTGTTGATGACCATTGGCGTCTACGGCGTGGTCGCGGCGATCGTCAAACTCGACGACGTCGGCCTGCACCTGACGCGCAAGCGCGCGACCGCAGCGATCGGTCGCGGCCTGTTGTGGCTTGCACCGCTGCTGATGCGGGTGTTGTCGGTGGTCGGGACACTGGCGATGTTCATGGTCGGCGGCGGCATCCTCGCCCACGGCCTGCCCATGCTGCATCACACCATCGCGCCCCTCACCCGGCTGCCCATGGGTGCAGTGGCCGTGACCTTGGCCAATGCCCTGGCAGGCCTGATCGCCGGCGCCGTGGTGGTGGGCCTGATCCAGGGCGGGTCTGTCCTGCGCCGGCGCGGCTAAATCGTTAATATTGATGAACGCAACATGATCCCACTCAACATGCCATTCATGGAATACATGGCAGGATGAATCCATGGCTATTCGCAACCAGCTTCCCCCGTGGCATGAACGCATGCGCCTGGCCAACGGGCGCGAAATCCTGATCCGCCCGATCCGCCCCGAGGATGCCGGTCCGCTGCGCGCCTCCTTCCAGTTGCTGGGGCCCGAAGAAGTCCGGATGCGCTATCACCATGCGATGTCCGAATTGTCGGAAGCCGAAACCGCCGCCTTCACCCAGCCCGACCCGCGCACCGACTTCGTGCTGGTCGCCGCCGAACCCTATTCACCCGGCGAGGCGCTGGTCGGTGCCGTCGCCCGTGCCCATACGGTTCCGGGCACCAAGGACGCCGAATTCGCCATCCTCGTCAGTCGCTACGTGCACGGCATGGGACTCGGTCGCCACCTGCTGCAGCGACTGGCGCGCTGGGCCAAGGGCCGCGGGCTGGAACGCCTGACCGGCGACGTGCTGCAGGAAAACGAACCGATGCTGCACCTGGCCGATTCGCTCGGTTTCCAGGTCGACGGCGAGCGCAGCAACGACACGCTGGTGCGCGTCATGCTCGACCTGTCCGACACCGAAGGCGATTCGACCGAAGTCGAAGCCGCCTGAGGCGATGGCGACCGACCGGATCTTCGTCGATTTCGTGATGGAGCAAGCCGGACTCGGCGACCGCCTGACGATGCGGCGGATGTTCGGGGAATACGCGTTCTACGTGGATGAGAAAGTCGTCGCGTTCGGCTGCGACAACAGCCTGTTCCTGAAACCGACTGCCGCGGCGGCGCGACTGGTGCCGCACGCGCCGATGCGTCCGCCGTATCCGGAAGCGAAGGATTATCCGGTGATCGACGAGTTGCTGGACGATGGCGACGCCTTGCGGATCGTGTTGCTGGCGACCGCAGACGAATTGCCGGCGCCGAAGGTGAAGAAAGCGGTGGCTGCGAAGAAAGTAGTCGCGAAGAAAGCCGTGGCTGCGAAAAAGGCGGCTACGAAGAAGCCTGCCGCAAAGAAACCTCCCGCGAAGAAGCGTTAGTCGGCACGCGCTGGCTGGGCAAAAGCACGCGCTGGTGCGTGGGTGACCAGCTCCGTTGCGCGGGACGCCGTGAATACATCCATGTAGGCTCATGCGCCGCATCCATGCGGCGCAATGCCCGCGCACCGGACTGGCGCCCCCACTTCCGCGCGCGTGTTGTTGCTTCCTGAGAAAGAGCGAAAAGCCCGCGACAGGCGCACAGCCGGGCGATGCTTTCGCGATGACGCCAAGCCACCAGCGCGTGCTTATACGCCCGCAACGCTCGCACGTTAAAATGCGCAGCTCGATGAGCGACAAATCCCCCGTCCCAAGCATTCCGCTCCCGCGCGCCGGCCAGTCGCGCGCATGGTGGCGCGCGCCCGGCACCACATCCGGACTGGCGTGGGCGATCACCCGTGCTGCGCGCGAACACGCGGGCCCGGTGCTGGCGGTCGCCGCAGACACCCAGCACGCGCACCAGCTCGAAAACGACCTGCGCACGCTGCTCGCCGGCGACGCCACGGTGCCGGTGCAGCCATTCCCGGATTGGGAAACCCTGCCCTACGACCAGTTCAGCCCGCATCCCGACATCGTGTCGCAACGCCTCGCGACCTTGCACGCGTTGCCAAACCTGCAGCGCGGGATCGTCGTGGTGCCGGTGCAGACATTGATGCAGCGACTGGCGCCGCATCGCCATCTCGAAGGCGGACGCTTCGACTACGCGACCGGGCAACGCCTCGACCTGGATGACGAGAAACGCCGCCTGGAAGCAGCCGGTTATCGCAACGTGCCGCAGGTGCTCGATCCCGGTGATTTCGCGGTGCGCGGCGGCCTGCTCGACGTCTACCCGACCGGCACCGACACGCCCTATCGCATCGAACTGTTCGACGACGAGATCGAATCGATCCGCGCCTTCGATCCGGAATCGCAACGTTCGCTCGATCGCGTCGATGCCGTGCGCCTGTTGCCCGGACGCGAACTTCCCAGCGATGACGCCGCGTTCGAACGCGCGATGACGGCCTTGCGCGAACGCTTCGACATCGACACCCGCCGCAGCGCGCTCTACCAGGACCTCAAGGCCGGGTTGATGCCGGCAGGCGCGGAAGCATGGCTGCCCCTGTTCTTCGAGCCCGAACGCGATGGCCGGCGTACGTCGATCCTGTTCGACTGGCTGCCGGCCGGCGCATTGCCGGTGCTGTGCGAAGGCGTGTTCGAGGCTGCGGAAAAATTCTGGACGCAGACCAGCGACCGTTACGAACAACGGCGCCATGACATCGAGCGGCCGTTGCTGCCACCCGAGGAGTTGTACCTCACGCCGGTTGCGCTGCGCGAACGACTGAACCAGGACGCGCGCATCGAAGTCTGCAGCGAAGATCATGCCCGTCGCGGCGAGGCGCAGGCACTCGGCGTGCAACCGGTGCCGGCGGTGCCGATCGCCGGGCACCAGGATCGCCCGGCCGCGGCGTTGCACGATTTCCTCGCCAGCTATCCCGGACGCGTGGTGATCGCCGCCGAGTCCGCCGGCCGCCGCGAGGCCTTGCTCGACGTATTGCGCGCCGCGGGATTGCAGCCGCAAGTTACGGCATCGCTGGCGGAAGTGATGGATGCAGCGAAAACGCCGCGTTTCGCGATCACCGTCGCGCCACTCGATGACGGATTCGCGATTGATGCGCCGCTGCTCGCAATCCTCACCGAACGCCAGCTGTTCCCGGAACGCGCGACGCAGTCGCGTCGCCGCAAGCGCGCCGGCCGCGAGCCGGAAGCGATCATCCGCGATCTCGGCGAACTCAGCGAAGGCGCGCCGATCGTCCACGAGGATCACGGCGTCGGTCGTTATCGCGGGCTGATCACGCTCGAAGCGGGCGGCGAAGCCGGCGAATATCTCGACATCGAATACGCCAAGGGCGACCGCCTGTACGTGCCGGTCGCGCAACTGCACCTGGTCAGCCGTTATTCGGGCGCGTCGCCGGAAACCGCACCGCTGCACTCCCTGGGCGGCGAACAGTGGGCCAAGGCCAAGAAGAAGGCCGCGGAGAAAGTCCGCGATGTCGCCGCCGAGCTGCTCGACATCCAGGCACGACGGCAGGCGCGCGCCGGCATGCGGCTCGACGTCGATCGCGCGATGTACGAACCGTTCGCCGCGAGCTTCCCGTTCGAGGAAACGCCGGACCAGCACGCCGCGATCGAGGCGGTGATCGGCGATGTCGGCTCGTCATTGCCGATGGATCGCGTGGTCTGCGGCGACGTCGGCTTCGGCAAGACCGAAGTCGCGGTGCGCGCGGCATTCGTCGCCGCGGCAGCCGGCAAGCAGGTCGCGGTGCTGGTCCCGACCACGCTGCTGGCCGAACAGCATTACCGCAATTTCCGCGATCGTTTCGCCGACTGGCCGCTGCGCGTCGAAGTGCTGTCGCGCTTCAAGTCGGCCAAGGAATCCAAGGCCGCGCTGGAGAAACTCGAACGCGGCGAGATCGACGTGATGGTCGGCACGCACAAACTGCTGTCATCGGATGTGCACTTCAAGGACCTCGGGCTCGTCATCGTCGACGAGGAACAGCGTTTCGGCGTGCGCCAGAAGGAAGCGTTGAAAGCGCTGCGCGCGAACGTCCATCTCCTCACCCTGACCGCGACGCCAATCCCGCGCACCCTCAACATGGCGATGGCGGGATTGCGCGACCTCAGCATCATTGCCACCCCGCCGGCGAACCGCCTTGCGGTGCAGACCTTCGTGACGCCATGGGACAGCGCCTTGCTGCGCGAGGCCTTCCAGCGCGAGCTTTCACGCGGTGGCCAGATGTACTTCCTGCACAACGATCTCGAAAGCATCGTGCGCATGCAGCGTGAACTCGAGGAACTGGTGCCCGAAGCGCGCATCGGCATCGCCCACGGCCAGATGCCGGAACGCGAACTGGAACAGGTGATGCTCGATTTCCACCGCCAGCGCTACAACGTGCTGCTGTGCTCGACCATCATCGAATCCGGCATCGACATTCCCAACGCCAACACCATCATCATCAACCGCGCCGACAAATTCGGTCTCGCGCAGTTGCACCAGTTGCGCGGACGCGTCGGCCGTTCGCACCATCGTGCCTATGCCTACCTGGTGATCCCGGACCGCAAATCGATCACCAGCGACGCGAAAAAACGCCTGGAAGCCATCACTTCGATGGACGAGCTGGGCGCGGGTTTCACGCTTTCCACCCACGATCTCGAAATCCGCGGCGCCGGCGAATTGCTCGGCGAGGAACAGAGCGGCCAGATGGCGGAAGTCGGTTTCAGCCTGTACACCGAATTGCTGGAACGTGCAGTACGCAGCATCAAGCAGGGAAAACTGCCCGATGCCGATGCGCGCGAACACCGCGGTGCCGAGGTCGAACTGCACGTGCCGGCGCTGATTCCCGAAGACTACCTCCCCGACGTGCACACGCGACTGACGCTGTACAAACGCATCAGCAGCGCGGCCGATGCCGAAGCTCTGCGTGAATTGCAGGTCGAGATGATCGATCGCTTCGGCCTGCTGCCCGACCCGGTCAAGCACCTGTTCGCGATCGCCGAATTGCGGCAGGACGCGACGCGGCTCGGCATCCGCAAGCTCGACATCGGCGAATCGTCCGGGCGCGTGCAGTTCGAGGCCAAGCCGAACGTGGATCCGATGGCGATCATCCGCATGATCCAGAGCCAGCCCAAGCGTTACCAGATGAACGGTCCGGACGGCCTCAGGATCACCGACATCTCGGCACCGGATTTCGAATCGCGGCAGAAGCTCGCACGCGGATTGTTCGCCCTGCTGTCGATTTCCTCCTGATCAGTAGTCGCGATCGAGCGGACTGAGAATGCCTCCGGCGCCCCGCCCCAGCACGTGCGTGTAGATTTGCGTGGTCGCGACGTCCTTGTGCCCGAGCAGCTCCTGCACCGTGCGGATGTCGTGCCCGGCTTCGAGCAGGTGCGTGGCGAACGAATGCCGCAGGGTGTGACAGGTCGCCGGCTTGAGGATTCCAGCCTTGACGCGCGCCGTCTTGACTGCACGCTGCAATACCGCTTCGTCGATATGGTGGCGACGAGTGACATC
>JAEKKW010000046.1 GCA_019510195.1 Lysobacterales bacterium | reverse complement strand
TGTCGATGTTCATCATCATCTCCCATGGCGGACCATCCGCCTGCGACATGGCCATCTAAGCCCAATGCACCTGAACAGAGGGATGACTCTCGGCCTATGCCGGCTGACGACCCGATGAACATGCAGTCCCCATTCATTTCCAGCGGTGCGACTGTGCACCCGACCTGATACGTTGGCGCCATCCCCGCCATTGGAATTCGCCCGATGCGCCATTTCTTCTTCGCCCCCTTCCTGCGCTGGCTGTCCCGCCTCAGCCATCCCAAGCTGTTCCTGATCGTCGGCCTGCTGTTCCTGGTCGATCTCGCCATTCCCAACTTCGTGCCCTGGGACGACATCCTCCTTGGCCTCGGCACCCTCCTGCTCGCCAGGCTGAAGAAGAAGGAGCCGGATGCCGGCACTGGCGCGCCTCCGGTCGAGGGCACCGCCACCCGGCGCTGACCGCCGTGGAATTGTTCGACTCGCACAGCCACATCGATGTCGATGCCTTCGACGCCGATCGCGACGCGGTGATGGCGCGTGCCCGCGATGCGGGCGTGATCGGGCAACTGGTGCCGGCGATCGCGGCCGCCGGCTGGCCACGGCTGCGCGATGTGTGCGCCACATATCCGGGGGAATTGCACGCCGCTTACGGCATGCATCCGATGTATCTGGACGAACATCGCCCCGAACACCTCGAGCAGCTGCGCGACTGGTTGCAGGATCCTGGTTGCGTGGCGGTCGGCGAGATCGGGCTGGATTATTTCGTCGAGACACTCGATCGCGAACGCCAGCAGTTCTACTTCGACGCGCAATTGCAGCTGGCACGCGAATTCGACCTGCCGGTGATCGTGCATGCACGCCGCGCAGTCGATGCGGTGATCGCCAGCCTGAAGAAAATCGACGGACTGCGTGGCATCGTCCACAGTTTCGCCGGCAGCAGCGAGCAGGCGCAGCAGTTGTGGAAGATGGGCTTCCTGCTCGGCATCGGCGGGCCGGTGACCTACGAACGCGCGCAGCGCCTGCGCGGGCTTGTCGCGACGATGCCACTGGAGCATCTGGTGCTGGAAACCGATTCGCCCGACCAGCCCGATTCCGGTTGGCGTGGCCAGCGCAACGAGCCGGCGCGACTCACAGCAATCCTTGCAGCGATTGCGGAGCTGCGCGGCGAATCGCCCGAGGCCATCGCCACTGTCACCACGGCAAACGCGATGCAGCTGCTGAAACTGCAGCGAAGCTAAAGTAGCTGCAGCGTTCAGGGCATGTGCTGGCTTGGCGAAAAGCATCGCCCGGGGTAGCGCCTTGCGTCGGTTGTCCGTATGGCCGACACGCCGTGAACCCATCCATGGGGGCTCGACTCGGCATCCATGCCTCGTATGGTCGGCCACACGGACGAACCGCGCCGGCGCTGCCGGTGGCGAGCTTTTCGCTTCTCCTCCACAAAGCAACAACACGCGCGCTCAGTGGGTGGCCAGTCCGGTAAGCGGGCGTTGCGCGTCATGGATGACGCGCACGAGCCTACATGGACGGATTCACGGCGTCCCGCGCACCGGACTGGCCTCCCGCTGAGACAGCGCGTGCGAGCTTTGCGCCTTCAGCAACATCTCCAGCGCCTTGCCGACCGCCGCGAACGCGAACGTCCCGGTGATGTGCGTCGCCGCGCCGAGTCCGGCACCGCAATCGAGCTTCAGCGCATCGTCCTTGCCGAGCTGCGGCCGCACCCCGCAGACGCTGCCATCGGCCTGCGGATAGCGCACGTTCTCCAGCGAATACACCGCCGGCACGCCGAAATAGCGCGCGTGGTTCTTGGGGAAATTGAATTCGCCACGCAGCTTCTTGCGGATCAGCGACAGCATCGCGTCGTGTTCCGTCCGCGACAGGTCGCGCACGCGGACCTGTGTCGGATCGCTGCGCCCGCCCGCCGCGCCGACAGTGATGATCGGCTGCTTGCGGCGCCGGCACCACGCGATCAGCTCGACCTTGGCGCGGAAGCTGTCGCAGGCATCCAGCACCAGGTCGAAGCCGCCGCCCAGCAACTCCTCCATGTTCGACGGCGTCAGGAACGACTGCACGGCATCGATACGGATACCGGGGTGGATCGCGCGGCAACGCGCAGCCATCGCCTCCACCTTCGAATGGCCGTACATGCCTTCCAGCGCCGGCAACTGGCGGTTGGTGTTGGAAACGCAGAGGTCGTCGGCGTCGATCAGGGTCAGGTGGCCGATGCCACTGCGCGCGAACGCCTCCACCGCCCACGAGCCGACGCCACCGATCCCGACCACCGCCACCCGGGCAGCGTCGAACCGTTGCAGCGCACCGCTGCCATAGAGGCGGTCGATGCCGCCGAATCGTTCCCGCAAATCGCTCATTCGCGCATTTTACCGGCGGCCAGACCGGCAGGCGGCCATGCTAAGGTTCGGCCACATCAACAAGGAGGGATGCACGATGTCCACACCCGCCCCGGAATCGCCCAAGAGCGGCTCGGCGAGCATGCGGTATTTCTTCATCTGGCTGCTCGGACTGGTGATCGGCATCATCGCCACCGTGATGCTCGTCCGCGCCTGGCAGGCGCGCCAGGATCCCTTCCCGAAGGCGATCATGACGGTGCAGAAGTTCCACATGACCGCACTGAAGCACAATCTCGAACAGAATCGCTGCGCGGCAACCGACACCATCCCGCACCTGCAGACCCTGCGCCGTACCGCCGACGACCTCGAATCCGCCTTCCCCGATCTTGCCAGGGATGATCGCTTCGTCAAGCACGCCAGCGATTTCCGCAGGGTGCTGGATGCGTCGCTGGCCTCGCCGCCGATGAACTGTGCAGGCGTGAAGCAGGCGATTGCGCTGATCGATGATCAATGCAAGGCCTGTCACGACGATTTCAACAAGTGACCATGTGAAGCCGCCTGCACGGCGGTGAACGCGGGCTGACGAAAACGGCGCCCGGGCGCCGTTTTCATTTGCGGTTTGCAGCCCATTCACGGGCGCGTGCCATGATCGGTCTTACGCCCTCCCTCCCACATGGAGATTGACATGAACCTGCGTAATGCACTCCTCGCCACCAGCGCGGCCCTGACTCTTGGCGCATGCGCGACCACCGGTCCGGGCTACGGCAACACCGGCTACGGCAACAATGGATACGGCAACGGCGGCTATAACCAGGGATACTGCAGCGATTGCGGCGTCGTTACCCGCATCGAGATGGGGCAAGGGTCGAGCGCGAATCCGGCAACGGGCGCCGTCATCGGCGGCATCGTCGGCGCGGTCGCCGGCCGTGAAATCGCCGGGCAAAACACCAACAAGCAGCGCAACAAGAACGTCGCCACGGTTGCCGGTGCCGCTGCGGGCGCGCTGGTCGGCAACGCGATCCAGCAGAATCGCAACCAGGGCCAGTACAACGTGACCGTGCGCATGGACGACGGACGTTTCGTGACCGTTTCGCAATCCGACCTTGGCGGCATCCAGGAAGGAACGCCGGTGCGCGTCACCAACGGTCGCGCATGGGCGCGCTGAAGCAATATCGCCATGCAAAGAAAAGGCCCGCTTGCGCGGGCCTTTTCCATATTGCTTGATGCGTCGGTTGCTTACGCGGCTTCGACAGCGTCGGCCTGCAGGCCCTTCTGGCCCTGGACGACGGTGAAGCTGACACGCTGGCCTTCCTTCAGGCTCTTGAAGCCGGGCATCTGGATGGCGCGGAAGTGCACGAACACGTCCTCGCCATTTTCGCGGCTGATAAAGCCAAAGCCCTTGGCATCGTTGAACCATTTGACGGTTCCAACTTCGCGGTTCGACATCGGTGTTGCTCCTTGTAACGTTATTTAGCGATTTAATGCTGGTCGCAAGGAGGAACGGGCAACGATGAGCAAATCACGCGATCTGACGCACCGGCGGGCCACGATTCACGGTGACCCTTGAAACTCAGCAAGCGCACGGTAACTCCGCTTCCGTTAAAAATCAATCACATTCTTGACATTCGCGCAAAATCCGGTATCGAGCCCATGAATATGGACAATTCCATTGTTTTTCAAATAGTTGCAGCGATTCTGGTGCTTGCCGGACTGGTCGGAGTGATTTTGCCGGCCCTGCCCGGCTTGCCGCTGGTGTTCGCCGGACTGCTGATTTCGGCCTGGGCGGACGGTTTCCAGCACGTCGGCTGGCCCATGCTGGCACTGCTCGGCCTGCTCACCCTGGTCTCGCTGGTGGTGGATTACTGGGCCGCCGCCCATGGCGCCAGGCGGGTCGGCGCCAGTCGCACGGCGACCATCGGCGCGGCCCTGGGGATGCTGGCAGGCGGCTTCGTGTTCTTTCCGGTCGGGCTCTTCCTCGGCCCCTTCGTCGGCGCACTGGCCGGCGAACTGCTGCATCGGCGCAGCCTGGCACAAGCGGATCTCGGGGCAGCAACGAAGATCGGAATCGGCACCTGGCTCGGCATTGCGCTGGGCATCGCGCTCAAGCTCGCCATCGCCGGACTGATGCTGGGCCTGTTCGCATTCGATTGGTGGCTCACGCGCTGATGCCGGCGGCAGTGCCCAGCCTGCACAATACCGGCATGACGACCGCCCGCTTCCGCACCTTCCTCTTCGCGCTGCTGCTGACCCTGTCGCTGCCGCTGGCGGCGCAATCCGCGCCCATCGACGTCCATCTCCAACGCCAGATCGCGCAACTGCTTGCCGCGCAACCTGCCTTGCGCGAGGTTCGCGCAAGCGCGGAAGGCGGCGTGGTCACCCTGAGCGGACAAGTGATCGACCTGTCCCAGCGCAAGGTGGCCACGGATATCGCCGCCGGCGTCGCCGGGGTGAAGCAGGTCGACAACGAAATCGCGTTGAACCCGGACCTGCCGGTGCGTTTCCGTAGCGCCCTCGACGAGGTCCAGGCCAAACTGGTGCGACTGATCGTCAGCCTGCCGCTGCTGCTGGTGGCGGTGCTGATCGTGGCGATCGCGGCCTGGCTGGGCGGATTCATCAGCGGGCGCATGCTGCTGCTCAAGCGCCTGAGCCGCCACAACCCCTACATGGACGGCCTGCTGCGCAATATCGTCAAGACGCTGGTGATCCTGGGCGGCGTGTTGATCGCGCTCGACCTGCTCGGCGCGACCTCGCTGGTGGGTGCGGTGTTGGGATCGGCCGGCGTGGTCGGACTGGTGCTCGGCTTCGCCTTCAAGGACATCGCCGAGAACTACGTCTCCGGCATCCTGTTGTCGATCCGCCAGCCATTCGCACCTGGCGACACCGTGCGCATCGACAGCAACGAAGGGCGGATCGTCGCGCTGACATCGCGCGCGACCATCCTCATCACCGCCGACGGGCTGAACCTGCAATTGCCCAATGCGCTGGTGTTCAAATCGGTGCTGACCAACTTCACCCGCAACCCGCGCCGGCGCTTCGATTTCACCACGGTGATCGATACCCGCAGTTCGTGGAACGAAGCGATGGACATCGGGATCGAGGCGGTCCGCGCCGTCGATGGCGTGCTTGGCGATCCCGCGCCGACTGCGCTGATCCGGGAAATATCCAACGACGGCGCGACGATGCAGTATTTCGGCTGGATCGACCAACGCAACAACGACCTTTCGAAGACGCGCAGCGAGGCGATGCGCCAGGTGCGGCGAAAACTGCGCAAGGCCGGCATCGTCCCGCCGTCGCCGGTGCAATCGATTCGCCTGGTGCGGGTCGAGGACGCTGGCATCGATGCTGCAGCCGTCCACGAGATCCACCAGCCGCGCGACACCTCCGCCGACCGCACGCTGGATGCGTCGGTGCACGATGCGCATACCGTGGAAGATGGCCGCAACCTGCTCGACCCAAAGGCTGCCGAGTGATGACACGCACCCATGCGCTCTCCATTCCCGCCGTCGCGATCGCGCTGGCCCACGCCTCCGTGCAGGCGCAGACGGTGCCATCGGCACCGCGGCCGGACATCTCGGCCTGCACCGCGATCGAATCCGACAGGGATCGCCTCGCCTGTTACGACACGATCGCCAAGCGCGCGCCCTCCACCCCTGCCGCTGCCGATGCCGCGGCCACGCAGGCGAAGCAACAAGAGGCGGCGCTGGCCGCCGAACGCGCGGCCAGCCCGCGCAGCGACCTGTATGCCTCCGAATCGGACAGCGATGACGCCATCGCCAATGCCGGCAAGGGCTCGCTGCTCGATCGCCGCTGGGAACTGGCGAAAGGCTCCAAGCTCGGCACCTGGAATTTCCGTGCCTACAAGCCGGTATATCTGCTGCCGGTATTCTGGACCAACCAACCCAACACGCTGCCGCACTCGCCGAACCCGAACAACGTGGTGACGACGCCGCAGGACCTGCAGAAGATCGAGGCCAAGTTCCAGCTCAGCTTCAAGACCAAGGCGATCGAGAACCTGTTCGGCGACAACGGCGACGTGTGGATGGGCTATACCCAGAGTTCGCGCTGGCAGGTCTACAACTCGGGCAATTCGCGGCCGTTCCGCGAAACCAACTACGAACCCGAAGTGCTGCTGGTGTTCCGCACCAACTACCAGATCGCCGGCTGGAAGGGCCGACTGGCGGGCATCGGCGTCAACCACCAGTCGAACGGTCGCGCCGATCCACTGTCGCGCAGCTGGAACCGGGTGGTGACCAACATCGGCTTCGATCGCGACAACTGGTCGCTGATGTTCCGGCCATGGTTCCGCATCCCCGAAAGCAGTGGCAAGGACGACAACCCGGACATCCAGGACTACATGGGGCGCGGCGACGTGACCGTGGTGCACACGGTCGGCCGCAACGAGTTCTCGCTGACGGCGCGCCATTCCCTGCGCGGCGGTGATCGTTCGCACGGCGCCGTGCAGTTCGACTGGGGCTTCCCGATCACCCGCCAGCTGCGCGGCCACTTCCAGCTGTTCGACGGTTACGGCGAAAGCATGATCGACTACAACCACCGCGCGACCTACATCGGCCTCGGCGTGTCGCTGCTGGAGTGGTACTGAGGCATCGGCCGAAGCAATGAATGCAGTTATTGCCGGGAAGGCGCCGGTTGCGCCAGCCCGTTCCGCACGGCCTCATCGATCAGCACGCGCACTTGTTTCTCGATGACGCGGGCCTGCCGATCCATCTCCCTGCCCACGGCGTCCATCTGCTTGCCAATGGCGTCCATTGGCTTGGCGGCAGCGTCCATCTCGCGGGCGATCGCTTGCACTTTTGCGCTCTCGGCTTGCATGTCGTCATGCCGGGCTTGCAGTGCGATGGAATGACGTTCCATTTGCTTGTTCAATGCTTCCTGCCGCATGGAGAGTTGTTCCATTTGGCGATCGAGCGCATTGCGTCGATCGTCGCCTGACTGCATTTGCCGCAACGCCAGCTGGCGTTGCTGTTCCGCCAGCCCGCGCTGTTGTTCGGCCAGCTTCTGCATGTCGAGTTCCGCACCTCGCGTCTCCGGCATTTGCACCGACTTCGCCTGCATGTCATCCATGCGCTTGTTGAGCGCTTCGATTTCCTGCTCATGCGGTGCCATCTGCGCCTGCAGGTCGTGGATCTTCGCCTGCTGGGGCTGCAGTGCAGCCCAGGCCTTTTCCACGCGGGCCAGCGTCGCGACATCACGCACGACATAGGCCTTGCCACCCTTGCGGAACCAGAGGAAGTCGCCTGCGATTCCGCGGGTGGTGCTGTCGATGTCCCTCGAATCAACGGAGTTGCCGATGAGCGAGAGCCTGCCGTCGCGCTTGTGGACCAGCGCGTAACCGTCATAAGCATCGTCGTGGATGATCGCAACCTTCTTCGTGACTGCGGCCGGAGTGGCCTGGAGTGACGGCGGAGGCGCAGCTCCGCTACGCGACTCCCGTGGCTGCGCATGCGCGTCGAATTTGGCATACGCCTGGACGGCGATGCCCAGCGCGAGGATACCGACGACCGGTACCAGCACGGCACTACCGCCGACGCGACGTTCGGGGCGAAGCAATTGCCTGATGCGGGACATGAGTTGACCTCCATGCGCGGCTTGCGCGGGTACGAAGTTGGGGGTGGGCAACCGCGCGATGTTCATGCGGTCGAGTTCGGAAAGCGCGACGGCAAGGCGGCGCGGATCGCCGAGTTGTTGCACGGCGAGATCGTCGGCGACCAGTTCGCGCTCGATGCGGATTCGTCGCGACAACCACCACACCACCGGGTGATAGAACAGCAGCGCTTCGATCGCACCCTGCAGCAGGTTGACCAGGTAATCGTGGCGGCGGATGTGCGCAAGCTCGTGCGCGACCAGGGCCTCAAGCAAGGTCGCCGGCATGTTCGCGGCGATGGCTGCAGGCAGCAGCACCACCGGTTTCCACCAGCCCACCGATAGCGGGCTGTCGCCGTCTTCAATCATCCGCACCGCGACCCGTCGGCGCATTCCGAAGCCCCGCGCGAACGCATCCACGCAGGCCTGCCAGCGCCGTGCATCGACGCATGCGGCACTCGTGCGCAAGCGGCGCACCCACCACAGGCCGCAGACCATGCGCAAGGCGAACACGGAGGCGCCTACCGCCCACGACACGACAATCCACGAGAACATGGAGTACGAAGGGGGCGGCAGCGACGCCAATAGCGGGATTCCCGCTTGCGCCGAACCGGCGGAACCGGCAACGGCGGATGCAAGCGGAGTTGCCTGGATCGGCGTGGACACGCTCGCGACATACAGCTTCGCGAACGTCAGCGCCGGCACCACCAGGCAAGCGAGCAATGCAAGACAAGCGACTGCATAACGCACTTGCGGGCGGACCGGACGCAAGGCCAGCAACGACATCCACGCCAGCGCACCAATCAGCGCGCCCTGCCAGAAGAAATGCAGGAGCGTGGCAGCCAGCAACGGAACCCCTGCGGCGATCGCATCTGCGGAGACGAGGTCAGTCATTGCGGGTTTCCTCGAGGAAACGCTGGATTTCTTCGCGCTCGGCTTCGCTCACGCTGTCGCCCCGCAACGCGGCCATCACCAGGTCCTTGCCGGAACCAGAAAATGCCTTGTGGATGAAGTCGTCAAGCAACTTCGTCTGCATCGAGCCTTGTTTCTGTGCAGCCGAGTAAACGTGCGAGCGCTGGCTTTCGTCGCGATTGAGCAAGCCCTTGCCGTGCATGATCTGCATCAGCCGCAACACGTTCGCGTAACCGATATCCGGGCGCTCGCGCTGCTGCGCTTCGTGCACCTGTTTTACCGAAGACGGGCCGAGCGCCCACAACATGCGCAGCAGCTCGAGTTCCGCCGGAGTAGGTTTGGGAAGACGCTTGCCATTGCCCATCGTGGTGCCCGCTGGTTGCGACAACAGGCACCCTACGCCATCTAGAACTATTTGTCTAGAAAATTTTGTCTATACCCTGGGTCCCGCGCCCTCGCCCGCTGCCGACGGTCGATCAGGGTGGGCTGATGCGATGGAAGCCGCACAGCTTGTTGCCGCCGGGATCACGCAAGTAGGCCAGGTACAGCACGCGATTCTCGGTGCCATGACGAATGCCGGGCGGATCCTCGATGCTGGTACCGCCGTTGGCGACGCCGGCTGCGTGCCACGCATCGACGGCTGCGGGCGATGCAGCGCGGAACCCGATCGTGGTGCCGTTGCCGTGGGTCGCGGGCTGGCCATCGACTGGTCGGGTGATCACCAGCCGGTTGCCATCATGCTGATACACAGCCCGCCCTTTCGCATCGATGACGCCGGGCGGCACGCCCAATGCGCCGAGGATGGCGTCATAGAACTTCTTCGAGGCATCGATGTCGTTGGCACCGAGCACGATGTGATTGATGAACATGTCCTGCTCCTTACGCAACCACCACCGGGATCTTGCCGATCTTCGCCTGCCATTCGCGCGGGCCGGTCTGGTGCACCGAGCTGCCGCGGCTGTCGACCGCGACGGTGACCGGCATGTCCTCGACTTCGAATTCGTAGATCGCTTCCATGCCGAGATCCTCGAACGCCAGCACCTTGGCGGCCTTGATCGCCTTGGAGACGAGATAGGCCGAACCACCGACCGCCATCAGGTAGACCGCGCCGTTGTCGCGGATGGCGTCGATCGCGGCGGGACCGCGCTCGGCCTTGCCGACCATGCCGACCAGGCCCGTCTGCTCCAGCAGTTGGCGGGTGAACTTGTCCATGCGCGTGGCGGTGGTCGGACCGGCGGGACCGACGACTTCATCGCGCACCGGATCGACCGGACCGACGTAGTAGATGAAGCGGCCCTTGAGGTCGACCGGCAGCGTTTCGCCCTTGTCGAGCATGTCGACCATGCGCTTGTGCGCGGCGTCGCGACCGGTGAGCAGCTTGCCGTTGAGCAGCAGGGTCTCGCCCGGCTGCCACGACGCGATCTCTTCCTTCGTCACCGTATCGAGATTCACCTTGCGACCCTTGCTGGCGTCGTAGGCGATCTGCGGCCAGTCGGAGAACGACGGCGGATCGAGCGTGACCGGACCGCTGCCGTCGAGCACGAAATGCGCGTGGCGAGTGGCGGCGCAATTCGGGATCATCGCCACCGGAAGATTGGCGGCATGGGTCGGGTAATCCTTGACCTTGACGTCGAGCACTGTGGTCAATCCACCCAGGCCCTGCGCGCCGATGCCGAGCGCGTTGACCTTGTCGTACAACTCGAGGCGCAATTCCTCGGCGCGGTTCGATGCCCCGCGTGCCTGCAGGTCGGTGATGTCGATCGGCTCCATCAGCGATTCCTTGGCCAGCAGCATCGCCTTCTCGGCGGTGCCCCCGATGCCGATACCGAGCATGCCGGGCGGACACCAGCCGGCGCCCATCGTCGGCACCGTCTTCAACACCCAGTCGACGATCGAATCGGACGGATTGAGCATCGCGAACTTCGATTTCGCTTCGGAACCGCCGCCCTTGGCCGCGACGATCACCTCGACGGTATTGCCGGGCACCACGCTGACGTTCACCACGGCAGGCGTGTTGTCGCCGGTGTTGCGGCGCTTGCCGGCGGGATCGGCCAGCACCGAGGCGCGCAACTTGTTGTCGGGGTCGTTGTAGGCGCGGCGCACGCCTTCGTTGGCCATGTCCTCGACGCCCATGGTGGCATCGTCCCAGCGCACGTCCATGCCGATCTTCAGGAACACGGTGACGATGCCGGTGTCCTGGCAGATCGGGCGATGGCCTTCGTAGCACATGCGCGAATTGACCAGGATCTGCGCCATCGCGTCCTTGGCCGCCGGCGATTCCTCGCGCTCATATGCCGCCGTCAGGTTGCGGATGTAGTCGGCCGGATGGAAATAGCTGATGTACTGCAGGGCATCGGCGACGGACTGGATCAGATCGGCCTGGCGGATGGAAACCGGGCCGGGGGCGCGGGATGCGGAAGATTCGGCGCTCAAGAGAAGGCGGCTCGCTGACTGACGAGCCGCCATTTTACCTTCCCGTCAGAACGTGTAGCGCACCGTCGCCATCAGCGACCAGCGTGACACCACGCGGCTGGGATCGTAGAAGCCGCCGTCATACACCTGCAGCGCCTGCGGGCTGAAGTTGCCGGCCTTGTCGGTCGGCAGCGAATACACGTACTGGCCCTGTGCGTTCACGCCGGAATAGCCAACCAGATTGCGGGTCGGATAGGTGCCGGTGTACGAGGTCTGGCCCCAGTGCTTGTTCACCAGGTTGAGCAGGTTGTGCAAGTCGAGGCGGAATTCGCCCTTGTTGCCCTTGAAGATGCCCGGCAGTTCCTGGGTGAAGCCGAAGTCCAGCGTGTTGCTCCAGGGCGCGCGCGCGCCGTTGCGGGCGGCGATCTGGCCGCGATGGGTGGCCAGGTAGTAATCGCCCGCGAGGTAGTCCTGGAACTGGCCGATGGCCTTGGCGCTGGTGCCGGCGGCATAGGCGACCTTGGGATCGTTGACGCTCGGGATGTAGACCGGATCCCAGCCGCTCACGCTGTCGCCGTTGGCATCGTTGGAATACATCCAGGTGTACGGGCTGCCGCTGCGACCGGCATAAAACAGCGACGCCTGGGTGCGATAGTTGCCGAAGAACTTGTGCTCCCAATTCAGTGCCAGCTTCACCGTGCGCGGCACGTTGTAGTTCGAAACCGCCGCGAGATCCGTATTGGGATTGATACGGGCGACGCGCGAATATCCGTTGTAGGCGATGGTGTCGGTGCCCGGATCGACATCGGTGGCATGGCTCAGCGTGTAGCTGAGGCTGCCGGAGAACCCGTGCGACAACGGCTTGGTCAGCGACAGCGTCAGGCTGTCCGACTTGCCCTTGCGGGTATTGGTGAGCAGCGTCGATTGCTTGCTGAAGGCGGCGTTGGCATTGGCCAGCGCGTCGGCCGGCTTGGGCGCTTCGCCGGGAACCTTCCAGTACTGCAGGCGACCATCGGGCAGCGTGCCGGTCGGCGCACCGAAGTTGGCGGCCTTGTAGAGGATGGCATCGCGCACCTGGATGTGCAGGTATTCGGCCGAAGCCACCAGGCCCCACACCGGCGTCTGGCGATCGATCGACAGATTGGCCTTCCACACCGTCGGCAGCTTGAAGTCCGGATCGATCACGTCGATCGAACCCGCGCCGGGGTTGCCGGTCGGAATCGGCTGGTTCATCGGATCGGGACTGAACGGCGCCGTCGCCGGAGAGAACGAGGTGTAGTTGCGCAGCGTCACGCCGTTGTTCTGGTACGGATTGGTCATCCATACCGTCGGCGGCGAGGTCTGGAACAGGCCGACGCCACCACGCAGCTGCGTCTGGTATTTGGTGTTGAAGGTGTAGTTGAACGAGAAACGCGGCTCGATCACGTAATTCTTCGCGCCCACCGTGGTGTTGTTGGCATAGCCGAACGCATTGGAGAACGTCGCGTTATACACCGGCTTCTTCGACGCATGCGGGATGTCCGCGCGCAGGCCGTACTGGATCGACAGGCGATCGTTGACCTGCCAGGTGTCCTGGATGAACGGACTGAGCTGGCTGTAGGTCCACTGGCCGACGATGTCGTCCAGCGTATAACCCGAAGCCGGGGGGTACAGGT
>JAEKKW010000045.1 GCA_019510195.1 Lysobacterales bacterium | reverse complement strand
ACAAGACGATTTCCGAGGCCACGCAACAGAAGGTCGATGCCGAGATCCGCCGTATCCTCGACCAGCAGTACGGCGTCGCCCGCGCGATCCTGGAAGAAAAGCGCGATCGCGTCGAAGCGATGACCGCCGCGCTGATGGAATGGGAAACCATTGATTCCGACCAGGTCAAGGCGATCATGGAAGGCCGCACGCCGAATCCGCCGGCGGGCTGGGTCGACAAGGGCGGGCGCGTCGATGGCGGCAAGGGCGGCGATTCGACCAAGCCGGCACCGGCGATCGGCGGACCTGCGGAACAGACCTGAGAATCCCGCATTGCCAGTGGATGATCGAAAGGCCAGACTCGCGTCTGGCCTTTCCTTTTTGCCGATCCAGCATGTTCGATACCACGCCCCGACTCGATTGCGCCGGCCGCATCCTCAAGCTCGATCGCGCGCGGGTGATGGGCATCGTCAACGTGACGCCCGATTCGTTTTCCGACGGTGGTCGCCACGACACCGTTGATGGCGCGATCGCGCATGGATTGAAGCTGGCGGAAGAGGGCGCGGACATCCTCGACATCGGCGGTGAATCGACGCGTCCGGGCGCGGAAGACGTTTCGGCTGAGGAAGAACTGCGGCGGGTGATCCCGGTGATCGAGGCGCTGGCGAAACAGGTGTCGATCCCGGTCAGTGTCGACACCTCGAAGCCGGAAGTGATGCGCGCGGCGGTCGCCGCCGGCGCCGGCATGATCAACGACGTGTATGCCCTGCGCCGCGACGGCGCACTCGATGCCGCGGCGGAACTCGGCGTGCCGGTCGTCGTGATGCACATGCTGGGCGAACCGCGTTCGATGCAGGACCATCCGCGCTACGACGACGTGGTCGCCGAGGTCCATCGTTTCCTCGCCGAACGCATCTTCGCTTGCGAGATGGCAGGCATCGAACGCAAGCGGATCGTGGTCGATGTCGGTTTCGGCTTCGGCAAGACGCTCGAGCACAACTTGCAATTGCTGGCGCAATTGCAGCGATTCACCGAACTCGGCGTGCCGGTGCTGGCCGGGATGTCGCGCAAGAAAACCATCGGCATCCTGACCGGGCGCGATGCTCCCGACGATCGCGTGGCGGGATCGATCGCTGCCCATGTGGTCGCCGCCCAGCGCGGCGCAAGGATCATGCGCGTGCACGATGTCGCCGCGACCGTCGACGCCCTGAAAGTGTGGGAAGCCGTTGCCGCGGTACCGATGCCGCGGGCGGCATCGCAAAAGCCCGGGATTGCCTGGCCGGACGACGCCTGAGCATCGCGACCCGGCCGTTGTCGAGGGGTTTCGACTAAGCTTCGGGCTCCGTGCCTGTGCACAGCTGTGCCGCGTGCACGCCCGATCGGACGCTATCCCATGCAAAGCCTGCTTCGCCGCAAGGACATCAATCGCATCACCGAGCACGAGGAAGGCCGCAAGCTGGTGCCGACCCTGTCGTGGCCGCATCTGGTCGCACTCGGCATCGGTGCCATCGTCGGCACCGGTATCTACACGTTGATTGGCGTCGGCGCCGACAAGGCCGGTCCGGCGGTGCTGCTGTCGTTCCTGATCGCCGGCGTGGTTTGCGCCTGCGCGGCGCTGGCCTACGCCGAACTGTCGACGATGATGCCGGCGGCCGGTAGTGCCTATACCTACAGCTACGCGGCGCTGGGCGAAGGCCTGGCATGGATCATCGGCTGGAGCCTGATCCTCGAATATTCACTGGTGGTGAGCACCGTCGCCGTTGGCTGGTCGGGCTATTTCGTTGGCTTCCTTGACTGGCTGCAGCACAACATGGGCTGGAGCGTGGCCTTGCCGAAGGCGCTCGCCGCCGGTCCGCACGCGGGTGGCGTGATCAATCTGCCTGCAGTCTTGATCGTGTTCGTGGTTGCCGCTGCGTTGATGGCGGGAACGCGCGAAAGCGCGACGGTCAACGCATTCCTGGTGGTGTTCAAGCTGATCGCGCTGGCGATCTTCGTCGCGGTGGCGTTGCCGGCGTTCAACGCCGACAACCTGCATCCGTTCATGCCCTACGGGTTCCCGAAAACGATGGGTGCGGATGGCGTCGAACGCGGGGTGATGGCAGCGGCGGCGATCATCTTCTTCGCTTTCTACGGCTTCGACGCGATTTCCACCGCGGCGGAAGAAACCAGGAATCCCGGGCGTGACCTCTCGATCGGCATCGTCGGCTCGATGATCGGTTGCACGCTCATCTACATGCTGGTGGCAGTGGCGGCGATCGGCGCGCTGAATTTCGGCGTGTTCGGCAAGAGCGCGGAGCCACTCGCGCTGATCATGCGCGAACTCGGCCACGGCACCGTCGCCTTCCTGATCGGCGTCGTCGCGATCATCGCGTTGCCGACGGTATTGCTGGCGTTCTTCTATGGCCAGAGCCGCATCTTCTTCGTGATGTCGCGCGACGGCCTGTTGCCGCGCGGGCTGTCGAAGGTCAACGCGCGCACCGGCACGCCGATCGCGATCACCGCCTTCACCGCCGTGCTGGTCGCCGCGCTGGCCGGCGTGGCGCGGCTGGATGAAATCGCGGCGCTGGCCAATGCCGGCACGCTGGCGGCCTTCATCGCCGTCGGCGCTTGCCTGCTGGTGCTGCGCAAGCGCGAACCGGATCGTCCGCGCAATTTCCGCACGCCACTGGCCTGGCTGGTCGGACCGCTCGCCATCCTCGGCTGCCTGTATCTGTTCTGGAGCCTGCCGCAGAAGACGCAACTCTGGTTCCTGACCTGGAACGCGATCGGCGTCGTGGTGTATTTCGCCTACGCGCGCGGCCACAGCATGCTGGCGCGCAAGGGTTGACGTGAAGATGCCGGCGCGACGATGAGCGCTGACGCACGCCCGATTGCGATCGCGCTGCTCGGGCCGACCGGATCGGGCAAGACCGACCTGGCGCTGGAGCTCGCCGAACGCCTCGGTGGCGAAATCGTCAGCATCGATTCGGCGCTGGTCTATCGCGGACTCGACATCGGATCGGCCAAGCCGAGCAGGGAAGAGCAGCAACGTGTTCGGCATCATCTGGTCGACATCCGCGATCCCTGGCAGCCGTATTCGGTCGCGGAATTCGTCGAGGATGCGAAATCCGCCGTCGCCGGCATCGTCGAACGCGGCGCGTTGCCGATCCTCGCCGGCGGCACCAGTCTCTACGCACATGCATTGTTCTCGGGGCTTGCGCCGATGCCGGGCGCCGATGCCGATATGCGTGCAACCATCGCCGCCGAAGCCGAACGACGCGGCTGGCCGGCCCTGCATGCCGAGCTCGCGCAAGTCGATCCCGCGGCGGCCGCGCGCATCCACGCCAGCGATCCGCAGCGCATCCAGCGCGCGCTGGAAGTGTTCCGCCTCAGCGGCAAGCCGATCACGCAATGGCAGGCGGAGCATCTGCACGCGCCGCGTTGGCCGGTGCGGGTGCTGAAGCTGGCGCTGGTGCCGACGTCGCGCGAGGAACTGCACGCGCGCATCGAACAGCGGTTCGACCTGATGCTGGAACGCGGCTTCCTCGAGGAATTGCGAAACCTGCGCGCACTGCCGCAATTGGCGCGGCATCCGGCGCCGCTCGATCTTCCCGCCGTCCGCGCGGTGGGCTATCGCCAGGCCTGGGAATACCTGGATGGCAATGGAGATGCCGCGCAATTCCGCGACCGCGCCATTTTCGCCACCCGCCAGCTCGCCAAGCGCCAGATGACATGGCTGCGCGGGCAGCTGGACTTGCGCCGTTTCGACGTCCGGCACGAGCGTGGGCAGCTGGTCGATGCGATCGCGTTGTTCCTGCGCGGAACGTCGTTGGGCGGGCGTTTTGCCGGCTTCCGGTAGACTACCCGTACCGCGCTACAGACGCGGGCCGATAACGACTTTTCCCCAAGAGACTTTTCCCCATGCAGCAGCGCAATTTCCAGGCCCCCCGGCCGCAGTCCCTGCAAGATCCCTTCCTCAATGTCCTGCGCCGCGAACGCGTTCCGGTGTCGGTCTATCTCGTCAACGGCATCAAGCTTCAGGGCACCATCGAATCGTTCGACCAGTTCGTGGTCCTGCTGCGCGGAACCACCAGCCAGATGGTATACAAGCACGCGATCTCCACCGTGGTGCCGGCGCGCGCCGTGCGCGTGGGGCCGACCGGCGCTTACGTCCAGCAGGATTCGGCGTCGCGCAACATGGGTGCGGATGACCATGATCATGACGACGAGGACGAGGACGGCGATTACGACGACGAAGACGAAGACGACCTGCCGCCGCGCGGCTGACGGGAACGGCATTGTTCGAACGGAAACACAAGGGTGAACACGCGCTGCTGGTGCAACCGCACCGCGGCAATCGTCTCGAAGACGATGTGCTGGAGGAGTTCGTCGAACTGGCGCGTTCCGCTGGCGCGGATGTCGTCGCCAGCGCCAATGCGCGCATCGATCGACCGAACGCGGCAACGCTGATCGGCGAAGGCAAGGTCGAGGAACTGAAGGTGATCGCGGACGCCAGCGGCGCCGATCTCGTTCTCGTCAACCATGCGTTGAGCCCGGTGCAGGAGCGCAACCTCGAACGCGCGCTGCAACGGCGCGTGGTCGACCGCACCGGATTGATCCTCGACATCTTCGCCCAGCGCGCGCAATCGCACGAAGGCAAGCTGCAGGTCGAACTGGCGCAGCTGAAGCATGTGGCGACGCGCCTGGTGCGCGGCTGGACTCACTTGGAGCGCCAGCGCGGCGGTTCGATCGGCCTGCGCGGTCCCGGTGAAACCCAGCTGGAAACCGACCGCCGTCTGCTGCAGACGCGACTGGAACAATTGCAGCGCAAGCTCGACAAGGTCGAGGTACAGCGCACCCAGATGCGTCGCGCGCGTACCCGCAGCGAACTGCCGCGCGTCGCCCTGGTCGGCTACACCAACGCCGGCAAGTCGACGCTGTTCAACGCGCTCACCGGCGCCGAGGCCTACGCCGCCGACCAGTTGTTCGCGACACTCGATCCCACCGTGCGCCGCATCGACATTCCCGGTGGCCGCGCCATCCTCGCCGATACCGTCGGATTCGTCCGCGACCTGCCGCATGAACTGGTGGCCGCATTCCGTTCGACCCTGAGCGAAGCGCGCGAGGCCGATCTCTTGCTGCACGTGATCGACGCCGCCGACCCGCTGCGCGAAGAGCGCATCGCCCAGGTCGACGCCGTGCTCGCCGAAATCGGCGCCGGCGACCTGCCGCAGATCCTCGTCTTCAACAAGATCGATCGCATCGAAGGCGCGGCGGCGCGCCGCGATGTGCCAACGGACGCACGCCCGCGGGTGTGGCTGTCGGCACGCGATCGCATCGGGCTCGATCATCTGCGTGACGCTTTGGGCGATATTTTCGCGCTGCGCCGGGTGATCGGCGAATTGCACCTGCCCGCCGAAGCAGGTCGCCTGCGCGCGCGCCTGCATGCGCTCGACGCGATCCGCTCGGAGACGCATGACGATGGTGGCTGGAACATGGCCATCGATCTGCCGGAGACCGAGGCGCTGCGCCTGATCGCGGCCGGCGACGCCGACGCGCTGCGGCCGCTCTTGCCTGACCTCGAAGTCGACCCCATCTGACACACTAGAGCGACCTGCAAGGCATCCCGACGAAACCCGATGGCCTGGAATCCTCCCGGAAAACACAGTGATCCCGCCGACGCGCCGCCACCGTCGCGACTCGACCTGCGCGACTGGCTGCCGGGTTCCGCGGCATGGTTGTGGGGCGGAATCGCGTTCGCCGCCTGGCTGGCGCTGTCCAGCGTGGTGGTGGTCGGCGATGGTCGCCAGGCGGTGATTTCGCGCCTGGGGCAACCGTTGCGCGTGCTCCAGCCCGGCGTGCACCTCAAGTTGCCGTGGCCACTGGAACACGCGATCGGTGTCGAGACCGGTGCCCGCAAATCCGTCGACGATTCGCTGCCGGTGGTGGTCGGCGACCCCGCGATGTTCGACCTGCCGCTGCAGATCGGCTACACCATCGACGATCCGATCCGTTACATCGCCAATGGCAGCGACATGCCGCAGGATGCCTTGCGCAAGATGGCGCGCGACGCGGTCTCGATGCAGGTCGCGGCGGGATCGTTGTCGACGCTCGGTGGTCGCAACGGGCAACTGGAACCGCAGGCGCTGACGGCATTGCAGGCGCGCACGCAGCGCGCGGGACTCGGGATCCGTCCGTTGTCGGTGACGTGGTCGGCGCCGGTGCTGCCGAGCGCCGTGCGCGAAGCCGGCGACGCGCTCAAGACCATCCAGGACGACCAGGAACGCGCGATCGCCGAAGTCAGGGCCGAGGCCGCGAAGCAGTTGCCGACGGTGCAGGCCGAAGCGGATGCCGTGCTCGCGACTGCCGAACGTGATCGCGCGACGCGCATCCTCGATGCGCAGGGCGACGCCGCACATTTCCGTGCGCTGGCCGCGCAGTACAAGGCATCGCCGATCGTCACCCGCGACGTGGTATTGCAGGGTGCGATACGCGACAGCAGCACCGTTGCGAGCCTGCCGCCGGTCACCGCCAGCGCAGCGGCCGCGAGCCCTGCACCCGCGCCGTCGACGGGCAGCGAACGGCCGTTGCGCGACGCCTCGCGCGAGGTGGATCGCAGCGTCGATCGCAGTCGTCCACAAGGCGAGGCACGACGATGAAATCGCTGGCCGCGAGTTTCCTGCTGTTCCTGCTGGCGTTGACGGTGTTCGATGCCGGCTTCCGCGTCGATCCCGGCCAGCTGGCGGTGGTGTCGTCGCCACTTGCCGGCACCCGCAACAACATCGGTCCCGGCGCGCATCTGAAATGGCCGTTGATCGATCGCGTGCAGCGCATGCCGTCGCGCGTGCTGCTGCAACCGGAGCTGCGCTATTCCAGCAGTGACGGCCGCGAGTTGGTGCAGTCGCCGTGGGTGCTGGCGCGCGTCACCGATGCCGCGCGCTATGCCGCGGTATCGACCATGAATCCGGCGGTGCCACGGGAGCGGCTCGCGACCGCCCTGCAATCGGGCGTCGTCCCGGCCCTGCGCGAACAGACGTTCGCGCAGGCGCTGGCGGATCGTGGCCAGGCGGTGTGGGCAAACCCCGCGGTGGTGGACGCCGCGGCCGGTCAACTTGGCCTGGTGATCGTGGATCGCGGTATTTCCGGCATCGCCATGCCCGCCGACAGCGCGGGCGCCAAGACGGTGGAGTCCGGCATGCGCGCGGCCCAGGACGAGTTGGTCGCGCGTGCGCGCGTGGATGCGCAGACCCGCCTCAAGGCGGCGACTGCGCAGGCCGATGGCGAGAGCACGCAGTTGCGGGCGACGGCACGCAAGAGCGCGGATGCACGCCGGGCCGAAGGCGACGCCGAGGCGGCGCGCATCTACGCCGAAGCCGTGGGTGATGATCCGCAGGCGGCGGCGTTCGATCGCGCGGCGATGGCCTACCGGCGCGCAAGGCTGGCCGGCAAGCCTGTTTCGCTCGACGATCCGGCGTTCCAGGCGCTGCGCTACGCCCACTGACGGCCGCGCGGCCGCTTCGATCTGGTTGTCTTTGCCGGACAGGCGTACAATATCGAAAAGCCGGGGCTCACCTCGGCTTTTTCCACGTCTGGAGCTAGAGAAATGGGTCAGTCGGTCGTCGTTTTGGGTGCCCAGTGGGGCGATGAGGGCAAGGGCAAGATCGTCGATCTGCTCACCCAGGACATCGGCGCCGTGGTGCGCTTCCAGGGCGGCCACAATGCCGGCCACACCCTGGTGATCGCCGGCAAGAAGACCGTCCTCCACCTGATCCCGTCCGGCATCCTGCGCGACGACGCGCTGTGCCTGATCGGCAATGGCGTGGTCCTGCATCCGGGGGCGCTGCAGAAGGAAATCGCCGAGCTCGAGGGCAACGGCGTGGAAGTGCGCAGCCGTTTGAAGATTTCGCCGGCGACGCCGCTGATCATGCCGTATCACATCGCGCTGGACCAGGCGCGCGAGAAGGCCGCGGGCAAGTCGGCGATCGGCACCACCGGGCGCGGCATCGGTCCCGCCTATGAAGACAAGGTCGCGCGCCGCGGCATCCGCATCGCCGATCTCCACTATCCCGACGAATTGGCGGAAAAGCTGCGCGCCGCGCTCGACTACCACAACTTCGTGCTGACCCAGTACCTCAAGGTCGACGCCGTCGATTTCCAGCAGACGCTGGACGAAGCGCTGGCTTTCGGCGAGTACGTCGAACCGATGAAGGCGGACGTCGCCGGCATCCTCCACGATCTCCGCAGGCAGGGCCGCAAGGTGTTGTTCGAAGGCGCGCAGGGTTCGCTGCTCGACATCGACCACGGCACCTATCCCTACGTCACCTCCAGCAACACCACGGTCGGTGGCGCCTATGCGGGCACCGGTGTCGGCGCCGGCGCGATCGATTACGTGCTCGGCATCGCCAAGGCCTATGCCACGCGCGTCGGTGGCGGCCCGTTCCCGACCGAGCTGCATGACGACATCGGCCAGGGCATCCGCGATCGCGGCCAGGAATACGGCGCGACCACCGGCCGTCCGCGCCGCTGCGGCTGGATGGACATCGTTGCGCTCAAGCGCGCGGTCGAGATCAACGGCATCACCGGCCTGTGCATCACCAAGCTCGACATCCTCGACGGGATGGAAACGCTGAAGATGTGCATCGCTTACGAATACCGCGGCAAGCGCAGCGAGTACGCGCCGCTCGACGCCAAGGGCTGGGACGAGTGCACGCCGGTCTACCTGGAATTCCCGGGCTGGCAGGAATCGACCGCCGGCATCACCGAGTGGGACAAGCTGCCGCCGGCCGCACGCGCCTACCTGCGCGCGCTGGAGGAACTGGCGGGTTGTCCGCTGGCAATCGTCTCGACCGGCCCCGACCGCGACGCGAACATCATCCTGCAGGATCCATTCGCCTGAATGGGTGACCTCGCCGCCGGAGCATGACTTCCGGCGGTGGGCGATGAATGCGGACAGGCCCAGACTTGACGGTTTCCAACCCACGGAACCGGAGCGTCCATGTCCCGCATCCTCAGTCTTGCCATCGCTGCCGCGCTTGCGGGGCAGGCCCACGTCGCCACCAAGCCCGCACACGCGTCCGCGTTGCCGCACATCGACAACACCACGACCACCCAGTTGCCGCGCAACGTGGTGCCGCAGCACTACACGGTCGAAGTGACCCCGCATGCGCAGGACATGAACTTCGATGGCATGGTGTCGATCGACATCGCCGTGGTCCAGCCGACCACGACAATCACGCTCAACGCGATCGACATGACCTTCTCGCAGACCAGCCTCAAGCAGGCTGGCGGCATGGGCGGCGCAATGACGCCGCAGGTCAGCATCGACGCCGCCAACCAGACCGCGACCTTCACCTTCGACAAGGAACTGAAGCCGGGCCGCTACGTGTTGTCGACGCACTACACCGGCAAGATCGGCACCCAGGCCGTCGGCATCTTTGCCCTCGACTACGACACCAAGGCCGGCAAGAAGCGCGCGCTCTACACCCAATTCGAGAATTCGGACGCCCGCCGCTTCATCCCGAGCTGGGACGAACCGAACTACAAGGCGGTGTTCGACCTCAGCGCCGTGGTGCCGAAGGACGAGATGGCGGTCAGCAACATGCCGGTCAAGTCGAGCACGGATACCGGTGATGGCATGAAGCGGGTGACCTTCGGAACCTCGCCGAAGATGTCGACCTACCTGTTGTTCTTCGGCCTCGGTGATTTCGAGCGCAGGACGACCAAGGCCGCCGGCGGCACCGAAATCGGCGTGATCGCCCAGAAGGGCATGGTCTCGCAAGCCGACTTCGCGCTGGAATCGGGCGCCAGGATCATCAACGAATACAACGACTACTTCGGCGTGAAATTCCCGCTGCCGAAGCTCGACAACATCGCCGCGCCGGGCCAGAGCCAGTTCTTCAGCGCGATGGAGAACTGGGGCGCGATCTTCACCTTCGAATACGCGCTGCTGCTCGACCCCAAGGTCTCGACCGAAGGCAACAAGATCGGCGTGTTCACCACCGATGCGCACGAAATGGCGCACCAGTGGTTCGGCGACCTGGTGACGATGCGCTGGTGGGACGACCTGTGGTTGAACGAAGGTTTCGCCTCGTGGATGGAAGGCCGCACGACGGCCAAGCTGCATCCGGAATGGGAAACCGCGATCAACATGGTCGGCGTGCGCGAAGGCGCGATGGGCCGTGACGCGATCGCGACCACCCACCCGATCGTGCAGCACGTGGCGACGGTGGAGCAGGCCAGCCAGGCTTTCGACACCATCACCTATTCCAAGGGCGAGTCGGTGATCCACATGCTGGAGAACTATCTCGGCGAGAACGCGTGGCGCGCCGGCGTGCGTCGCTACATCAAGAAGCACGCGTATTCGAACACCGTGTCCGACGATTTCTGGAACGCGATGGACGAGGGCAGCAAGACACCGATCAAGGACATCGCGCATGACTTCACCCTGCAGCCGGGCATCCCGCAGATCGATGTCGGTGCAGCCACCTGCAGCAACGGCAAGACCACGGTGCCGCTGACCCAGGGCGAATTCACCCGCGACCGTCCCGACAAGACACCGCTGCGCTGGCGCGTGCCGGTGGTGGCGGAAGTGGTCGGAAAGCCGTCGTCGCGCACGCTGGTGCGTGACGGCAAGGGCAGCATCACCCTGCAGGGCTGCGGCCCGGTGCTGGTGAACGCCGGCCAGGCCGGTTACTACCGCACGCATTATTCCGTCGACCAGTTCGCCGCGATCAGCAAGGCCTTCGCGCAGTTGAAGCCGATCGACCAGCTCGGCCTGATGAGCGATACCTTGTCGCTGGGCATGGCCGGTCGCCAGCCGGTCGCCGATTACCTCGAGCTGACCCGCAGCATCAACGCCGATTCCAAGCCGCAGGTGCAACAGAACTTCGTCGGCTTCCTGGGTGCGATCAACAGCTACAAGAAGACCGACGCCAATCGTGCGGCATTCCAGTCCTATGCGGTCAAGCGCCTGCGCCCGATGCTGGGCAAGCTCGGTTGGGAGCAGAAGGCCAGTGATTCCGCCGCGGTGAAGTCGCTGCGCATGAGCCTGATCGGCACCCTCGGCGACATGGGTGATGCGGCGACGCTGGCCGAAGCGCGCAAGCGTTTCGCCGTGTTGCAGTCGGGTGGGGCGATGGCGCCGGAAATGCGCCGCGTCGTGCTGGGCATCGTCGGCTCCAAGGCAACGCCGGCGGAGTGGGACCAGCTGCACGCGATGGCCAAGTCGGCGCCGACGCCGATGGTCAAGTCGCAGATGTATTCGCTGCTGGCATCGGCGGATGACGCCAAGCTCACGCAGAAGGCGCTCGATCTCGCCCTGACCGGCGAGCCGGGTGCGACGACCAGCGCGAGCATGGTCCGCGGGGCCGCGTTCGATCATCCGGACATGGTGTTCGACTGGGCGCTGGCGCATCGCGAGCAGGTCGACAAGCTGGTCGATGCCTCGTCGCTGAGCCGCTATTACGCCGGTCTCGGTTCGAGCTCGTTCGATCCGGCGATGGTCGGCAAGATCCGCGATTACGCCAACAAGTACCTGGCGCCGACCTCGCGTCGCGATGCCGAGACGGCGATCGCCAACATCGAATACCGCATCAAGGTCCGCCAGGACCAGGTGCCGGCGATCGATGCGTGGCTGGCGAAGAACGGCGGCTGATCGATCCGCCCCTGTGCAATGGAAGAAGCCCGCCGCAAGGCGGGTTTTTTCCTGGATGAATGCACCAAGGCCCATTGAGCTACCTGAGTGCCAGCTGATTGCGCAATCCGCTTAACGCAATCGCGATCTGATTCTTCTCGCGCGCGCAACACCCGATTGCGCACAGTCGTGCATGTGCACTCCTGCACATCGATGGAGAACCGATGTGAACAATCCGAAGAATCATCCGCAGCAATCGCAGGCCAATCGCCAGGATCAGGCGGGCAACAATCCCGCCGACAACGAGCAACGCGCGCCGGCAAAGCGGCAGAACCAGGACAACCAGCCCAATGCCGAGGAAGAAGAAGAGGAATAACCGGAAGCCCGTGGCCAACAGGTGCATGCAACGAAAAAGCCCCGCGATCGCGGGGCTTTTCTTTTTTCCGCATCGCGGCGATTACATGAAGGTGTATTCCACCAGCAGGTTGAAGGAACGCCCGCGCGGATCGGCGACGCGGGCATCCCAGCCGGCGCCATCGCCATCGTCGAGATAGCGCAGGGTGAACGGCGGATCGGTGTTGAGCAGGTTGCGGATGCCGAAGGTCGCCCGCAGATTCTTGAAGCCGGTATAGCTGAAGCTGTAGTTGTAGGTGATGTAAGGCTTGACCTTCGGGGCGTAGTCCGGCGGACGATAGCCGTTGACGATGCCCGGCGGTTGCCAGTCCTTGTAGCCGCCACGATAGACCTGGGTCAGGGTGTGCGACCAGTTGCCCTTGTGCCAGCTGAGGTCGAGCGTGTGCTTCCACTTGATCGGCAGGTTGAAATAGGGATCGTAGGTGCCAACCAGGTTGTCGCTGTAGGGCACGCTGTCGAAGCTCTTGGTGCGGAAGGTCTGCAGGTAGTTGCCGTTGAGGTGGACGTTCCACTGGCCGCCGGCGAGCTTGCCGCCGACGTTGGCGTCGAGTTCAATACCACGGGTCAGGGTGCCGCCGGTGTTGATGTAGCGCTGGTCGATGTCGATGATCTGGCCGCTGGAATCGCGGATGAAGTTGGATGCGTACAACGCATAGTTGTTGCGCATCGTGGTCAGGCTGAAGCCGCTGCGGATGGTGTTGGTGCGTTCGATTTGCCACCAGTCCACGGTGACATTGCTGTTGCGCGTGGGCGCGAGGACGAAGCCGATGCTCTTTTGTTTGGCTTTTTCCGGTTCCAGCTTGGGATTGCCGCCGCTGAGGATGTTCGCCAGTCGACCGGTTGCCACTTGAACGAATACTTGGGATTGGTGGTGCCGCCGAAACCGTCGTAGCGATCGTGGCGCACGGCGAGATCCAGCGACAGGCTGTCGAATACCGGCACGTTGAATTCGGCGAAGATCGCCTTGACGTTGCGGGTTTTCTTCGGCATGTAGTTGGCGGCATCGCCGGGGGCGCCAAAGATGAAGGCATTGCCCCGCGCCCAGTCCGCCGGACCGCTGAATTCGTATTCCTCGCGGCGCATGTCCATTCCGAACGCGGCCTGCACCGACTCCTTGCTCCACAGGTGGAAGCCGAGGCTGCCGCTGAAGCTGGCATCGAGCGTAGTCATCGCGGTGGTGCCGCTATACAACTGCAGGCCAGTGGCATCGGCCGCCGCCAGTCCGGAAATCGCTGCAACCGATTGGCTCTGGCCGGGCATCAGGAACGGATTGAGCACGCCGTTCTTCAGCATCGCCTTGAGTTGCGGCGTGTAGTAGTAGCCGCCGGCCAGCGTCGATTCGGCCTTGCTCTGCGCGCGTGACAGCCCGACGTTGTAATCCCAGGTACCGAGCGTGCCGGTCAGGCCCAACAGGATGCGATAGGACTTGGTCGTGGTCTTGAGCTGGCGCGGACCACAGGCTTCGCAGCGCCAGCGGTAGGTGATGGGCTTTCCGTATTGAAGGTTGGCCTGTGGTCCGAAGTAATTGAGCAGCTGGTTGTAGATCGAGTCGTAGGTCGCCTTGGTGTTCGGGTTCAACTCGTAGGCATCGAGCTGGGTGGCACTGGCATTGATGCTGGTGCTGAGTTGCTGCGCCTCGAACTGGCGGATCGATGACACGTTCGAACCCATGAACTCGGCAAAGAATTCGCTGTGATCGCCGAGCTTGAAGGTGGCGCGCCCGATCGCCTGGAAGGTCTTCACCGGCTGCTGGATGGTGCGTGCACGACCATAGTCCCAGGCGCAGGCGAAACTGGCGCCGGGGCTGGCCCAGATCTGGCTGCCATAGGGGCCCATCATGTCGCCACCGTTTTCGCAGCCGGCGCCACCCGGCAGGTTGAGGGTGTTGATCGACGTCTTGGTGAGGCCGCTGGCCGGATCCTTCAGGCCGGCGCCGATCAGGCTGTTGGTGCCAGTGCCGACGGTTGCGAATGGCGTGCCGCGGGTATCCGGCGACAAGCCGCGATTGGGCTGGAAGCTGTTGGCGAAATCGCGCTGGTAGCCGCGCAGGGCGTCATTTTTCTTCGCGTCCACCGCGATCCAGACGTTCCAGCGATCCTTGTCGAGGTTGCCCCAGCCGCCGAGCATGCCGGCGCGGTAGATGTTGCCGCCGCCTTCCTGGGTGATGTCGACGCCGGACGTCAGTTGCAGGCCCTGGTAGTCGTTGCGGGTGATGAAGTTGATGACGCCGCCGATGGCGTCGGTGCCGTAGACCGCCGATGCACCATCGCGCAACACTTCCACGCGTTCGATCGCGCCGAAGGGAATCGAGTTGAGATCGACCACCTGGCCGGCGAGGCCATGGGTAGCCACGCGGCGGCCA
>JAEKKW010000054.1 GCA_019510195.1 Lysobacterales bacterium | reverse complement strand
TGCCGGTGGGACGCGGTGAACGTGCGGTTGAATGGATCGCGGAATTGCTGGCAGGCCGCGATCGAACCCAGGCCGGCCCGACGGCGCCGGCCGAGGGATTGGTCTTTTCCGGTCCGCTGTATCCGGAGGTATGGAAACTGCCGCCAGGGATTACGTTTGTAACGCGCAAACCTGAATGATTCAGTAGTCACAATCTGTGGAGATATCCACAAAAAAGGCCTTTTAAGACGCATTTCGTGTGGATTTGTCTTCACCACGCACCGGTAATCTGCTGTCGTCTTCCGATCGCTCAAATGACGTTTCGTGCTGAAGGATCAGTTTTTTCGTACACGCATCAGGTTCGATGGGTTGACCCGCCCCGGCGACGTCCGCCTGGCGGGTGAATTGGGCGTCGATGCCATCGGTTTCGATTTCGCGCGCGATTCACGCCGTCAACTTCGAGTCGAGGATGCACGCTTCATGCGCCAGGCTTTGGCGCCGCTGGTCGCTGGCGTCGCCATCTTCCGCGACAACAGCATCGAGGACATCCGCGAAATCGTCCGCTTGTTGCGCCCCGCGTTGATCGAATTCCATGGCGCAGAGGATGACGTGCGCATGCGTTCATTCGGGGTGCCTTATGCACGGGCCCTGCGCCGCGAAGAATGGACGACGATGAATGCTGCCGCGATCCACGCGCGCTATCCCAACGCGGCGGTATTCGTGTTGCATGCGGATGAAGTCGAGGGCGACGCGGTCGACTGGTCGTGGATGCTGCAGGAGCTAGGCAAGCCGGTGATGCTTGCCGGCGCCATCGTGGCGGACAACGTGGCCGCGATCATCGCCACGCTCGGGCCATGGGGCGTGTCCGTCCTCGAAAGCATCGAATCCGCACCGGGACGGATGGACGGCGATCGCATGGATCGTTTCCTGCGCGAGGCCAGGGGTGGTGCCGACCGGCGCCGAGGCCGATAATCGGCCATCCGACTCAGCAAACAGCACTTCCAATGACCGATTCCAGCCAACCGACCGTCCCGGCCGACCAGATCGACCCCGAATTCTTCGTCTGCAGCAACACCTATCTGAACATTGCCAACCAGCAGGCGCGTCAGCAGGGCTTGCGCCGGGTCAGCGGCGCCATCCTGTACGCCGCCGCGCGCTACAACGTGCACGCCTACCTCGGCTTCGAAACCGACGTGAGGGGCACCAGTGCGGATTTCCTCGATTACATGACCGGTCTCTACCGCAGCATGCTGGAAGACCACTTGGCCGGCCTCGCCAACGAGCGCGGAATCGAGCTGGCCCGCGCCGATGCCGAATCGTCCGCGGCAGCGACCGCCGCCGCCAACGAACCGATGCCGCCGGTCTGACGTCGCCGGTTTGAACGGTCTGGTCTAGACTGTCCGGTCTTTCCAATCCAGCGGTCCACATGTCCTGGCTGACGCGACTCATGCCCGCCCGCATCCGTACCGATGCGGATGCCGAACCCCGCAAGCGCAGTGTTCCCGAAGGTCTCTGGGAAAAGTGCGATGAATGCGGCGCGGTCCTCTACGCGCGCGAACTGCTGGAGAACCTGCAGGTCTGCCCGAAATGCGGCCATCACATGCCGATCCGCGCGCGGGTGCGCCTGGCGGCGTTCATGGATCCCGGTGCGCGTGAGCTCGGCACCAGCCTCGGCCCGGTGGATGTCCTCAAGTTCAAGGACCAGAAAAAATATTCCGATCGCATCAAGGCGGCGCAGAAGTCGACCGGCGAGCGTGATGCGTTGATCACGGTTTCCGGCGCGCTGAAGGGCGAACCGCTGGTCGCGAGTGCCTTCGATTTCGCCTTCATGGGCGGCTCGATGGGATCGGTGGTCGGCGAACGCATCGCCCTTGGCGTCGAAGAAGCGCTGAAGCGTGGCTGCCCCTACGTCTGCTTCTCGGCAAGCGGCGGCGCACGCATGCAGGAAAGCCTGTTTTCGCTGATGCAGATGGCCAAGACTTCGGCTGCACTGGATCGCCTGCGCGCTGCCGGCCTGCCGTACATCTCGGTGCTGACCAACCCGACCACCGGCGGCGTTTCGGCTTCGTTCGCGATGCTGGGCGACATCAACATCGCCGAACCGAAGGCGCTGATCGGCTTCGCCGGCGCCCGTGTGATCGAACAGACCGTGCGCGAGAAATTGCCGGAAGGATTCCAGCGTTCGGAATTCCTGCTCGACCACGGCGCCATCGACCAGATCTGCGATCGTCGCGAACTGCGCGACCGCATCGCCGACCTGTGCGCGATGATGATGCGCCAGCCACGCCCGCGCGCGGATTCGGAGCTGGTGGCGTGAGCCGGAAGTACTTCGGTACCGATGGCATCCGCGGCCGCGTCGGCAGCGCGACCATCTCCGCCGATTTCGTCCTGCGCCTGGGCAATGCCTATGGCCACGCATTGCGCCAGCGTGCGCAGGCCGGTGGCGTCTGGCGCAAGCCGATGGTCGTGATCGGCAAGGACACCCGCATTTCCAACTACATGTTCGAGGCTGCGCTGGAAGCGGGGCTGGTGGCCGCGGGCGTCGACGTGCAGCTGATGGGGCCGATGCCGACGCCGGCGGTCTCGCACCTCACGCGTTCGCTGCGCGGCGATGGCGGCATCGTCATCTCGGCCTCGCACAACCCGCATTACGACAACGGCATCAAGTTCTTCTCGGCGGCGGGTGAAAAACTCGACGACGAAACCGAGGAAGCGATCGAGGCCGCACTCGACGCGCCGTTCTCGACGGTGGAGTCGGAACAACTGGGCCGGGCAGAGCGCACCCGCGATGCCATCGGCCGCTATGTCGAAGCATGCAAGTCTGCGGTGCCCAAGGGCTTCGACCTCGGCGGCATGCGCCTGGTGGTCGATTGCGCCAACGGCGCCACCTACCAGATCGGCCCGCTGGTGTTCCGCGAGCTCGGCGCGCGCGTCGACGCCATCGGCGACCAGCCCAACGGCACCAACATCAATGCCGACGTCGGCTCGACCCACCCGGAAGCGCTGTGCGCCCGCGTGGTCGAAACCGGCGCCGATCTCGGCATCGCCTTCGATGGCGACGGCGATCGCGTGATGCTGGTCGATGGCACCGGCAATGTCCGCGACGGCGACGACCTCATCTACATCCTCGCCCGTGACTGGCAGAAGAGCGGTCGCCTGCGGGGACCGGTGGTCGGTACCCTGATGAGCAATTACGGGCTGGAACAGGCGCTGGTCGCGGCCGGAATCGATTTCCGTCGCGCCAATGTCGGCGATCGTTACGTCCACCGCATGCTGATCGACAACGACGGCGTGCTTGGCGGCGAAGCTTCCGGCCATATCCTGTGCCTGGATCGCAGCGCCACGGGTGACGGCATCGTCGCCGCGTTGCAGGTGCTTGAAGTGATGAAACGTACCGGCAAATCGCTGGCGCAATTGCTCGAAGGCTTGCAGCGCGTCGCCCAGAAGACCCGCAACGTGCGTTGTGCCGATGCCAAACGCGCAGTCGCCGATCCCGGCGTCGTCGCCGCGCTGGAAAAGGCCCAGGCCGACGTCAGGGGCAAGGGCAGGGCGTTCCTGCGCCCGTCCGGCACCGAGCCGGTGGTGCGGGTGACGGTCGAAGCCGCGGTTTGAACAAGAATCTGGAGTTGTTGCAATGAGCAGTGCCATCCCCACCCTCGACATCCGTCGTTTCACCCACCCGTCGAGTCCCGAGGACCGCCAGGCGTTCGTCGACGAACTCGGTGCCGCCTATCGCGAGTGGGG
>JAEKKW010000053.1 GCA_019510195.1 Lysobacterales bacterium | reverse complement strand
TCGGTGAGGCAGAAATCGAAATCCTGGCTGGCCAGCTGGGCCTTGGCGGCGGCAATGGTCGCGGCGGTTTCGACCCGCAGGCCCATCCGTGTCAGGGTGACCACCAGCAATTCGCGGATGTCGCGCTCGTCATCGACCACAAGGGCGCTTTGCGTATCCGCCATGCTGTGAATTCTGATTGTCTCGGGGGAGCGACCAGTTTAGCGCGGCAGCTCGTATCAGGGTCGGGGCGCCGCGGTCGGAAGCAAGGCGGTGGCGCCCGGCAGGCTCAGCCGGAAGCAGCTGCCGAAGGGCAGGCGCAGGTAGCCGAGTTCGCCCTGGTTGGCATGGGCCAGTTCGCGGGCGATGTGCAGGCCAAGGCCGGTGCCGTGTTCCGAGGTGGTGAAGAACGGCCGGAACAGGTTGCGTTCGTCCGCTTCGGCGATGCCGGGACCGGTGTCCATGACATCGATCAGCGAGTTCTGGCGGTCGCGGCGCACGGCGAGGGTGATGCGCGCGGGTTCGCCCGGCATGCGGCCGTAATAGCGCGCGTTGCTGACCAGTACCAACAGGATCTGGTGGACGTGCCTGGGATCGGCCAGCGCGGGCTGCGGTTCCTGCGGCAACGCCAGTTCCAGGGTATCGGCGTCGAGCGGGTAGCTGCGCCGGTATTCCTCGGCGAACTCCTCGACCACGGTGCGCAGGTCGATCGCCTGCGGATTGGCGCGTTCGCGCCGCGCCATGCTCAGCACGCTTTCGACGATGCCGTTCATGCGCGTGGTCTGCTTGCGCACGATCTCCAGCATCTTGCGGTCCATCACCGTGAGGTCGTCGGATTCCTCGAGCAATTGCGTGGAATAGCTGATCGCGGAGAGCGGGTTGCGGATCTCGTGGGCGAGGCTGGCGGAGAAGCGTCCGAGCGCGGCGAGAGTGATGCCTTCGGCACGACGCGATGCCTGCGAGGTGTCGTCGAGGAAGACCAGGACGTCGTCGCCGCCGGCATGCAGGCGCAGGAATTGCGGGAGGATTTCCGCCTGGTCCGGGCCCATGCGCAACGGTTGCACGTTGACCGGGGCATCGGCTTGCCAGTCGCGCAGGCGTTGCGCCAGTTCCGGCGATGCCAGTCCCAGCGGACGATGGCCGTCGCCGGCTTCGCCAAGCAGGGCGAGTGCGGCTTCGTTGGCGAGGCGGATCAAACCGTCGCGTTCGACGATCACCACGCCCGTGGGCATGCGCCGGATGATCAGTTCGTTCAAGGCGGCGAGATCGGCGATGTCCTCGCCGCGGCGACTGACTTCGGTTTCGCTGCGGACCATGCGCTGGCCCATCACGTGCGCCAGCCAGGCGATGGCGAAATAACTGGCGCCGAAGATCAGCGGTTCGATCCACGGATGGCTCCATCCGGTGCCGAACAACTGGCTCCAGACCAGCGGCGCGACGAAGGTGAGCGTGGCAAGCGTCGCGGTGACCAGCCCGAACGTCAGCGACAACAGCAGCGACGCCGCGGCGACATTGAGAATGAGCATGATCGCGATCACCGGCGACGCTTCCGGGATCGCGTTGATCGCCGCGTTGGCGAAGAACACGTCGATCAGGGTGCCGATGGCGATCTGCGGGCCTACGCGCATTCCGCTGCGCGCGAACAACATCAGGATGACGGCGAGGACGAGATAGCCGCAACTGATCCAGGTCGCCAGCGTCGGGTCGTCGAAATCGCCCAGCCACTTGCCGCCGATGCCGGTGGTGACCGCGGCGATCATGGCGGCGGCGAAGGCGCGATAGATGGCATAGGCGCGCAGTTCGCGGCGGATGCTGTCGTCGTCGAAGCGCTGGATGGATCGGGTTCGGGCCACGGGATCTCCTGGGATCCGGGCGAGTGTATCGGGCGGCCGCCGGACGGGGTTTTGCCGCAGTGCGTCATCTGCGCGACAATAGGGGGCTGGCCCGGCCCCGTCCGCGGCCTGTCTCCCCTTCCCGACCTCCGGTGAGCCATGAATTTCCACGAGTACCAGGCCAAACAACTGTTCGGCGACTACGGCATTGCCGTCCCCAAGGGCCAGGTGGCCCATTCCCCGGATGAGGCGGTCGCGGCCGCCAAGGCCATCGGTGGCGACTTCTGGGTGGTGAAAGCCCAGATCCACGCGGGCGGCCGCGGCAAGGCCGGCGGCGTCAAGCTCGCCAAGACCCTGGATGAGGTGAAGCAGTACGCCAAGGCCATGCTCGGCACCAAGATGGCGACCTACCAGACCGCCGGCGTCGAGCTGCCGGTCGACAGCGTGCTGATCACCCAGGCCACCAATATCGACAAGGAGCTCTATCTGTCGGTGCTGGTCGATCGCGCCACCCAGACCGTGACCTTCATCGCTTCGGCGGAAGGCGGCATGGACATCGAGCAGGTCGCCCACGAGAAGCCCGAGGCGATCAAGACCTTGCACGTCGACTACGTCGAAGACCTGCAGCCGTACCAGTGCCGCGATCTCGCCTTCGCGCTCGGCCTGAACGCCAAGCAGGCCGGCCAGCTGACCAAGATCATGCTCGGCCTGTACAAGCTGTTCAACGACAAGGACCTGGCGCTGGTCGAACTCAACCCGCTGGCGATCCTCGACGACGGCAACCTCGCCGTGCTTGACGGCAAGATCAATTCCGACGACAACGCCAACTTCCGCCATCCGGAGCTGGTCGCGATGCGCGACGTGCGCCAGGAAGACGAGACCGAAGTGCTCGCTTCGAAGTACGACCTCAACTACGTAACCATGGACGGCAACATCGGCTGCATGGTCAACGGCGCCGGCCTGGCGATGGCGACGATGGACGTGATCTCGCTCAACGGCGGTTCGCCGGCCAACTTCCTCGACGTCGGCGGCGGCGCCAACAAGGAGAAGGTGACCGAGGCGTTCAAGCTGATCCTGCGCTCGCCGTCGGTGAAAGCGATCTTCGTCAACATCTTCGGCGGCATCGTCCGCTGCGACATGATCGCGGAAGGCATCATCGCCGCGGTCAAGGAAGTGGGCGTCAAGGTGCCGGTGATCGTGCGTCTTGAAGGCACGAATGTCGACGCCGGCAAGGAGCTGCTGAAGAACTCCGGCCTGGCGATCATCCCGGCCGACGACATCAACGATGGCGCGAAGAAGGCGGTTGAAGCCGTCAAGAACGCCGCCTGATCACACCTTCGAGGAAAACGAAATGTCAGTCTTGATCAACAAGAACACGAAGGTGCTGGTGCAGGGCTTCACCGGCTCGCAGGGCACCTTCCACGCGCAGCAGATGCTCGATTACGGCACCAAGGTCGTCGGTGGCGTGACTCCGGGCAAGGGCGGCACCGAACACCTCGGCCTGCCGGTGTTCGACACCATGCAGGAAGCGGTCGCGAAGACCGGCGCCGATGCGTCCGTCATCTACGTGCCGCCGCCGTTCGCCGCCGACGCGATCATGGAAGCCGCGGCTGCCGGCATCAAGGTGATCGTGTGCATCACCGAAGGCATTCCGGTGCTCGACATGATGCGCGTCAAGAACGTGCTGAAGGCCTATCCGGATGCACGCCTGATCGGTCCGAACTGCCCCGGCGTGATCACTCCGGGCGAGTGCAAGATCGGCATCATGCCGGGCCACATCCACATGCCGGGCAAGATCGGCATCGTGTCGCGCTCGGGCACGCTGACCTATGAAGCCGTGAAGCAGACCACCGATGCCGGCCTCGGCCAGTCGACCTGCATCGGCATCGGCGGCGACCCGATCAACGGCACCAACTTCATCG
>JAEKKW010000044.1 GCA_019510195.1 Lysobacterales bacterium | reverse complement strand
CATCGTCTCCGGCTTCGGCAAGATTGCCGCTTACGCCGGTACCCAGCAATACATGGAATCGGTCGGCGTCCCCGGCGTGCTGCTGCCGCTGGTCATCCTGACCGAGCTTGGCGGCGGTCTCGCCATCCTGGGCGGCTTCTTCACCCGCTGGGTCGCGCTGGCGCTGGCCGGGTTCTCGGTGATTTCGGCGTTGTTGTTCCATCACAACTTCGGCGACCAGATGCAAGCGATCAACTTCATGAAGAACATCGCCATGGCCGGCGGTTTCCTCGTGCTGTTCGCCAATGGCGCCGGCAAGTACAGCATCGACGCCCTGCGTTCGCGCAACAAGTGATCGCCAGCCTCGTCGCCAACTGAGTCATCCACTTTCGGAGTCGCCATGACACGCCCGCCCGCACTCTTCATCTCCCACGGTTCGCCGATGTTCGCACTGGAACCGGGCCTGCTCGGCCCGAACCTGGGGCGGCTTGGTCAGTCGCTGGACGGCGTGCGGGCGATCGTGGTGGTGTCGCCGCACTGGCAGACGCGCGGCGTGCAGGTGACGACAGCGCCGGTGCTGGAGACCATCCACGATTTCGGCGGGTTCCCGGCGCCGCTCTACCAACTTCAATACCCGGCCACGGGTGCGCCTGGATTCGCGGAGGATGTGGTGCGATTGCTCGCCGATGCCGGCTTTGCGGTCGCGGCCAACGATCATCGCGGTCTCGACCACGGCGCGTGGGTGCCGTTGCGCCACCTGCGTCCGCAGGGCGACATCCCGGTGCTGCAGGTATCGATGCCGCACGATCTCGATGCCGAGGGGGCATTGCGGCTCGGCCGCGCGCTGGCGTCGTTGCGCGAGCAGGGCGTGCTGGTGATCGGATCGGGCAGCCTCACCCACAACCTCTACGAGTTCCGCCAGCACATCTCCGACCCGGAGTACGCGCAGGCGTTCGCCGACTGGGTGAACGACGCCGTCTCGCGACGTGACGTCGAAGCGCTGGTCGACTATCGCCGTCGCGCGCCCCATGCCGAGCGTGCGCATCCGACCGAGGAACATTTCCTGCCGCTGCTGGTCGCCCTGGGTGCGAGCAATGACGATGACGCGCCCTCGCTCATCGAAGGCGGCATGACCTACGGGACCCTGTCGATGGATTCGTTTGGGTGGGGGTTGCCGCGGGTCACTTGATATTATTCCTGATTTCCGGAAATATGGAAATGTGAAAAACGATGTCGCCGTCTCCGCCCTCAATGCCCTGAGTCATGCATCACGGCTGGCGGCGTTCCGTGCACTGGTCCAGGTCGGTCCCGAAGGGCTGGCCGTGGGCGAATTGCGCGAACGTCTGGACATTCCCGCGGCGACGCTGAGCGCGCACCTCAACGTGTTGCGGACAGCCGCCCTGGTCGATGACGAGCGCGAAGGCCGCGTCATCCGCGTGCGGGCCAACTATCGGCAAATGAACGCGTTGATCGCCTATCTCACCGAAAACTGCTGCGCCGGCGCGGAGTGCGGTCCCGGCCTGGCGTGCAAGCCGCGCAGGAAAGGCGGTCGCAAGTGAAATCGTCCCCGGCGAAGAAACGCATCCTGTTCGTCTGCGTCGAGAATTCCAATCGCAGCCAGATGGCGGAGGCGTTCGCCCGCATCCAGGGCGGCGATGCCGTCGAGGCGCTCAGCGCCGGTTCGAAACCGTCGGGCGTGATCAATCCCAAGGCGATCCGTTTCATGGCCGAACTCGGCTATGACCTGGCGACGCATGCGTCCAAATCACTCGACCGGATCGATGGCGAATTCGACGCCGTCGTGACCATGGGCTGCGGCGACAACTGCCCGTGGGTCCCGGCCAGGCGGCGCGAGGACTGGGCCTTGCCGGATCCGAAACACATGGACGACGACGGCTATCGCGCGGTGCGCGACGAGATTTCGGCCCGCGTCAAAACCCTGTTGTCGACGCTGTGATCGCCTTGCATCGCAAACTGTTGGCCGAGTGCATCGGCACGATGTTGCTGCTGGCGACGGTGGTCGGTTCCGGAATCATGGGCGTCAAGCTCGCGGGCGGCAATGATGCGATCGCGCTGCTGGCGAACGCGGGTGCGACTGCTGGAATCCTGTACGTAGTGATCATCGTACTCGGGCCGATTTCCGGCGCCCATTTCAATCCGGTGGTGACGCTGGTGATGCGCCTGCACGGCGAAATCCCGACGATGGCCGCTGTGGCATACATCGCGATCCAGATCGTTGCGGCGATCCTCGGCGTGATGCTGGCGCATGCGATGTTCGATCTCCCGCTGATCCAGCCCGGCGTCCACGCGCGCACCGGCGCGGCGCAATGGTTAAGCGAAGGCGTCGCCACCTTCGGACTGATCCTGACCATCGTGCTTGGGAGCAGGTACCGACCCGCCGCGGTCCCGGCACTCGTCGCCGGCTACATCTTCGCGGCCTACTGGTTCACCGCCAGCACGTCGTTCGCCAATCCTGCGGTCACCATCGCCCGGTCGTTCACGCAGACCTTCGCCGGGATTCGCCCGGACGACGTTGGCGGATTCGTGCTGGCGCAATTGGCGGGTGGCGCTGCCGGCATGCTGGTCGCCGCCATGCTCGATCCGCACGTCCGCCACGGTCCGCGAAACTGACTCGCCATCACCGCAAAAAAGAAACCCCGGTTGCCCGGGGTTCTTTTTGCATCGATGCGCGCGAAAGCCTTCAGCGCACGTGCACTTCCACCCGCCGCGCTTCCCTTGGATCGCCGCCAGCGGTCGTTTCCGCCGGCTTGTCCAGGGTGATGCGCGCGCTGTCCACGCCATTGGCGACGAGATCGTCGCGTACCGCTTCGGCGCGCTGCTTGGACAATTCGGCATTCTTGGCCGCGTTGCCGCTGGCGTCGTTGTAGCCACTGACGGTCGCCTGCACCTCAGGGTGCGCTGCCATCGTCTTGGCGAGCGCATCCAGTGCGGGCTCGTCGCCGGCTTCGATCACCGCCGAGCCGCTGGCGAAATACAGCACGGCATCGCGCGCCGGATCCATCGCGGCTGCCGCGCCGCCTGCCGCCACATTGGCCGCGACTTCGCCCGGCTTGCCGGTGGAGACGGGGACCGCATCGGTAGTCGCGGGTGCGGACATCGCCGGGGCATTGCCAGCGGATGCCGCGTGCGTGGAGCTCGAGACCGGCAGCAACGGCACCAGCAGCAGCGCGACGATGTTGATGATCTTGATCAGCGGATTCACCGCCGGGCCAGCGGTGTCCTTGTAGGGATCGCCGACGGTGTCGCCGGTCACCGCGGCCTTGTGCGCCTCGGAACCCTTGCCGCCGAAGTGGCCGTCCTCGATGTACTTCTTGGCGTTGTCCCAGGCGCCGCCGCCGGTGGTCATCGAGATGGCGACGAAGATGCCGGTGACGATCGTGCCGATCAGCAATCCGCCCAGCGCTTCCGGCCCCAACAGCAGGCCGACAACGATCGGCACGACCACCGGCAGCAGCGACGGCACGATCATTTCCTTGATCGCCGACTTGGTCAGCATGTCGACGGCCTTGTCGTACTGCGGCTTGGCCTCGCCGGTCATGATGCCCTTGATGTCGCGGAACTGGCGGCGCACCTCCTCCACTACCGCACCGGCGGCGCGGCCGACCGCTTCCATCGCCATCGCACCGAACAGGTACGGGATCAGGCCGCCGATCAGCAGGCCGATGATCACGCGGTGATCGGAAAGATCGAACGCGAACGTCATCCCCGGATGCACCGTTTGCAGGTTGTGCGTGTAATCCGCGAACAGCACCAGCGCCGCCAGTGCCGCCGAACCGATGGCGTAGCCCTTGGTCACCGCCTTGGTGGTATTGCCGACGGCGTCGAGCGGATCGGTGACCGCGCGGACTTCACTCGGCAGTTCGGCCATTTCGGCGATGCCGCCGGCGTTGTCGGTGATCGGGCCGTAGGCGTCGAGCGCGACGATCATGCCGGCCATCGACAGCATCGAGGTCGCGGCGATGGCGATGCCGTAGAGGCCGCCGTGCTTGTACGACAGCCAGATCGCCAGGCAGACCGCGATCACCGGCAGTGCAGTCGACTTCATCGACACGCCGAGGCCGGCGATGATGTTGGTGCCGTGTCCGGTGGTCGATGCCTGCGCCACGTGCTGCACCGGCTTGTACTGCGTGCCGGTGTAGTACTCGGTGATCCACACGATCACGCCGGTCAGCACCAGGCCGATCAGCGCACACATGTAGAGGTTCATCGCGCCGTGCGCGGTATCGCCCATCAACGCCTTGGTGATCGGGTAGAACGCGAGCGCCGCCAGCACCGCCGAGACGATCACGCCGCGATACAGCGCGCCCATGATGTTGGGCTTGTCGCCGCTGATCTTGACGAAGAAGGTGCCGATGATCGAAGCGATGATCGACACGCCGCCGAGCACCAACGGATAGAGCACCGCATTCTTGCCGGCGAAATCGGCGCCGGGCGCTGCCGCCAGCAGCCCGCCGAGCAGCATCGTCGCGATCACCGTGACCGCGTAGGTCTCGAACAGGTCGGCGGCCATGCCGGCGCAGTCGCCGACGTTGTCACCGACGTTGTCGGCGATCACCGCCGGGTTGCGCGGATCGTCCTCGGGAATCCCGGCTTCGACCTTGCCGACCAGATCGGCGCCGACGTCCGCACCCTTGGTGAAGATGCCGCCGCCGAGGCGCGCGAAGATCGAGATCAGCGACGAGCCGAAGGCGAGGCCGACCAGCGCGTGCAGCGTGTCTTCCTGCGAATAGCCCATGTGCGTCAGCACGTAGTAGTAACCGGCGACGCCGAGCAGGCCGAGGCCGACCACCAGCATGCCGGTGATGGCGCCGCCGCGGAAGGCGACGTTCATCGCCGGGCCCATGCCGGAGCGCGCGGCTTCCGCCGTGCGCACGTTGGCGCGTACCGAGATGTTCATGCCGATGTAGCCGGCCGCGCCCGAAAGCACCGCGCCGATCAGGAAGCCGAACGCCGTCGGCCAATGCAACGCCATGCCGATGACGAAGAACAGCAGCGCGCCGGCGATGGCGATCGTGCTGTATTGACGATTGAGATAGGCACGCGCGCCGACCTGGATGGCGTGGGCGATTTCCTGCATGCGTTCGTTGCCGGCGGGTTGCCGGTTGATCCAGCCGGCGGACACGAGTCCGTAGCCGATGGCGATCAGGGCGCAGATCAGCGCCAGGACAAGACCGTACTGCTCCAGCATGAAGCCTCCCTTGGTGGGGTGGAAGTTGCGAGGATGAACAACGGCTGTCCGGACTATCGCACAGCGGCGCGGACTGTCTTGCTGTGGCGCAATAAACCGTTCAGGCGGTTCGTGCCAGCCTGCTCGGCATCACTGCAACGCATCACGGGAATTCGCCATGCGCCGCTCCATTGCCGGAATCGCAGTTTTCACTGCACTGTCCATCGCCAGTCTCACTCTCCAAGCCGGAGAAACGCCGGAAGTCAAGCGCAATTCCGGCACGCCCCAGGCGGTCGGTGCGCGTCACACCCTGCGCACCATTCCCGAAGCCTGCGCGCGCATCGAAGGCGTATTCACCGGAAAGCCGGCGTCGCCCTATCTGTCGGAAGTGGTGAACACCAACCCTGCCTGCCATCCGCGCGTGCGCCTGCGCGATGCCGGGGAAGCGAAACCGACCAGGGCCGGCGGCTGGATCCTCAACGATGTCATCCAGGTCCCGAGCGCGGAATGCCCGAGCCAGGTCGCGATGGTGCGGATCTGGCGCAAGCCGTCGGCGACCGCGGTGCCGCCCAAGCTCGATGCGCAGGGGCGCAGCCGCGTCTACATCGGCGGCGCGGAAGACACCTTGAAGAGCCATGGCGTCGACCAGCTGCCGCAATACGCCATCGCCACCAATGTCGAGGGCAAGGCGTGCAAGTGAGGATGGTCAATCCCTGATCGTCACCAGCTTCATGCGACCGCCGGCACCGGCCTTGATGGTGATATCGGCCTTGCGGCAATCGAAGTGATCGGCCAGCAGGGCGATCAGTTCGGCATTGGCCTTGCCGTCCACCGGTGGCGATTTCAGTTGCGCCAGCCACACGCCGTCATCGCCTTGCACCAGCGATTGCGTGCGGGCGTTCGGCTTGACCTTGAGTTGCAGGATGCGCATGCGGGCAGTGTGCCAGCATGCGCGCCAGAAGGCGTTTGAATCAGTTCGATTTGTCGAGCTTGGATGACATGCCGTCGAAGGTCGCCTTGTCGGATGGCGCAAGGTGCGGATGTCCGACCATGAAGCCCATCGAGATGGTGCCCTGCACGTAATAGGTCTCGCCGGCGTCGACTTCCATGTTGAGGTCGTCCTTGGCTTCGGAATGGACGGTGTAGGTGTGCTTGCCGGGCGTGACCTGCGCGATGAAATAGTTGCCGCTGCGCAGCTTGCCGAGCTCCTGCTCGCCCTCGCGAACCTTGAAGCCGATGGCGCCGCCGGCGAACTTGGATGGGCGGAAGAACACGACTTGCGCCTTGTCGGCCGGGGCTGGGCCGACGAGACCTTCCGGCGCGGTGCCGGTGGCTGCTGGCGCCGGTGTCGCTGCGGATGTGGTTGTGGGTGTCGTTGCGGGAGCAGGTTGTGCCGTCGCCGGAGCTGGTTGTGTTTGTGCGGCGGCGGCATCCTGCGCCATGGTTGGCGATGTGGCGACGGAGCAGGCGAAGGCGACAGCCAATGCGGCAAGAGTGCGTTTCATTCGTGCATTTCCTACGGTTGGGGTGTGGCGGGCAGATCAGCGGATGCGAACGGGGTGTCCTGCGCGAGCTTCGCCGACATCGGTGTGCCGGATGGAATCGTGACATCACTGCCGTGGACGAACATGGCGAAAACACCAACCGCGAATCCGACGGCCAGTGCGGTATTGCTGCGATCCTTGCCAACGCCGTTGCCGGCTGACAAGCGCGAGCGCAAGGCGATCACGCGATCACCAAGCCGGATCGTTCGCGCCGAAATCGATAACTTGCCGGGAGCGCCGCCAGCACCGCCGGATTGCGAATCAATGACTTCGCCAGTTGCCGGAGTCCCGGACGGGATGACGACGCGTTCATCCAGCATCACGTCTTCGCTGACATGCATGGCGACGGCATCGCCTGGCTTGAGTGTTGCGGAAGACCACTCCGTGTTTGACGCAAGGGGAATGGCGAGGCCCGCGGCCAGGAAAGACTGCCCGGGCATCGGATCCGACGCCTCGGCGGGATTTGATGTCACTGCCGGTGCCGGCGCAGATGCGCTTGCCGGTCCCGAACCTGCTGCGGTTGCAGTCGTTGATGTCATCTGCGCCTGATTGCCACCGGAATTGGCAACGGCTTGCATCGGAAGTGCGCTTTGCGCAGCGGCATTGGCGCAGGCGAATACGCATGCGCAAGCAATGATCCGGATCCCCTGCATGATCTCTTCCCCCGAAGAACGCGCCGACTCTAGCCGGATCGACGGGGGTGCCGTCAAGCTGTCAGAAATGCAAATCCAGATATTTGGGCAGTCCGTCACGCGCATAGGGCGGATACGCTTCACCGCGAATCAATGGCTGCAGGTAGCGTCGCGCTGCATCGGTGATGCCGTAGCCGTCGGCGCGGATGAATTCCGCCGGCATCTTCTTCTCGGCGTTGGCGATCGACGACAGCGGCGCCGGCATGATCTTCCAGCGATAGGGCGAATCCGCCGTGCGCCGGATCACCGGCATCGTCGCGTTCAAGCCTTTCAATGCGTATTGCACGGCCTTGCGCCCAACCGCGCGCGCCTGTTCGAAATCGGTCTGCGAAGCGATGTGGCGCGCCGAGCGCTGCAGATAGTCGGGCAGCGTCCAGTGCACCTTCAATCCGAGTTCCTGCTGGACACGTCCGGCGAGATGTGCGGCGACACCGCCGAGTTGCGTGTGGCCGAAGGCGTCCTTGGCGGCACCGGCATCGGCGATGAAGCGGCCATCGGCATCGCGGATGCCCTCACTCGCCACCACCACGCACCATCCGACGCGTTCGACCACCTGCTTCACCCGCGCCAGGAAGGTGGCTTCGTCGTAGGCGCGCTCCGGGAACAGGATGATGTGCGGCGCTTCATCTTCACCGCGCCCGGCCAAGCCGGCAGCGGCGGCCAGCCAGCCGGCATGCCGGCCCATCGCCTCGTAGACAAAGACCTTGGTCGATGTCTTCGCCATCGCGGCGACGTCGAGCGCGCATTCGCGCACGGAAACGGCGGTGTATTTCGCCGCCGAGCCGAAGCCCGGGCAGCAATCGGTGACGGCGAGATCGTTGTCGACCGTCTTGGGCACGCCGATGCAGGTCACCGGATATCCGTATTCCTGTGCCAGCTGCGACACCTTCAATGCGGTATCGGCGGAATCGTTGCCGCCGTTGTAGAGGAACCAGCGCACGTCGTGGCGGCGGAAGGTCTCGAGCAACTGCTCGTAGCGGGCGCGATCCTCTTCCAGCGATTTCAGCTTGACCCGGCAACTGCCGAAGGCGCCTCCGGGCGTGTGGGCCAGCATCCGCACCTGCGCCGGCGTGAGCACGGAGGTATCGAAGAGATCGTCGGCGAGCGCGCCGAGGATGCCGTTGCGCGCGGCCAGCACCTTGACCTTGCGGCTGCGCGCTTCGGCGATGACGGCGGCGGCGGTGGTGTTGATCACCGCGGTGACGCCGCCGGACTGGGCGTAGAGCAGGGTGCCTTGGGGCGAGGTCGGGCGTGCCATGAGGGCGATCCTGGCTGGGTTTTCGGGCGGGATGCGCTAAGCTGGCACGGAGTCCGGATGGAGTCCAGCGTCCGGGAATTGACGGCATTTACATGGAGTGAGCATGCGACTGGTTCTCCTCGGTCCCCCCGGTTCCGGCAAGGGCACGCAGGCCGTGCGCCTGAAGGAACACCTGCAGGTTCCGCATATTTCCACCGGCGACCTGCTGCGGGCGGAAGTGGCGGCCGGCAGCAAGCTGGGGCTGGAAGCTTCGGTGGTGATGGCGCGCGGCGAACTGGTCAGCGATGCCATCCTGCTCGGCATGCTGGAGGATCGCTTCTCGCGCCCCGATACCGGCAACGGGTTCATCCTAGATGGCTATCCGCGCAATCGCGCCCAGGCGCAGGCACTCGATGACCTGCTGAAGAAGATCGGCCAGCCCGCCGATGTCGCCGTGCTGCTGGAAGTGCCATCGGAATTGCTGGTCGAACGCATCGCCGGCCGCGCCAAGGCCGAGGGCCGCGCCGACGACACCCCGGAATCGGTGCGCACACGCCTCAAGGTCTATGCCGACCAGACCGCGCCGGTGATCGACCACTACCGCCAGCACGACATCCTGCGCGCGGTCGATGGCGTCGGCAGTCTCGACGAAGTATTCGCCCGCATCGTCGAGTCACTCCAGACCGGTCACGTGGTTGGTTGAATGAAGCTCCACATCCTCGGCATCGCCGGAACCTTCATGGGCGGCGTTGCCGCACTCGCACGCGAACTCGGCCACTCGGTCGAAGGCAGCGACCAGGCGGTGTATCCGCCGATGTCCACCCAGCTCGAGAAGCTCGGCATCGCCCTGAAACAGGGCTACGCGCCCGGCAACATCTCGCGCGACTGCGACGCCATCGTGATCGGCAACGCGCTGTCGCGCGGCAACCCGGCGGTCGAACACGTGCTCGATCACGCGCTCGCCTACACCTCGGGTGCGGAATGGTTGCGTGACCACGTCCTGCCCGGCCGCACCACGATCGCCATCGCCGGCACCCATGGCAAGACCACGACGACGACCATCACCACCTTCCTGCTGGAGGCCGCCGGTCGCGCGCCCGGCTTCCTGATCGGCGGCGTCGCCGAGGATTTCGGCGTGTCCGCGCGGATTGGATCGGGCAGGGAATTCGTGGTCGAGGCCGACGAATACGACACCGCCTTCTTCGACAAGCGCAGCAAGTTCGTCCACTACCGGCCGCAGGTCGCGATCCTCAACAACCTCGAATACGACCACGCCGACATCTTCCCCGACCTCGCAGCGATCGAGCGCCAGTTCCACCACCTCGTGCGCACGGTGCCGGGCAATGGCCGCCTGGTCGTCAATGGCGAAGACAAGAACCTCAAGCGCGTGCTGGAAATGGGCTGCTGGACGCCGGTCGAGACCTTCGGCATCGGCGACGGTTTCGATTGGTCGGCGCGACTTGTCGAGGCCGATGGCAGCGTGTTCGATGTGATCCACGACGGGGTACAGGTCGGAACGGTGCGCTGGCCGATGCTGGGTCGCCACAACGTGATGAACGGCCTCGCCGCACTCGCTGCATGCAATGCCGTCGGCGTCGATGTCGCTGCGGTGATTCCGGCGCTGGGCAACTTCCGCAGCGTCAAGCGCCGCCTCGAAGTCGTGGGTGAAGTCGGCGACATCACCGTCTACGACGATTTCGCCCATCACCCGACCGCGATCATGACCACGCTGGCCGGATTGCGCGCGCGCGTCGGCAACGCGCGGATCGTGGTGGCGATGGAGCCGCGCAGCAATTCGATGCGCCTAGGCGCCCACGCCGATGCGCTGGCGCCGTCGCTGGAAGGCGCCGATACGGTGGTCTTCCTCGCCCGCCCGGAATTGCCCTGGGATGCCGCCAGGGTGATCGGTGCCGTGCGCGGCGAAGCGATCGCGGTGCCCGATGCCGATGCCCTGATCGCCGAACTGCGCAAGCGCGTCCACGCCGGCGACCACGTGGTCTTCATGTCGAACGGCGGTTTTGATGGCGCGCCGCGTCGTTTCGCCGAGGCACTGCGCGACCACACCTGAGCGTACAGTGCCTTAGACTTCCGGTTCGATCTCCGGAATCCCGACATGTCCACATTGCGCGGCAAGACCCTCTTCATCACCGGCGCCTCGCGCGGCATCGGCCGCGCCATCGCCCTGCGCGCGGCCCGCGATGGCGCCAACATCGCCATCGTCGCCAAATCGGGCGTGGCCAATCCCAAGTTGCCGGGCACCATCCACAGCGTCGCCGAGGAAGTGCGCGCGGCAGGCGGCCAGGCGCTGGCGATCCAGTGCGACATCCGCGAGGAGGACCAGGTCCGCGCCGCCGTCGCCGCCACCGTCGATGCGTTCGGCGGACTCGACATCCTGGTCAACAACGCCAGCGCGATCTGGCTGGCCGGCGCGCTCGACACCCCGATGAAGCGCTACGACCTGATGACCGGGGTCAATTCGCGCGGCACCTTCCTGTGCGCGCAAGCCTGCCTGCCGGAACTGCTGAAGGCGGCGAATCCGCACATCCTCACCCTGGCGCCGCCGCCGTCGCTCGATCCGAAGTGGTGGGCCGGCCACACCGCCTACACCCTGGCCAAGATGGGCATGAGCCTGGTCACGTTGGGGCTGGCCGGCGAGTTCGGCCGCAAGGGCGTGGCGATCAATGCGTTGTGGCCGAAGACCATCGTCGCCACCGATGCGCTCAACATGATTCCCGGGATCGAACTCGATCGCTGCCGCAAACCCGAGATCGTCGCAGACGCCGCACAGGCGATCCTGGTGCGTGATGCCAAATCGAACAGCGGCCGCTTCTTCATCGACGAGGACGTGCTGCGCGAAGCCGGCGTCAGCGACTTCGACCAGTACGCCGTCGATCCCTCGAAGCCACTGCTGCCCGACCTGTTCCTCTGACCTGATCGACCTGGATCCCTGATCGATGAAATACCTCCACACCATGATTCGCGTGCGTGATCTCGACGCCACGTTGCGCTTCTTCTGCGAGGGCCTCGGCCTCGAGGAAACCCGGCGGATGGAGAACGAGAAGGGCCGCTACACCCTGGTCTTCCTGGCCGCCGATGAAACGCCGAATGCGGAAATCGAACTGACGTACAACTGGCCCGATGCCGACGGCAGGACAGAGGATTACGGCAGCGCGCGCAACTTCGGCCACCTCGCCTTCCGCGTCGCCGACATCTACGCCACCTGCGCGCGCCTGCAGGCGATGGGCGTGACGATCAATCGCCCGCCGCGCGACGGCCACATGGCCTTCGTGCGTTCGCCCGACCTGGTTTCGATCGAACTCCTGCAGGACGGCCACCTGCCGCCGCGGGAACCGTGGGCATCGATGCCGAACACCGGCACCTGGTAATCACCCTTGTCGTTCCGAGGCATCGCCGAGGAACCTGCTCCATCCGGAACACAGCCATGACCACTACGCAGGACCTCCTCGATATCGGCCGCGATCGCCTGGTACCGGTCTATCGCCAGCGCGAAATGGTGCTGGAACGCGGCAGGGGTTCGCGCGTCTGGGACAACGAAGATCGCGAATACGTCGATTTCTCCGCCGGCATCGCCGTGTGCGGCCTCGGCCATGCGCATCCCGCCTTGGTCGATGCGCTGGCCACGCAGGCCGGCAAGCTCTGGCACACCAGCAACGTCTTCTATTCCGAGCCGCCGCTGCGACTCGCCGAAGAGCTGGTGGCCGCATCGCGCTTCGCCAGCCGGGTGTTCTTCTGCAACTCCGGCGCAGAAGCGAACGAAGCCGCGATCAAGCTGGTGCGTCGTCACGCCGCCGCGCAGGGCCGTCCGCCGGAACGTCGCGTGATCATCACCTTCCACGGCAGTTTCCACGGCCGCACGCTGGCTGCGGTCACCGCGACCGCGCAGCCGAAATATCAGGAAGGCTACGAACCGCTGCCGCAGGGCTTCCGTTACGTCGATTTCAACGACCTCGCGCAACTCGACGCGGCGATGGCCGCCGGCGATGTCTGCGCGGTGATGCTCGAGCCGGTGCAGGGCGAGGGCGGGGTGATGCCGGCCGCCGATGGCTATCTGCAGGGCGTGCGCGAACTCTGCGACCGCCACGGCGCGCTCCTGGTGCTGGATGAAATCCAGGCGGGCATGGGCCGCACCGGCACGTTGTTCGCGCATTGGCAAGATGAAGTGAAGCCCGATGTCGTCACGCTGGCGAAAGCGCTGGGCGGCGGTTTCCCGATCGGCGCGATGCTGGTCGGCGAGCGCGTGGCCGAGACCATGCAATACGGCTCGCACGGCACCACCTTCGGCGGCAATCCCCTTGCGGCGGCGGTCGCGCGCGTCGCCCTGCGCGAACTGTCGTCGCCGGCGATCGCAGCGAACGTCACGCGCCAGTCGCAGGCGATCCGCGATGGCGTGGCGAAGATCAACGAGAAACTCGGATTGTTCTCGCAGGTGCGCGGACGTGCGGTGCTGAAGCCGGAACATGCGGGCAAGGCCGGCGCGATCCTCGATCATGCTGCCGCCAATGGATTGCTGCTGTTGCAGGCCGGTCCCGACGTGCTGCGCTTCGTGCCTGCGCTCAACATCGGTGATACCGACGTTGCCGAAGGCCTGGTGCGACTCGAACGCGCGCTGGAGTCGTATCTCGCCCCCTGAGGCCCGATTGGTTCAGGCCGGAAGCAACCCGCTCGCGACCAACTCCGCACGCAAGGCCGCGGCATTGCGGAAATGATGCTCCTGCAAGCCGGCGGCGCGCGCGCCATCGGCGTTCGCGGCCTTGTCGTCGGTGAACAGAATCCGTTCCGGCGCGATCTGCAGCCGCTCCGCGCAGGCGAGGAAGATCGCAGGATCGGGTTTGGCGAGCTTGAGCTGCGCCGAGCAGAACACGCGGTCGCCGAAGAATTCCGCGAACTCAGGGCAGATCGCCGCAAAGTGGTCGCGCACCAGCAGTCCGTTGTTGGTGAGGATGGCGAGCGTTGCGCGCCCGGACAATTCCCGCACAAGCTCGATCATTTCCGGATAGGGCGTCATCGCCGCGGCGCGGGCGACGATGCAGTCTTCCAGCGTCACCGTCGTACCGAGCCGTTTCGAAATCGCGCGGGCGTGCCCTTCGGGATCGTGCAGGCCGAGGTCGGACTCGCGCTCCAGCCCTGAAGTGAACAATTCGGCGTGGACGCTGGCTGGCGAGAAGCCGATGCGTTGTGCCAGCACCTGCACGCGGCGTTCGTGGTCGTAACCGGTCAGCGTGTGGTCGAGATCGAACAGGATGCAGGACGGTGCGACCATCAATCGGCGATCTCCGCGAAGGTTTCGCGTGCCGCCGCGACCGTCGCGTCGATGTCGGCCTGCGCATGTGCCGACGACATGAAGCCGGCCTCGAACGCCGAAGGTGCCAGGAACACCCCGCGTTCCAGCATCGCGTGGAAGAAGCGGTTGAATCGCGCGGTATCGCAGGCCACCGCCTGCGCATAGGTGTCGACCTTTTCCTTGCTGAAGAACAGGCCGAACATGCCGCCGACGCGCTGGGTCGTGAACGCGATGCCGGCATCGCGCGCGGCGGCTTCCAGGCCGTCGCAGAGTGCATTCGTCTTCGCTTCCAGTTCGACGTAGAAGTTCGGTGCCTGGATCAGGTCGAGCATCGCCAGCCCAGCGGCCATCGCCACCGGATTGCCGCTCAGCGTGCCGGCCTGGTAGATCGGCCCCGCCGGTGCGATTTGTTGCATCAACTCGCGGCGACCGCCGTAGGCGCCGACCGGCATGCCGCCGCCGATCACCTTGCCGAAGGTGGAGAGATCCGGCATCACCCCATAACGCGCCTGTGCGCCGCCCAGTGCCACCCGGAAACCGGTCATCACCTCGTCGAAGATCAGCAGCGTGCCGTATTGCGTGCACAGTTCGCGCAACTGCTGCAGGTAGCCTGCGCGCGGCGGCAGGCAGTTGGCATTGCCGACCACTGGCTCGATGATCAGCGCGGCGATGTCGGCGCCGTGTTCGTCGAACAGTTTCTCCGCGGCTTCGATGTCGTTGTAGGGCAGCGTCAATGTCAGGTCGGCCAGCGCCTTGGGCACGCCCGGTGATGTCGGCACGCCGAAGGTCAGCGCGCCGCTGCCGGCTTTCACCAGGAAGGAGTCGCCGTGGCCGTGGTAGCAACCCTCGAACTTGACGATGCGCGCGCGCCCGGTCGCGCCGCGGGCCAGCCGGATCGCCGACAGCGTCGCTTCGGTGCCGGAATTCACCATTCGCACCATCTCGCAGCTCGGGATCAGTCGCGTGATCGTCTCCGCCATCGTCACCTCCAGCGGATTCGGCGTGCCGAACGACAGGCCATCGCGCGCCGCGGCGATCACCGCTTCCAGCACCCGCGGATGGTTGTGGCCGACGATCATCGGGCCCCAGGAACCCACGTAGTCGATGTAACGGTTGCCGTCGACGTCGAACAGATACGCACCATCGGCGCGCTGGGTGAAGAACGGTTCGCCGCCTACCGATTTGAACGCACGCACCGGTGAATTGACGCCGCCGGGCATCAATTCCAGGGCGCGGGTGAACAGGTCGTGCGAACGTGCGGTATCCATGTCGAGAGTCTCGTGGGGAAGTCGGTTCATTCGAAGGCGGCGGCGCAGGTGCGTGCGGCAGCCACGGGATCGGCTGCATCGAACACGCCACTGATCACCGCGGCCAGGTCGGCACCGGCGGCGATCGCCGTGCGCACATTGTCCGGCGTGATGCCGCCGATCGCCACTCGCGGCACAGGCAGTCTCGATGCCTGCGCGAACAGTTCCGGGGTCGCGCGCCGCGCATTCGGTTTCGTGGATGAAGGGAACAACGCGCCGAACGCGATGTAATCCGCGCCCTGCGCAACGGCATCGCCTGCAAGCTCGATGCGGTCGTAGCAGCTCGCGCCGATGATCGCGTCGCCACCAAGCCGCGCGCGCGCGTCCGCGATCGCGCCATCGTCTTCGCCCAGGTGCACGCCTGCGGCATCCACTGCTTTCGCCAGTGCGACGTCGTCATTGATGATCAGCGGCACCGCGAATTCGTCGCACAAAGCCTTCAGCGCATGCGCGCGTTCCAGCTGCAGGTGCGGATCGGACAGCTTGTCGCGGTATTGCAGCAGGGCCGTGAACGGCAGCACCGCGCGGATGCGTTCGACCAGCAACGCGCTGTCCGGTGTTTCCGGCGTGATCAGGTACAAGCCGCGGCGCGGCAGACGGGAATTTCGCGGGGACATGGAGCGTGGGCAACGCGCGTGGGACAATGGCGCATCTTCCCGCATCCCGCAAAACCATGTCCGATTCCGCCGCGCCCGCCCCGTTTCGCACCTGGATGTGCGTGGTCTGCGGCTTCATCTACGACGAGGCGCAGGGCTTGCCGGAAGAAGGCATCACCCCCGGCACCCGCTGGGAAGACGTTCCGGACACCTGGACGTGCCCGGATTGCGGGGTCACCAAGGAAGACTTCGAGATGACGGAAATCTGAAGTTTCAGGCCGATTCGGCCTTATTTCGCGGGCGTGACGCCCGGTTTGACCGCCAGCACGGCGCCATCCTTCTAGCGCGCCGGCACGTTGCTCGGATAGGGCGGGCACTGGTCGCCCAGGGTGCACGGCGGGACATTGCGCTGCTGGGCCACCAGCTTCAGGCCGTTGTCGAAATAGAGAATATCCAGCGGGATCTTGGTGTTTTTCATCCAATAGGCCTGAGGTTCCTCGCGGTCATGGATGAACAGCATGCCGTGATCGCCGACCATGCTGTCGCGGAACATCAGGCCGCGCTCGCGCTGGTCCTCGGTTTTCGCCAATTCCACGTCATAACGATGGCCCTGCAGCTCCACCCAGGCGGTGGATTGCGCCGAACTCGCGCAGCCCGAGGCCAGCAGGGACAGGGAAACAAGCAGGGCGAGGCGGATCTGGCGCATCGGTTTTCGACCATGGAATTGAGGGGATTACACGCATCTTGCCGGTTGTCCGGACAGCGTCAAGCGCATCCGCGGAAGAAAACGCTTGACTCCCCATTCACCTTCGGTATTATTCGCAGCCCGGCCTGACGCGGCGGTCTTCGGAAACGAAGCAAGCAGTTGACGGACACGGAAAGCGCGCTATCATGTGCGGCTCACCCCGGCGAAATGCCGACGGTGACGAAACAAAAGTTTTTCGCCGAAGGGTGTTGACGGAAGCGAAAAGCGTTGTATAGTAGTCGGCTCCCTGAGGCGAAACGCCAAAGGGACAAAACGGGGAAGGCGCTGAGGCCCAACCGGTTCTGTGAAAAGGTGTACGAAGGAAACTTGTGCGGACGTCTGATAGTGGCGTTGTCCACGTAGATGTTCGAAAGAGCGCAAGTCAATTCAATTGCATAGCAAGCGAGTGATTTCGAGCTCGATCGGATTCTGCACTCAAAACATTTGGATCAGCTCCTTGCGGAGCGAAGTCCAGAAAAACTTAAGTGAAGAGTTTGATCCTGGCTCAGAGTGAACGCTGGCGGCAGGCCTAACACATGCAAGTCGAACGGCAGCACAGGAGAGCTTGCTCTCTGGGTGGCGAGTGGCGGACGGGTGAGGAATACATCGGAATCTGCCTATTTGTGGGGGATAACGTAGGGAAACTTACGCTAATACCGCATACGTCCTACGGGAGAAAGTGGGGGACCGCAAGGCCTCACGCAGATAGATGAGCCGATGTCGGATTAGCTAGTTGGCGGGGTAATGGCCCACCAAGGCGACGATCCGTAGCTGGTCTGAGAGGATGATCAGCCACACTGGAACTGAGACACGGTCCAGACTCCTACGGGAGGCAGCAGTGGGGAATATTGGACAATGGGCGCAAGCCTGATCCAGCCATGCCGCGTGGGTGAAGAAGGCCTTCGG
>JAEKKW010000043.1 GCA_019510195.1 Lysobacterales bacterium | reverse complement strand
AGATCTCCTCGGCGATGCGGCCACCGAACAGGATCGAGATCTCCTCGAGCATCTTGTCCTTGTAGTGGCTGATCTGGTCGTGCTCCGGCAGTTGCCAGGTCACGCCCAGCGCCCAGCCGCGCGGCATGATCGTCACCTTGTGCACAGGGTCGGCCTTGGGCAGCGACATCGCGATGACCGCGTGACCCGACTCGTGATACGCGGTGGCACGGCGTTCGTCGTCGCGCATCACCATGCTGCGACGCTCCGGACCCATGTAGATCTTGTCCTTGGCGTCCTCGAAATCCTTCATCTCCACCTGCTGCTTGTTGCGGCGGGCGGCGAACAGCGCGGCTTCGTTGACCAGGTTGGCGAGATCGGCGCCGGAGAATCCGGGCGTGCCGCGTGCCAGCACTTCCGGGCGCACGTCGTCGCCCAGCGGCACCTTGCGCATGTGCACGCGCAGGATCTGCTCGCGACCCTTGATGTCGGGCAAGCCGACCATCACCTGGCGATCGAATCGGCCCGGTCGCAGCAACGCCTTGTCGAGCACGTCGGGACGGTTGGTCGCGGCGATCACGATCACGCCTTCGCCGCCCTCGAAACCGTCCATCTCGACCAGCATCTGGTTGAGCGTCTGCTCGCGCTCGTCGTGGCCACCGCCCATGCCGGAACCGCGGTGGCGGCCGACGGCGTCGATTTCATCGATGAAGATGATGCACGGAGAATTCTTCTTCGCCTGCTCGAACATGTCGCGCACGCGGCTGGCGCCGACGCCGACGAACATCTCGACGAAATCGGAGCCGGAGATGCTGAAGAACGGCACCCGTGCCTCGCCGGCGATCGCCTTGGCCAGCAGCGTCTTGCCGGTGCCGGGCGGACCGACCATCAGCACGCCGCGCGGGATCTTGCCGCCGAGTTTCTGGAAGCGCGAAGGATCGCGCAGGAAGTCGACCAGCTCGGACACCTCCTCCTTGGCTTCGTCGCAACCGGCAACGTCGGCGAAGGTGACCTTGGTCTGGTCCTCGTTGAGCAGGCGCGCGCGCGACTTGCCGAACGACATCGCGCCCTTGCCGCCCTGCTGCATCTGCTTCATCAGGTAGAACCAGATGCCGACGAACAGCGCCAGCGGCAGCACGTTCACCAGCAGCGCGATCAGCAGGCCGCGGCCGTTCGACGGCGCTTCCTGCTTGATCTCGACCTTGTGGTTCAGCAGGTCGTTGACGAGGTCCTTGTCGCCCGGGTTCTGGGTGGTGAACTTGCTGGAATCCTTGCCTTCCGCGGTGATGGTGGAACCATCGTCGCTGATCTCGACCTTGGCGACCTTGTCGTCGTGCAGCTGCTGCACGAACTGGTCGTAGGTGAGCGCGCGCGTGTTGCCGCCGAACTTCGCGCCGAAGCCCTGGAACAGGACCATGACGACGATCAGCACGACAGCCCACAGCAGGAGGTTCTTGACCAGGTTGTTCATTCGGTTCTCCGCCCCCGCGCGAGGGCATACACTTCATTGGAACGGCGGCGCGAGGCCGCCGGCTTGCGGATCGAGACCTTGTCGTAGCGCTTGCGCAGCTCGCGTACATACTCGTCGAAACCCACGCCCTGGAACAGCTTGATCAGGAAATCGCCGCCAGCCCGCAGGTGGGCGTCCGCGAATTCCATCGCCAGCTCCGCCAGATGCATGGCCCGTGCCTGGTCCACCGCATCCACACCACTCATATTGGGGGCCATGTCGGACAGGACAAGGTCGACCTCGGCGCCGTTCAGCATGGTGACCAACTGCGATAGAACGCTGTCTTCCCTGAAATCGCCGTGAAGGAAATCGACCCCGGCCAGTCCCGGCATGTCGAGGATGTCGGTGGCGATCACCCGGCCGCTGTCTCCCAGTGCCTGGCGCGCCCACTGCGACCAGCCTCCAGGCGCCGCCCCGAGATCGACCACGGCCATGCCCGGCCTGAGCAGTTGGTCGCGCTCGACCAGTTCCTCGAGCTTGAACGCCGCGCGCGAACGCAGGCCCTCGGCCCGCGCGCGTTTGACGTAGGGGTCGGAAAAATGTTCTTTCAGCCAGCGTTGGCTGCTTTTGCTGCGCGTGGCCATTGAGCCTCCATGATACCGTGTCGATCCCCCAGGACCGTTCGCCACTGCATGTCTCCCGCCCTTACCCCCGCCCAGATCCGTTTCCTGCGCGGCCAGGCCCACGACCTGAAACCCTTGCTGCAACTGGGCGGAAAAGGCCTGACCCCGGCCTTCCTGGCCGAATTGTCCGCCGGACTGGAACAACACGAACTGGTGAAGGTGAAGGTCACCGGCGAAGATCGCGAGGCCCGCGACGCGGTGATCGCCGAGCTGGCCGCCGGCACCGACAGCGCCCTGGTGCAGCGGATCGGCCACGTCGCCATCCTCTATCGGCCCTCGCAGGACAAGCGCCGGATCGTGCTGCCCCGCGCCTGATCCGATGGACCTGATCCACGAACGCCCCGATTTCGAGTACGTGCTGCGCGGTGCCGATGGCAGCCGCGTACTGGTGAACGACCGGACGCTGACGTCCAGCTGCATCGTCGCGCCCGATCGTCTTGTTGCCGATTGGCCGGTGGCGACAATGGCTCAACTGGATGATGCAGCGCTCGCCGCCCTCTTCGACCTCCAACCCGACGTGATCCTGCTCGGCACCGGCGAACGCCAGGCGTTTCCGCCGCCGCCGGTGATGGCCGCAGCGCTGCAGCGCGGCATCGGACTGGAACCGATGACGAATGCCGCCTGCGCGCGCACCTACAACGTGCTGGCCGGCGAAGGCCGCAAGGTCGTGGCGGCGTTCGTTTTACCCGGCTGAGTCACTTCTTCGGCAGGTACAACTGGGGATCGACCGGCTTGCCGTCGAAACGAATCTCGAAATGCAGCATGTCGCGCGGCGCGGCAGTACGACCCATCTCGGCGATCTGCTGGCCGGCGGCCACGCGCTGGCCTTCGGTGACCATGCGCTTGCGATTGTGTCCGTAGGCCGACAGCCATTCGCTGTTGTGCTTGATGATGATCAGCTCGCCGTAACCGACCAGCCCGGCACCGGAATACACCACCACGCCGTCGGACGCGGCACGCACCGGCTGCCCGGCACTGCCGGCGATGTCGAGGCCCTGTCGCGTCGGTTCGCCGGCGAGATAGGTACTGATGACCTGGCCATCGGCCGGCCAGCGCCACGCCAGGTTGCCCGCGGTCGGGCGCGTGGTCGCCGCTGGTGGTGGCGTCGGAACGGACGAGGATGACGGCGCGGCCGGTCGCGGTACCGGGACAATCACGGCTGTCGTGCTCGGCGGCGGTGGCGGCGCCTTGCCATTGCGCGGATACAGGCGCACGCGCTGGCCGGGATGGATGATGTAGGGCGGCGGGATGTCGTTCCACAAGGCGAGGTCCAGCGGCGTGATGCCGTTGGTGGTGGCGATGTGATAGACGGTATCGCCCTTCTGCACTTCGTAGGTCGCGCCGTATTTCGGCGTGGAAATTCTTTCCGTGGTCGTTGCGCCTTGCGACGCCGGCGGCATCGGCGATGCCGTGCGCGTCGCGGTCGATGGCGCGCGGCCCGACGGATATTCGACCACGCGCGCGGTGGTGCATGCGGCCAACGCCGCCGTTGCGGCTGCAGCGGCCAGCAGGCGGGTGGATGTCGTGGAAAGTCGCGTCTTCGTCATCAGGCGCCTCGCGATTTTAAATAGAGATAGCCGATCAGGATCGCCAGCAACGCCGTGACGACCCAGCCGATCGGTTCGATCCAGCGATGCAGCGCGCGTTCGGCACGTTCGCCACCGATGCGGATCGCAACGGCCAGCAGGAACACGCGCTTGCCGCGACCGACGAACATCGCCAGCAGGTATTGCAGCCACGGCACGCCGACGATGCCCGAGGCCCAGGTGAAGACCTTCATCGGGATTGGCATGAACCCGCCCAGCACCAGGAACCAGAACACGCCCCACGGCGATTCGGCCATCTTGGCGTGGATGGTGGCGATGCCGGCGTCGATCTTGTCGACCATGTGCAACTCGGCGAGCAACGGTTTCACCAGTTCCCAGGCATGGTGGCCGAGCCAGTAGCCGATCACCGCGCCGATCATCGATCCCGCCAGGCTGAGCGCCGCATAGCGGAACGCCCGCTGCGGCTTCGCCAGCATCATCGGCGCCAGCATGATCTCGGGCATGATCGGGAAGAACACCGCTTCGGCGATGCTCAACACGAACAACAGCCATGGCGCATGCGGACTGCCGGCCCAGCGGATCGCGCGCTCGTAGAGCGGTGCGAACAATTTCAACTTCATCCGTCGATCACTCCGGCCAGCAGCGGCACGAACACCACGGGCTCCAGCATGTCCTGCCGCAACTGACCGTCGTCTTCACGACGCACGCGCAACAGCGTCTGAGTACCGCCCGCACCAACCGGCGCGACCAGAGTTCCGCCGACGGCGAGCTGGTCGAGCAATGCCGGTTCCAGTGCCGCCGCACCGGCGGTGACGACGATGGCATCGAACGGGCCATGTTCGGCCCAGCCGGCGCGACCATCGTCGTGCTTGCTGCGCACGTTGTAGCCGAGACCGCGCAAGACCTTGCGCGCGCCGCGCAGCAGCGCACCGATGCGCTCCACCGTATGTACCTGCAATCCCAGCGAAGCGAGGATCGCGGCCTGGTAGCCGGAACCGGTGCCGATCTCCAGCACTTTCCGCGGCGGCACCGGCACGTCGAGGATCAGCTCGGTCATGCGCGCGACCACCCACGGCTGCGAGATGGTCTGGCCGTGGCCGATCGGGAAGGCGCTGTCCTCGTAGGCGCGTTGCGCCAGCGCCTCATCCATGAAGACATGGCGCGGCACGTTGCGAATCGCGGACAGCACGTGTTCGTTGCGGATGCCCTGCTCGCGCAGGCGCTCGATCAGGCGATCGCGCACCCGTTGCGAAGTCAGGCCGATGCCGGAGGTGCCGGGATCGAGACGCAGTCGCGCGATCATGTCGCGGGTCGCTCCGCGTCCTGGCCCAATCGGGTCACCCACTGCGCGACCTGTTCGAGCGCGCTGTAACGGGTGAGATCGACGTGGATCGGCGTGATCGAGACGGCACCGCGATGGGTGGCGTCGAAATCGGTGCCGGGGCCGGCGTCCTGCTCGCTGCCGGCGGGCCCGATCCAGTAGAAGTCGCGGCCGCGCGGATCCGGTGCTGGAATGCAGCTTTCGGCGCGATGGCGATTGCCGAGGCGGGTCGCCTCGAAGCCGCGCAGTTCCGACCATGGCAGGTCGGGCACGTTGACGTTGAGGATGGTGTCGGCCGGCAGCGGATCACGCGCGAGCCGCGCGACGATCTCGACTGCGGCGCGCGCGGCCGTGTCGAAATGCTTCGGCGCATGATCGCGGGCGACGCAGGACACCGCGACCGCCGGCAAGCCGAGGAAGCGCCCTTCCATCGCCGCCGAGACAGTGCCGGAATAGATGACGTCGTCGCCGAGGTTGGCGGAATTGTTGATCCCGGACACGACGATGTCGGGCTCGCGGTGGCCGGCGAACATCCCGGTGAGGGCGAGATGGACGCAATCGGTCGGCGTGCCGTGCACGCGCCAGGTCGACGCATCCAGCTGGACGACGCGGATCGGCATGTCCAGCGTCAGCGAATTGCTGGCGCCGCTGCGGTCGCGATCGGGCGCCACCACCATCACCTCATGCCCGGCATCGCGCAACGCGGCCGCCAGGGCGGCGATGCCCGGCGCGTCCACACCATCATCGTTGCTGACCAGGATCCGCATGCGTCTTCCGTCTAAAGCGCCATGATAACGAATCGACCACGAATCTTCGCCCGGCCCTGTCGTACTCTTCCCACATGAGCGAACCCGAGGACGATTCCGAACTGTTCCGATCGGCGATCGGCCCGGTCCGGCGGATCGCCACGCGGCCGGAAGCGCCACGCAAGCCGGCACCGCCGGCACGGGCAGGCATGCGCGAGGCCGATGAACGCGCGGCCTGGTCGGAATTCCGCCACGCCATGCACGATCCCCTGCTCGATCCCGGCGACGTCTCCAGTTATCGCCGCGACGAAGTCCCGCCGCGGGTCCTGGCGAAGTTGCGCAATGGCGAATACGCGCCACGCGACGAACTCGATCTCCACGGGCTCACGGTCGCCGCCGCCGAAGCCCTGCTGCGCGAATTCCTGCGTGACGCCATCGCCGCCGGTAGCGGGTGCGTGCGCATCATCCACGGCAAGGGTCGCAACTCCGAAGGCCTGCCGGTGATCAAGAACCTGGTCGACCGCATGCTGCGCCAGCGTGCCGATGTGCTCGCCTTCCATTCCGCGCCAGCCGCGCAGGGCGGCACCGGTGCAGTACTGGTGCTGCTGAAGCATCGCTGATCGCGTTCAGCGCATCGAATCGCTGATTTCGCCAAGTTCGGCCAGCACGGAAGTGGCATAACTGCCCGGCGGCAATTCGAAGGCGACTTCCAGCACGTCGTCCTGCAGCCACTGCCAATGCAGGTTCGTTGCGCGCAGGCGCAGGGCACGGCGTTCCTGCTTCATTCCGGCGCGTTCGAGGCCATCACGCAGGGCCCGGGCGTCGTGGCCAGTCGGCGCTTCGGTTTCCAGCGCGAGTGCCGCATCGTTGGTGCGCAGCGCACCACGGCCCCACATCGGCCCGGTGGGATCGATGTCGAACGTGGCGACGCGTTCGCGGATGCGATCGTCCAGCGGCTCCGGCCCGAACACGCTATGGCTGCCGGCGAGCATGAAGACGTCGCCCTCCAGTGCGGCGTTCCAGTTGCCGTCACGCACGCGGCGCGCCAGCACGCGATTGAACAATTCCGAACGCGCGGCAGACAGCAGCAGCGATCGCTCGTCGCGCTTCACCCGCCGCCCCGCGAACATCGCCAGCGCTTGCGCCACGTTGTCGCCGGAGCGACCGAAACGCTGCTCGCCGAAATAATTGGGCACGCCCAGCCCCGCGACCACCTGCAGGCGTTCTTCGATTGCGATCCGATCTCCAGCCACTTCACGCAGCACCACCCGGAAACGATTGCCGGCCAGGGCCCCGCGCGGCAATTTCCGGAAATGACGTTGCGCTTCAATGATCCGCAACGCTTCGCTGTCCAGTGCGGATGGATCGGGACTCTCGCGGCCCGGCAGCCATACGCTCAGGCGTTGCCGCGTCACCGCGTGGCGATCCTTCAACCCGGCATGGCCGATCGCCGATTCGGCAACGCCGGCCCACGCCGCGACGCGACGCATCGCCTCGGCGCTGGTGATCCCGCGTTTTTCGATGGTCAGCAACAGGTGTTCGCCCTCGCCGCTGGCGGCGAAGGCATCGATCTCGTCGACACGGAAATCCTCGGGCGTGACGCGCGTGCGCGCCGACAGCACGGACGCGCCTTGCGCGCGTGGCAGCTCCGTCACTTCCGCACCAGCAGGCACACCGCTTCCGCCGCGATGCCTTCCTCGCGTCCGGTGAAACCGAGTTTCTCGGTGGTGGTGGCCTTGATGCTGATCGCATCGATATCGATCTTGCACGCCACGGCGATGACTTCGCGCATCGCCTGCGCGTGCGGCCCGACCTTGGGACGTTCACCCAGTACGGTGATGTCGGCGTTGCCGAGCCTCCAGCCGCGCTCGCCGGCCATGGCGATGCATGCCTGGAGGAAACGCAGGCTGTCGGCATCCTTCCAGCGCGCATCGGTCGGCGGGAAGTGCTTGCCGATATCACCCAACGCCAGCGCGCCGAGGATGGCATCGCACAGCGCGTGCAGCACCACGTCGCCATCGCTGTGCGCGACGACACCACGCACATGCGGAATGCGCAAGCCACCAAGCATGACGTGGTCACCATCGCCAAAGGCGTGGACATCGAAACCGTGGCCGATACGGACGTTCATCCGCGGCGCCCCAGCAGGAATTCGAAACGCGCGAGATCGGCCGGCGTGGTGATCTTGATGTTGTCCTCGCGGCCCTCGACCAGCAGCGGATGCACGCCCTGCATTTCCATCGCCATCGCTTCGTCGGTGATCGCTTCGCCTGCCGTGCGCACAGCGCGCAACGCCGCCGACAACGCGCCACGCGCGAACATCTGCGGGGTGAATGCGCGCCACAGGCCTTCCCGGGGTTCAGTCGCCGCGATCGAACGTCCTTCGCCGGCGCGCTTCAGGGTATCGCGCACCGGTGCGCCGAGGATTCCGCCCTGTCGCGGATGCGCGCGCACCGCAGCGATCAGCACGTCGAGGTCGGATGCCCGCAGATTGGGACGCGCCGCGTCGTGGACCAGCACCAGATCGTCTTCGCCGACATCGCCAGCCAGGCGTTCAAGTCCGGACAGCACCGAGGCCGCGCGGCTGTCGCCACCGATTGCGGTGAGAATGGGCTTGCCATTCGCATCATTGTCGCCCGGCCAGTGCGGATCGCCCGCGGCCAGCACGACAACCACGCCGGCGATCGCCGGATGGCCGAGCAAGGCGTCCAGCGTATGGCGCAGGATGCTGCGTCCGCCGACTTCGAGATACTGCTTCGGCACGACGCCGCCGAAACGCTGTCCGGTGCCCGCGGCGGGCACCACGCACCAATGACGTTCCATGTTCATTGCTGGCCTTGTGGTTGTTTTTCCGGTTCCTGTTTCCTTGCCTGCGCGGCGTTGGGATCGTTCACCACGCGATAGAAGGTTTCGCCGGGCTTGACCATGCCGAGTTCGTTGCGCGCGCGCTCCTCGATGGCCGCACCGCCGGATGCAGGGTCCTTGAGATCGTGCACTTCCGCGGCGAGTGCATCATTGCGCTGCCGGCGGGTGGCGTTGTCGCCGACCTGCGCTTCCACGCGATGCTCGAGCGCCACCACGTCGCGATGGCCGCCGCGACCGAACCACCAGCGGTACTGCAGCCAGGCCAGCAGGCCCAGCAACAGCACCACGGCGATGAAAACGGCGCGGCGGTCGTTCATCCTCAACGCTTCAGCGAGACGAAGGCATCACGACCGGCGTACCGCGCGGCCTTGCCGAGCTGCTCTTCGATGCGCAGCAACTGGTTGTACTTGGCGACGCGATCGGAACGGCACAGCGAGCCGGTCTTGATCTGGGTGGCGGTGGTGGCGACGGCGATGTCGGCGATGGTGGTGTCCTCGGTTTCGCCGGAGCGATGCGAGACGATCGTGGCGTACTTCGCGTGATCGGCCATGGCGATCGCCTCCAGCGTTTCCGACAGCGTGCCGATCTGGTTGACCTTGATCAGGATCGCGTTGGCGACCTGCTGCTCGATGCCCTGCTTGAAGATGCGCGGATTGGTCACGAAGAGATCGTCGCCGACCAGCTGGATCTTCTTGCCGAGGCGATCGGTCAGCAGCTTCCAGCCCGCCCAATCGTCTTCGGCCATGCCGTCCTCGATGGTGATGATCGGATACTCCGCACACCAGCCGGCGAGGAAATCGGTGAACTGTTCCGAGGTCAGGCGCTTGCCTTCGCCGGTCAGGTTGTACTTGCCGTTCTCGTGGAACTCGCTGCTGGCGACATAGAGGCCGAGCAGGATGTCATCGCCGGCGCTGTAACCGGCCTTGCCGATCGCTTCGAGGATGACGTCGAGCGCTTCGACGTTGCTGCGCAGGTCGGGCGCGAACCCGCCTTCGTCGCCGACCGCGGTCGACAGGCCCTTGCCCTTCAGCACCGACTTCAACGCGTGGAACACTTCGGTACCGGCGCGCAACGCTTCCGAGAAACTGTCCATGCCCACCGGCAGGATCATGAACTCCTGCAAGTCGACATTGTTGTCGGCGTGGGCGCCGCCGTTGATGATGTTCATCATCGGCACCGGCAGCGTCGGCTGCCAGCCGGCCGGATGCTCGCTGATGTCGGCGATGTGCTGCCACAGCGGCTTGTGCTGCGATGCCGCCACCGCATGCGCGACCGCCATCGACACGCCCAGCAGCGCGTTGGCGCCGAGGCGGCCCTTGTTCTCGGTGCCGTCGAGGTCGATCAGTCGCTGGTCGATCGCGCGCTGGTCGCCGGAGTCCATGCCCTTCAGTGCATCGGCGATCGTGCCATTGACGTTGTCGACCGCCTTGCGCACGCCCTTGGCGAGATAGCGCGTCTTGTCGCCATCGCGCAGCTCGACCGCTTCCTTGGTGCCGGTCGAGGCGCCGGACGGCACCGCCGCGCGACCGAAACTGCCGTCGGAAAGCGTGACGTCGGCTTCAAGAGTGGGATTGCCGCGACTGTCGAGGATTTCGCGGGCGTGAACGGAAGCAATCGTGGTCATGTCGACTCAGGTTGGAAGTAATGAGGATTATTCGGTGACGCCGGCTTCGAGGAAGCCGTTGCGCTTGGTGATCGCGTCGAGCTCCTTCAGCGTTTCCAGCAGCGCGCGCATCTTGTCGAGCGGCCACGCATTGGGGCCATCGCTGAGCGCTTTCGACGGATCGGGATGGGTTTCCATGAAGACACCGGCAACGCCGACCGATACCGCCGCGCGCGCCAGCACCGGCACGAATTCGCGCTGGCCACCGGAACTGCTGCCCTGCCCGCCCGGCAGCTGCACCGAATGGGTGGCGTCGAACACCACCGGGCAATCGGTATCGCGCATCACCGCCAGCGAACGCATGTCGGAGACCAGATTGTTGTAACCGAACGAAGCGCCGCGCTCGCAGACCATGATCTGCTGGTTGCCGGTGGCCTTGGCCTTCTCGACCACCGGCCTCATGTCCCACGGCGACAGGAACTGGCCCTTCTTGATGTTGACCGGCTTGCCGGTCTCGCAGACCTTGCGGATGAAATCGGTCTGACGCACCAGGAACGCCGGCGTCTGCAGCACGTCGACCACCGACGCCACTTCGTCCATCGGCGTGTATTCGTGGACGTCGGTCAGCAGCGGCACGTCGAGCTGGCGCTTCACCTCCGCCAGCACCTTCAGGCCTTCTTCCATGCCCGGGCCGCGGAAACTGTGCAGCGAAGTGCGGTTGGCCTTGTCGAAACTCGACTTGAAGATGAAGGGAATGTCGAGTTCGCCGGTGATTTCCTTCAACTTGCCGGCGGTATCGATCTGCAGCTGCATCGATTCGACCACGCATGGCCCGGCGATCAGGAACAGCGGCTGGTCGAGGCCGACTTCGAAACCACACAACTTCATGCCGCTTCCTCCAGCAATTTGCCACCGTGTTTCTGCTCGCGCGCGGCCCGGATGAAACCGACGAACAACGGATGGCCGCTGCGTGGCGTCGACAGGAATTCCGGATGCGCCTGGCAGGCCACGAACCACGGATGGTTCGGCCATTCGATCATCTCGACGAGGGTGTCGTCGGCCGACTTGGCGGAAAACACCAGGCCGACGTCTTCCAGCGGCGTGCGATAGTGATTGTTGAATTCGTAGCGATGGCGATGGCGCTCGCCGACCACGTCCTTGCCGTACAGCGCATGCGCGCGGGTGCCCGGCTTGATGCGCTGGTCCTGCAGGCCCAGGCGCATGGTGCCGCCGAGATCGCTCTCCTCGCTGCGGTGTTCGACATCGCCGGACGAAGTGCGCCACTCGGTGATCAGGCCGATCACCGGATGCTTCGACGCCCTGTCGTTCTCGGTGCTGTTGGCGCCTTCCAGCCCGGCGAGATGGCGCGCGGCGTCGACCACCGCCGCCTGCATGCCGTAGCAGATGCCGAAATAGGGGATTCCGCGTTCGCGTGCGTGCTTCGCACTCAACACTTTGCCTTCGAAGCCGCGGTCGCCGAAACCGCCCGGCACCAGGATGCCATCAAGGCCGGCCAGCGCCTTGTCGGCGCCATCGCGCTCGACGTCTTCCGATTCCAGCCACTTCAGGTTGACCTTGGTGCGCTGGCGGATGCCGCCGTGCTTGAGCGCCTCGCCCACCGACTTGTAGGCGTCCTTGTGGTCGACGTACTTGCCGACGATGCCAATCGTGACTTCATCGATCGGATGCTCGCTGGCGTCGACCACCGCGTTCCACGCCGAGAGATCGGCCGCCTTCGCCTTCGATCCCAGGCGCATCTGGTCGACCACGATCTGATCGAGATCCTGGTTGTGCAGCCACGCCGGGATCTTGTGGATGTTGTCGAGGTCGATCGCCGAAATCACCGCGTGCTCGGGCACGTTGGTGAACAGCGCGATCTTGCGACGCTCGCCATCCGGCAGCGGCTGTTCGCTGCGGCAGATCAGCACGTCGGGCTGGATGCCGATGGTGCGCAGGTCCTTCACAGAATGCTGGGTCGGCTTGGTCTTGAGCTCACCGGCGGCGGCGATGTACGGCACCAGGGTGAGATGGATGAACATCGCGTTGTGGGCGCCGCGTTCGATGCGGATCTGGCGAATCGCCTCGAGGAAGGGCAGCGATTCGATGTCGCCGACGGTGCCGCCGATCTCCACCAGCGCCACGTCGTGGCCGGCGGTGGCTTCGTCGATGCGCGCCTTGATCTCGTCGGTGATGTGCGGGATCACCTGCACGGTGCCGCCGAGGTAGTCGCCGCGGCGCTCCTTGCGGATCACGCTGTCGTAGATCTTGCCGGTGGTGATCGAGTTCTTGCCCGACAGCCGCGTGTTCACGAAGCGCTCGTAGTGGCCGAGGTCGAGATCGGTTTCGGCGCCGTCGTCGGTGACGTAGACCTCGCCATGCTGGAACGGCGACATCGTGCCCGGATCCACGTTGATGTAGGGATCGAGCTTCATCATGGTGACGCTGAGGCCACGGGCTTCGAGGATCGCGGCAAGCGATGCGGCGGCAATGCCCTTGCCGAGCGAGGAGACCACGCCTCCGGTCACGAAAATCAGGGGCGTAGGGGCAGCAGCGGGGGCTGTCATGACGGCGTCTTCTCGCTGGAAAGCCCTATTCTACAGGATTGGTCTACCGGCTAGCCCGCCGGGGCGCGAATCACGGACTGGAAATTCCGTAAAACGAAGCCCCGCCGAAGCGGGGCCTCGTGGCATGAACCCGCCACTGCGCCGTGGCGAATTCATTGCACCGCTTATTTCGCCTTGCGCGCGCTGCGGTGGTGCGCCTTCACCTTGGTGGACGCCGATCCCCGGGCCTTGACCGAGCTGCTGCCGACATCCGCGCCGACAGTGGCGCCGCCCGACAGCGAAGCATTCGTCGACTGCCCGGAGGACTGGATGTCACCGCCAGCAGTCGTGCCCTGGCCGGTGGCGCCGCCATTGGTCACGGCACTGTGGCTGGCCGCGGTCACCCCATGCGCCACGCCACCGACGGCCTGGCCAACGCCGCCGACCTGTGCGCCGCCGCGTACCGCGCCACCGACACTTACTTGTGCAAATGCCGCAGGCGCCATCAGCACGGCACCCATCGCAATCGTTGCAATCCGGATCTTCTGCTTGTTCATCATCTACCTCGGTTTCTTCTTCGGGAGGGGGAAAAGAAGTTGCACCGCTGCCAGCGGCAGCACCCGCAGAATGCGGCGGTGCGCGCAACCCCCACTGAATCGGGAGAGTTCCGTTCATCCTTCGATGACACCTTGTTCAGGCGCGTGGCAGGTTGCCCCGCGGGAGGTCACGTATCATCCAGTCCATGAAGAACATTCAACGTGTGACAGCGATTCTTGCGATTGCACTGGCGGCGATGAGCTTGCAGGGCTGCCTCACCTCGGTGGTGACGGCGCCGGTGAAGATCGTCTACGGTGCCGGCAAACTGGCGGTCAAGGGCACTGCCGCCGCCGTGCGCGCCGTCGTTCCCGATGGCGACGACAAGGAGAAGCAGGACCAGCAGGCCGACCGGAAGGAACAGCAGCCCGAACAGCCGCAACAGCAGCAAACCACGCCCTGACGCTGGCCCGATCCGCTGAAACGAAAACGCCCCGCATTGCGGGGCGTCGTGTATCCGTCATCGGGCGATCACAGCGGGTGGGATTCCTCTTCCAGCTCCTTGCCCTTCCTGGCCTCGCGCGCGGCTGCACGGGCGTTTGCCGTGTCCTTTTTGGCAGTCGCGTGCTCGTCCTTTTTCATCTTGGCGTCGTCCTTCGTTGCAGCGGTCTTGTCCGCCGGCTTCGCGGACGCATCAGCCTTCTGGCTGGCCTGTTGCGCCATCAACGGCAGGGCAACCAGGGCAGCGACGGCAAGTACGGCGATCGAACGCAATTTCATTGCAACCTCCTTCCACCGGGAGATTCCCGGATCGGCGTCATCTTGCATCGCGCAAACTGAATCGCCGCTGCCCGTACACTATCCGGATGAATACCCGTTACAACGCCGCGGACATCGAAGTCCTGTCCGGCCTGGATCCGGTCAAGCGCCGCCCGGGCATGTATACCGACACCACCCGCCCGAACCACCTGGCGCAGGAAGTGATCGACAACGCCGTCGACGAGGCGCTGGCCGGCCACGCCGGCCGCATCGACGTCATCCTCCACGCCGACGGCAGCTGCGAAGTCTCCGACGACGGCCGCGGCATGCCGGTGGACATCCACCCGGAAGAGAAGATTCCCGGCATCGAACTGATCCTCACCCGCCTCCACGCGGGTGGCAAGTTCAACAACCGCAATTACACCTTCAGCGGCGGCCTGCATGGCGTCGGCGTCAGCGTGGTGAACGCGCTGTCGACCCGCGTCGACGTCTACATCAAGCGCGAAGGCAACGAATACCACATGGGCTTCGCCCACGGCGATCGCACATCGAATCTCGAGATCGTCGGCAACGTCGGCAAGAAGAACACCGGCACCCGCCTGCACTTCTGGCCCGATCCGAAATACTTCGACACCCCGAAGTTCAGCGTGCGCGCCCTGCGCCACCTGCTGCGCGCCAAGGCCGTGCTGTGCCCCGGCCTCGCCGTCACCCTGTTCGACGAATCCAGCGGCGAGAAGAACGAGTGGCTGTACCAGGATGGCCTGCGTGATTACCTGAAGGGCGAGCTCGCCAACAGCGAAGCACTGCCGCCCGATCTCTTCGTCGGCCAGATGAAGAAGGACACCGAGATCGTCGACTGGGCGGTCGCGTGGCTGCCGGAAGGCGAACTGGTGCAGGAAAGCTACGTCAACCTGATCCCGACCGCGCAACACGGCACCCACGTCAACGGCCTGCGCTCCGGCTTTACCAGCGCGCTGCGCGAATTCTGCGATTTCCGCAACCTGCTGCCGCGCGGCGTCAAGCTGGCGCCGGAAGACGTGTGGGATCGCGTCGCCTTCGTGCTGTCGCTGAAGATGCAGGAACCGCAGTTCTCCGGCCAGACCAAGGAGCGCCTGAGTTCGCGCCAGGCCGCGGGCTTCATCGAATCGGCCAGCCACGATGCGTTCTCGCTATGGTTGAACGCGCACGTCGAACTGGGCGAGAAGATCGCGCAGCTCGCGATCGAGCGCGCATCGGCGCGACTGAAGACCGAGAAGCAGATCGTCCGCAAGAAGGTGACGCAGGGCCCCGCCCTGCCCGGCAAGCTGGCCGACTGCATCAGCCAGGACCTCTCGCGCACCGAGCTGTTCCTGGTCGAAGGCGATTCCGCCGGCGGCAGCGCCAAGCAGGCACGCGACAAGGATTTCCAGGCGATCCTGCCGTTGCGCGGCAAGATCCTCAACACCTGGGAAGTCGGCTCGGGACAGGTCCTGGCCTCGACCGAAGTCCACGATCTCGCGGTCGCCATCGGCTGCGATCCCGGCAAGAACGACATTTCCGGCCTGCGCTACGGCAAGGTGGTCATCCTCGCCGACGCCGACTCCGACGGCCTCCACATCGCCACCTTGTTGAGCGCCTTGTTCCTGCGCCACTTCCCTGCGCTGGTCGATGCCGGCCACGTCTTCGTCGCGATGCCGCCGCTGTTCCGCGTCGACGTCGGCAAGCAGGTGTTCTACGCACTGGACGAGGAAGAAAAGCGCCTGATGCTCGAACGCATCGAACGCGAAAAGACCGCTTCCAAGAAAGGCGGGGGCGCGGTGACGATCACCCGCTTCAAGGGCCTGGGCGAAATGAACCCGCAGCAGTTGCGCGAATCGACCATCCATCCCGACACCCGCCGCCTGGTGCAACTGACCGACGACGACGGCACCGCGACCCGCGGACTGATGGACATGCTGCTGGCCAAGAAGCGCGCCGGCGACCGCAAGGCGTGGCTGGAACAGAAGGGCGACCTCGCCACCCTGGACGTGTGATGACGGGCGATCGCCACCTCGACCTCGGCTGCGGCAAGTTCCCGCGCAATCCCTACGACCGTGCGGAACTGCACGGCATCGACATGCGCCCGCTTAATCCCGGCGACAGCGGCTTCACCTACCGCCGCGCCAACGTGGTGATCGAAGCAATCCCCTACCCGGACGGCCATTTCGATTCGATATCGGCTTTCGATTTCGTCGAGCACGTGCCGCGGCTTCTCGCCGACGGCAATGGCGGAACCCGCCTGCCCTTCATCGAGCTGATGAACGAGGTCTGGCGCGTCCTCGCCGATGGCGGCCGCTTCTACGCAGTGACGCCGGCGTGGCCGCATCCGGAAGCCTTCGTCGACCCGACCCACGTCAACTTCATCACCGAAGACACGCTGGCGTATTTCACCGGCGATGCGCCGATCGGTCGCATCTACGGGTTCCATGGCCACTTTGAATTGATCCGCCAGGACTGGGTACACCCAGACGAAGCGCGCAATGCCGACGCCGACAGCGCGGACAATCCGATCCGCCCGGCGAAGCACTACGAACACGGCAGCAAACGGTTGGCGCAACGGTTTCGCCACTGGTCGCGACGCATGCGCGGCAAACCCGAAGAGCGCGATCCACCGCAACGCCACTGGTTGCGCTGGGAATTGCGGGCGGTGAAGACCCCGGGCTGAAACCCGCAGGCCTTACCTACTTTCGCACGACGTTCCTGTTGCAGTAATCTCCCCCGACCAGTCAATGGAAGGGGAATCCATGAAGACGACCGCTGCCGCGCTCCTGGCGCTGCTGTTGCCGTGTGTTGCATCCGCACAACAACCGACCGCCCGCGATTTCGCTCGTTGGGGCGAAGTCTCCCAGGTCGCACTATCACCCGATGGCAAATACATCGCGATGGCGGTGCCCTCGGCCGACAACCGCGAGACCCAGCTGCAGATCGTGCCGCTGGATGGCGTCGGCAAGGTACAAACCCTGCGCTTCGGCAAGATGGAACATGTCTCCGACATCGTCTGGAGCGCGAACGACATGGTGACGCTTGCGCGTGCGACCAACGTGCCGCTGGAGCCGGCTCCGTACAGTCGCGGCCAGCTGTTCTCGACCGATACCACCGGCAAGAAGCAGCAGGTGCTGTTCGGCTATTTCGCGGACCACGGCGCTGTCACGGGCCGCCGCAAGGATGATGGTTTTGCCACTGTCGTCCAGGTCCTGGACGACGAGCCGGGCAAGGTGCTGGTCGACTTCCAGTGTTGGGATTGCGGCGAGAAACCGGACTCCGCCCTGTACAAGGTCGACACCCGTACCGGTGACCGCCAGCAACTCGAGCATATCCACGATGCGTCGACCATCTGGGTCGACACGCACGCCCGCGCGCGCGCCTTCCTGCGCAAGGATGACAAGGACGAACCACATCTCTTCTACCGTCGCACGCCGGACGCCGAATGGACGCCCATGCCGCAGTCGCTTGCCGGCTGGAAAATCGACACGCTGTTCTTCGATGCCGATGACAACACAGCTTATGCATCGGTCAGTGATCATGGCGAGGCGGATTCCTTCTACAAATTCGACTTCAAGGCCGGCACCCGCACGCTGATCTCAAGCAAACCCGACTTCGATGTCGGCACCATCCTGACCGCGGGGCGCAACGGACCTCCGTTCGCGCTGATTTCCGATTACTCCAAACCGTCCGTGATGTACCTCGATCCGAAATCGGAATACGCACAACTGCACGCGGGACTGATGAGTGCCTTCCCGGGCCACCTGATCTACTTCCATACGATCACCCGCGACAATCGCAAACTGCTGTTCGCGGCCGTATCCGACCGTGATCCTGGATCGTGGTATCTGCTCGACCGCAAGGACAATTCGATGCAGCGCGTGGCCGAAGCGCGGCCTTGGCTGAAGGCGGAACGGATGGCGACCGTCATCCCGATCGAATTCAAGGCCCGCGACGGCGTCACCCTGCACGGCTTCGTGACCACCAACCACAACGGGCCGGGCCCGATGGTGGTGATGCCGCACGGCGGTCCGTATGGCCCTGCCGATACCTGGGAATTCAACCCGGAGGCACAGTTCCTGGCCAGCCGTGGCTACGCCGTATTGCAGGTGAACTATCGTGGCTCGGGTAATCGCGGAAAGGATTTCGAGCGCAGCGGCTACCGCGAATGGGGCGGCAAGCTGCAGGACGACATCGCTGACGGCGTGAAGTGGGTGATCGACCACAAGGGCGCCGATCCCAACCGCATCTGCACCTTTGGCGCCAGCTATGGCGGATATGCCGCGATGATGCAACCAATCCGCTACCCCGAACTGTACAAATGCGCGATCGGCTATGTCGGCGTCTACGACCTTGAAATCATGCGCAAGAAGGACATTCTGACCGAGAGCAAGTCCGGACAGCGCTTCCTGGAACGCACGCTCGGCAGCGATTTCGCGATACTGAAAGAATGGTCTCCCGCCCAGAACGCCTCGAAGATCAAGGTTCCGGTTTTCCTTGCCGCTGGTTCGATCGACGAGCTCGTTCCGATGAACCAGTACAACGCGCTCAAGCATGCACTGGAAAAGGATGGCGTCACGGTCGAGACCATGGTCGCTGATGGCGAGGGCCACGGTTTCTACAGCGTGGATAACCGCACCCAGCTATTCGAACGCATGGACGCTTTCCTGAAGAAATACATTGGCGATGGCCCCGTGAAAGCCAGCAACTGACCTCTAGGCCAGCGCCGTTTCCAGCAACGCCTGCAACACCCGTTGCAGGCGTTGTGCTTTCAGGTCGTCCCATTCGACGCGCTGTTCGTCCATGTAGGTGCGTTGCGCCAGCTCCAGCTGCACCGCGTCGATGTCGTTGGCCGGATCGGCATAGTGGCGGGTGATGTAGCCGCCCTTGAAGCGGCCATTGACCACATGCGTATAGCCGTCTTGCGCCTGCAGCACGGTTTCGAGCCGCTGCTGCAGTTCCGGCCGACAACTCGCGCCGCCGACGGTACCGAGATTGAAATCGGGCAACCGGCCATCGAACAGGAACGGCAGTTCCCCGCGGATGGAATGCCCTTCCCACACCACTGCGCGGCCATGCAGGTCGCGGATGCGTTTCAACTCGCCCTGCAATGCCTGGTGATACGGACGCCAATACACATCCACGCGATTCGCGATCTCGCCGGCATCGGGCAGGCTGCCTTCGGCATAGACGGGCACACCGCTGAATTGCACGATCGGGCACAGGCCGGTGGTGTTCTGGCCGGGATACAGCGAAGTGTCGTCAGGCGGACGATTGAGGTCGACGACGTAGCGCGAAAATCGCGGTACGAGTACCGATGCGCCAAGCACCTTCGCGAATGCGTACAACCGCGACACCCACCAATCGGTATCCGGAGCCTTGCGCGCATCCGGCACCAGCCGCTGCGCGATGTCGTCTGGAATCTCGCTGCCGTCGTGCGGCAGGCTGACCAGCAGCGGCGCTGTTCCCTGGTGCAGCGAAAAAATCGGCGTTTCCATCGGCTGCCTCACGCGAAGCGCGCCGGCGCGTACGCGGCGGGATCGAGGTGGGTCGGTCGCCCGCAGACGAGATCGGCAATCAACTCGCCGGTGCCCGCACTCATCCCCACGCCCATCATGCCGTGGCCCGTCGCCAGCCACAGTCCGGGACGCCCCGGGACGGCACCGATCAGCGGCACGTCATCGACGCACATCGGCCGCCAGCCGCACCAGCGTTCCTGCACTTCCGGCCCGACCGGATCGTGGAGATATTCGCGGGCGCCGCGCTCAAGCGCGGTAAGCCGGCGCGGATTCAGGCTGTCGTCGTAGCCGGAGAATTCCATCGTGCTGCCGAGGCGGTAGCCATCGCCCCAGGTGGTCACGCAGACCGAGCGTTCGCGCAGGATGATCGGGTGCCGTGGCGTCCGTTGCGGCCGTGAATAGGTGATCGAATAGCCCTTGCCGGGCTGGATCAGGCCGCTCAGCCAACCGGTGCCGAGCATGCGCGCCAGCAGCGGCGACCACGAACCGGCGGCGATCACGACATTGCGCGCGGCGAAGCGCACGCCGCCCGCTTCGATCTCCCAGCCGAGGCTGCCCTGCTGCAATCCGGACAGGGCGCAGGATTCGTGGATCTGCCCGCCCAGCGCGCGGACATTGCGCGCCAGCTCGTCGACATAACGATCGGGACGCAGCATCGAGTCGCCATTGAAACGGATCGCGCCGGCGATGCCCGGCTTCAGCGCCGGCTCCATCGATTCGTAGGTGCGGCCATCGATCGCCTCGACCTGGACGCCAAGCTCGCGCAGCAGCGGGAACTCCCGCTGGTCGTGTTCGAACAGCTTCTGGGTGCGGAAGACGTAGTCCTCGCCGGAATCATGGAATCCGCAATCGAGCGCGAGCTCGTCGACCCAGGCGCGGATCCGCTGCAACGAGTGTTCAAGGATGGCGTGCTTGGCGCGCGCACTGCGTTCCCAGTCCCGATGGTTGCAGCGCAGCGCGAAACGCATCAGCCAGCGCCACAGCGCAGGATCGAAGCCGGGATGCACGTAGAGCGGCGCATCCGGCGTCAGCATCCACTTCAATGCCTTCAGCACGGTTCCGGGTGCCGCCAGCGGCGGTGCGTGGCTCGGCGTCAGGGTGCCGCAATTGCCGTGGGAGGCGCCACTGCCGAGCGTGCGCGCCTCGATCAGGCGAACCGTGCGGCCAGCGCGCAGCAATGCCAGCGCCGACGCCAACCCGGCCACGCCGCCACCGACGACCAGGACATCGGTGGCTGGCAGATCAGTGGTGGTGGCCACGCCGTGCCCAGTCAGTGGTGGTGGCCACCATCGCCGTGCACGTGTCCGTGCTCAAGCTCCTCGGGGGTACCATCGCGCACTTCGACGATCTCGATGTCGAAATGCAGGTCCTTGCCGGCCATGGGGTGGTTGAGATCGACGTCGACCGCGGTCATGCCGACCTTCTCGACGGTGACCGCACGCGGACCGAAGTTGGTATTGAGCACGACCTGCATGCCCGGCTCCAGCTTGACGGTGCCGAAATGCTTCTTGGGGATGCGCTGGCTCAGGCCTTCACGACGCTCGCCGTATGCATCGGCTGCAGGCACGTCGACTTCGAAGTTGTCCCCGGTTTCGCGGCCTTCCATCGCCTTCTCCAGGCCCGGAATGATGTTGCCGTGGCCGGCGAGGATGGCGAGCGGTTCACCGCGTTCTTTCGAGCTTTCTTCGGCCGGCTCACCGACCGGGCCGACCGAATAATGAAAGCGCACGACCTTGTCTTTCTCAATTTTCATGAATTTCCACTTCCAAGGTATTGATTTTATGTTCCGGGTGCGGGCAGACTTCAGCCAGCGATCACGTCCGGCCGGCCACGCGCCGTCCGACATTATCCGGGGAGGGCTTCCATGTCGCCAGTGCGAACTGCATCGATCTGTTCCCGGGCCGGGATAGCCTTGGCTCTGATCGCCCTCGCCTGCCCCGGACTGGCCCTGGCCGGCAACGGCGACAGCAACGTTTCTCCGCCCGCGCCCGCGACCACGCGCTGGAACGTGACCCCCTTGCACGGCGCCGATGCCGCCAATGCCGTGCTGATGCGGGCGTTCAGCCTGGTCGGCACGCCTTATGTCTGGGGCGGCACCAGTCCGGACGGCGGCTTCGACTGCAGCGGCCTGGTCAATTACGTCTTCCGCGACATGCTCGACCTGCGCCTGCCGCGGACTTCCCGCGAGCTGGCCGAGGTCGAGGGGCCGCGGATCTCGCTGGATGCCCTGCAGACCGGCGACCTGATCTTCTTCGGCGCGGACGGCCAGATCAGCCACGTCGGCATCTATGTCGGGGAGGGCCGTTTCATCCATGCCCCCCGCACCGGTAGCGTGGTCCGGCTGGAAAAGATCGATGCACCTTATTGGCTGGCCCGCTATTCAGGTGCGCGACGCGTCATCGATCCGTGACAGGTTGTGAAGACCGCGTGAGGAGAAAATGACAGCGAATGCCAAATTTTGTGCATTCAGTTCCAATTTTTAACCCTTTTTTACGTTTTCTTAAACAAACTCCGCCGTCTTGTCGGGCACACTCTCGGCTCGTTTAGCCGAATGAAGACCAAGTGACGATGACCGAGACGCGCTCCCAACGCCTCGGCCGCCTCAGGAAGAAGGCCGCCATTACATTGATGCTAGTTGCCGGGGTCGCCTTCGCAGCGCCGGCATTTGCACACGAAACCGAGACCGGCGCCGACCGGCTCGATGCCATTGGCGGCAGTGTCATCGACCAGGTCGATGGCAATCCGCTCAACCAGACCCTCAGCCAGTTTGATCCCTCCGTCATGCCAGCGGGCGGCCCGATCAGCAGCGCCGACCAGGGCCGCATCCAGAAAGTGCTGTCGCGCGCCATGGCCCTGCTGGGCATCCCCTACCGCTGGGGCGGCACCACCACCAACGGCTTCGACTGCAGCGGACTGGTCGGTTACGTCTTCCGCACCGCGCTCGGCATCAACCTGCCGCGCGTCTCCCGCGAAATCGCCCACCAGGGCACCAAGGTCCAGGCCGATGACCTGGCCGAAGGCGATCTGGTGTTCTTCGGTCGCGGTCGCGGCATCGACCATGTCGGCATCTACATCGGCGACGGCAAGTTCCTGCACGCGCCGCGCACCGGTCGCGACGTCACCGTTTCCAAGCTGGACGGTTACTGGGCGCAACACCTGGTCACGGCCCGCCGCATTTCCGGCTGAACCTTGCGACCATCGAACATCACTGAAGCCGCCTAACTGGCGGCTTCAGTGTTTTTGGCGTCCGTCTCCGCATCGCGATAACGGGCGATGGTGTGTTCGATGTCCTTGCTCAGGTCCATCACCTTGAGCGCGTATTCGGCGAGGCGACGGTCCTCGTCGCTTTCCTGGGTGAGCGCCGGCACCGTCATCGGACGCCCCCCTTGCTCGTCGACGGCGACGAAAACGATCACGCAGTGGGTGCACAGGCGTTCCGGTCCGCCGCGCGGATCGCGGGCGCTGACATCGACCGCGATATGCATGGACGTGCTGCCGGTATAGACCAGCTTGGCATTGATGGACACGAGATCGCTGATGCCGATCGGGGCGACGAAACGGATGCCGCCCACCGCGACCGTCACCGCATAGCAGCCGCACCAGCCGACGGCGACGGCATAACCGGCCTGGTCGATCCATTTCATGACGATGCCGCCGTGGACCTTGCCGCCGTAATTGACGTCGCCTGGCTC
>JAEKKW010000042.1 GCA_019510195.1 Lysobacterales bacterium | reverse complement strand
ACGACGCCACCCTGCATCGGCTCTACGATCTGCTCAAGTTTGGTCCGACCGCCGCCAACAGCACGCCGGCGCGCTTCGTCTTCGTGCGCAGCCCGGAGGCCAAGGCGCGCCTGGAGCCGGCGCTGGACGCCGGAAACCACGACAAGACGATGGCCGCGCCGGTGACGGTGATCGTCGCCTACGACCTCGATTTCCACCACAAGCTGCCGGTGCTGTTCCCGCATGTCGATGCCCGCGCCTGGTTCGAGGGTCCGGCGATGGAGAAGCGTTTCGTTCCGGCGCTGCGCAACGGCTCGCTGCAGGGCGCCTACCTGATGTTGGCGGCGCGTTCGCTCGGCCTCGATTGCGGCCCGATGTCCGGGTTCGACAATGCCAAGGTCGATGCGGCATTCTTCGCCGGTACGCAATGGAAATCCAACTTCCTGGTCAACCTCGGCAAGGGCGACCGGGCTTCCATTTTCCCGCGTTCGCCGCGCCTGCCGTTCGCCGAAGCCTGCCGCATCGAGTGAACGCCCCTTCCCCGGAGATCCCCGCATGAAACTGCTTCCGCTTGCATTGATGTCCCTGCTCACCGTCGCCGGTTCCGCCGCCGCCGCCGATTACAGGATCGACCCCAACCACACCATGGTGCTGGCCAGCTGGAACCACATGGGCTATTCCAATCCCAGCGCCAACTTCCGCGGCGCCACCGGCACCATCCGTTACGACGAAAAGACCCCGGAGAAGTCGAGCGTCGAAGTGATGATTCCGATCGACCAGATCGATACCTTCGTGCCCAAGCTCGACGAGCACCTGAAGGGTCCGGATTTCTTCGATGCCCAGAAGTACCCGACGGCTACCTTCAAGAGCACCAAGGTGACGATGAAGGATGGCCACCTGAAGGTGATGGGCGACCTCACCCTGCATGGCGTCACCAAGCCGGTCACGCTGAAGGCCAAGCTCAACAAGGTCGGCATCGCGGAAATGATGAAAGTGCCGGCGATCGGTTTCGATGCCAGCACCACGATCTCGCGCTCGGCCTTCGGCATCTCCCAGGGCGTGCCGCTGATCGGCGACGAAATCGAATTGCGTATCACCACCGAAGCGCACGGCGACAAGAAATGAGTGAAGTGCTGTTGCGGCGATCGGGCCAGCGGCCGCAGACGCGGACGGACTGGCTCGATAGCCGCCACAGTTTCTCGTTCGGCCACCACTACGATCCCCAGTGGATGGGCTTCGGTGCATTGCGCGTGATCAACGACGATCGCGTCGCCGGCGGCGGCGGATTCCCGCCGCATCGCCACGCCAACATGGAGATCATCTCCATCGTCCTCGAGGGTGCGCTCGCACATCGCGACAGCACCGGAACCCAGGGTGTGATCCGCGCCGGCGACGTGCAATGGATGAGCGCGGGACACGGCATCGAGCACAGTGAGTTCAACGACTCGCCCGATGCGCCGGTGCATTTCCTCCAGATATGGATCCAGCCCGACCAGGTCAACGCGCCGCCGGCGTATGCGCAACAGGCTTTCGATCCCGCGTTGCGCGAAGGGCGCTGGCAGGACCTCGTCGGCGGCAGTGGCATCGCGATCCGCCAGGACGCCCGCATCCGCGCGATCCGGCTCGCGGCCGGCGCATCGGTGGCGCTGGACGTGGCCGCGGGCCGCGGCCTGTGGCTGCAGGTGCTGGAGGGTGCGTTGACGATCGCCGGCGAAGACATCGCCAGCGGCGACGGCATCGGCCTGGAAGGCCCGCGCGATGGCCTGGTCCTGCAGGCCGGCGAGGCATCCGAAGTCCTGAGCTTCGACGTGCCGCGCTGATACACTGGGCCTTTCCACGCAGCATCCCCCGCCATGAACGACGCCGCCACATCCGCTTCCGCGCCGCGCCAGCCGCGCGTCCACGAAGTCCGTCGCGCCGACCTGCCGCTGTCATGCCCGCTGCCGTCGATGAGCCTGTGGAATTCGCATCCGCGCGTCTACCTCGCGATCGAGGCCGAAGGCGGGCGCGTCGAGTGCCCGTATTGTGGCGAGACCTACGTCCTGGTGGACTGATTGCATGGCCGCAAGGCCGCTGACCGTCATGCAATTGCTGCCGGCACTGGATGCCGGTGGCGTGGAACGTTCGACCCTGGAAATCGCCGCTGCGCTGGAGCATGGCGGCCACCGCGCACTGGTCGTCTCCGCCGGCGGTCGCATGCTGCCCGCGCTGGGCGTGACCGGCGCGCGGCACATCACGCTCGACATCGGTCGCAAATCGCTGCTGACGTTGCGCCACGTGCGCGCGTTGCGACGCTTGCTGCGCGATGAGCGCGTCGACATCGTCCACGCCCGTTCGCGCCTGCCGGCGTGGATCGGCTGGCTGGCCGTGCGCGGCATGGGCGTGGCGAAACCGCGCTTCGTCACCACCGTGCATGGCCTGAATTCGCCATCGCGCTACAGCGCGGTGATGGCGCGCGGCGATCGCGTGATCTGCGTGTCGGACACCGTCCGCGATTACGTGCTGCACCACTATCCATGGACCGATCCGGCGCGCCTGCGGGTGATCCCGCGCGGCATCGATTCACGGATGTATCCGCGCCGGGATGGCGTCGATCGCGATGCGCGTGCGCGCGTTGCGCAACGCTGGCCGCAACTCTCCGGCAATGGCCCGTTGCTGCTGATGCCGGGCCGCGGCACGCGCCTGAAGGGCCATGCCGATGCGTTGCGCCTGCTCGCCGACCTGCGCAATGGCGGCACCGATGCGCGCCTGTGGATGCCGGGCGCGCGGGTGCCCGGGCGCGACGGCTACATCGCCGAACTGGAACGCGAAGCGCGCGACCTCGGCGTGATCGATGCGCTCGCCATCAGCGAACCGACGAATGCGCTCGCCGATGCCTATCGCGCCAGCGATCTGGTGCTGCAGCTGTCGCGCAAGCCGGAATCGTTCGGACGCACCGTGGTCGAGGCGCTCGCGATCGGTGTGCCGGTGATCGGCTGGGACCACGGCGGCGTCGGCGAAGTCCTGTCTGCCCTGCAACCGGAGGGGCGGGTGGCGCCGGGCGATCGCACCGCGCTGGCCGAACGCGCGCGGGCATTCCTGCGACAGGCACCGGCGTTGCCGCAGCGGATTCCGTACACTTTGTCGGCGATGCAACAAGCGACCCTCGATGTCTACGACGAACTCTCCCAATCACGCTGATCCCACGGGCTGGCGCTGGGCGCCGATCTGGGTCCTGGCCTATGTCGCGATGCTGCCGGCCACGGGCATCGCCGAAGCGATCCTGTCGCTGGGCGCGCTGACCACCATCGGCCTGATGGCGTGGGCGCGCTTCCGCGGGACCTCGCGCCTGCTCAGCTCGCCGGCGTGGGCGCTGACCACCGCGCTGTTCTTCGCCTACTGGCTGCCGGAACTGATTTCCAGCATTGACGCGGTGGAACCGATGCAGGCGATCGAGAAGAGCCTGCTCGGCCTGCGCTACCTGCCTTTCCTGTGGCTGGCGGCGATTGCGGTCGCCACGCCGCGCGCGCGCCGCATCACCTTCGGCGGACTGGGCGCGATCGTCGGGCTCTGGTGCGTCGACGCATTGATCCAGGCGATGGCCGGCCACAGCCCATGGTTCGCCGCGCTGGATGCGCTCAAGCAGGCGATCCAGCATCGCCCGATGTGCCCGGTCGCCAGCGCCGATCGCCTGACCGGGCCGCTGGGCCCGTGCAACCCCAAGCTCGGCATCGTCCTTGCCAGCCTGTCGCCGTTCGCCTTGTACGGCGCGCAGCGCCTGTGGGGCCAGATCGGCTGGCTGGCCATCGCCCTGCTGGTGGGCGTGGTGATCGTGCTGGCGGGGTCGCGCGCGTCATGGATCAGTTACGCGCTGGTCCTGCTGGTGTCGGGCTGGACGATATTCGGATGGAAGCGTTTGTTCGGCGTGTTCGTCGCTGGCGCGCTGGTGCTGGTCGTCGCCAACTTCACGGTGCCGCAGGTGCATGAACGCATCGTGCGCACCCAGATGGCGATGGCAGGCGACGAGAGCGACGTCGACCAGGCATCGGCCGGCCGCGTGCGCATCTGGAGCGCGGCGGTCTGCATGATCCGCCAGCATCCGGTCAACGGCGTCGGTACCCGCGACTTCCGCGAATCGTTCCCGGCCTGCGATCCGCAACCGGGCGTGCGCGCGGCGTGGGGCGATGGCCCGGCCTTGCATGCCCACCAGCTGATCCTCGAAATCCTCAGCGAAACCGGCATCATCGGGCTGCTGCTGTGGATCGCCGGTGCGGCGCTGGCATGGCGTGCGTGGCGCTTCGCTTCCGTCGACGATCGCGAGCGCGCACGACCGGCGATGCTGGCGCTGGGCGTCACCCTGTTCCCGTTCAATACCCATCTCGCGTTCTACTCCGCGTTCTGGGGCGGCATCACCCTGCTGCTGGCCGCGCTCTACGCCGGCAGCCTGTTGTCGCGCGAGACCAACAGCTGATGCACGCGCCGCTGTCCGGCGTCGTCACCACGTTCAACAATGCCGCCACGCTGGAACGTTGTCTCGACAGCCTGGCGTTCTGCGACGAGATCGTCGTGCTCGATTCCGGATCGGACGACGCCACGCTGGAGATCGCGCGTGCGCATGCCGCACGCATCCACGCGCAACCTTTCGCCGGCTATGGCCCGCAGAAGCAGGCGGCGATCGACCTTGCCGGACACGACTGGATCCTGTTGCTGGATGCCGATGAATTCGTCGAAGGCGATGCCGCACGGGCGATCTTGCGCGAACTGGAGGCGCCGCGCGCCGATGGTTACCGGTTGGAACGCCAGGAATGGCTGTTCTGGCGCTGGCCGCATCGCGGCACGCGCGGCAACCGCCAGTTGCGGCTGTTCCGCAAATCGATGGGCGGGATGAATTCGGTGCCGGTGCATGCCGCGCCCGAAGTGCGTGGCCGCGTGATCGATCTGCAGGTGGTGTTCCGTCATTACGGCGAACCCGATCTCGCCACCCGCGTCGAGAAGATCAATCGCTATTCCAGCGGCCTCGTCGAACACGTGCGCGACAAGCGCAAGCCGTTCATGGGGCTGCGGTTGCTGGTCTATCCGAACGTCGCCTTCCTCAAGTTGTATGTCGGCAAGCGCTATTTCCTCAACGGTTGGGCAGGATTCTTCGCGGCGCGCACCCAGGCGTTCTACGCGTTCCTGAAATACGCGAAGGTGATGGAGGCCGAACAGCGCTAGCCAGCGCGTGCTTGATACAACGACACCCCATCCGGCTGGCGCTTGAAGCGCCGGTGGATCCACAGGTACTGCATCGGCGCCTCGCGCACCATCGCTTCGATCGCAGCGTTGACCGCCGTCGCATCGACGACGGTGTCGTCACTCGGGAACGGATCGAGCGGATCGCCGACGCGCAAGATGTAGCGATCGCCCTCGCGGCGATGGAAAAACGGAATCACTGCACAGCCGGTCAATCGCGCGAGTTGGTGGGTCGCATTGATGGTGGACGCCGGGATGCCGAAGAACGGCGCGAACACGGTGTCCTTGCCGCGCATGTCCTGGTCGGGTGCGTACCACAACACGCCGCCTTTCTTGAGATGACGGATCGCGCCGCGGATGTCGTCGTTGGGGAACATCGCACTGGCGTAGCGCAGGCGGCCTTGCAACACCGCTGCCTCCATCACCGGGCTGCGATAGCGGCGGTACATCCCGGCCAGTGGCACGTGATCGCACATCAGGCGCCCGCACAGTTCCAGCGTCATGAAGTGGCCGGAGATCAACAGCACACCACGGCCTTGCGCCTGCAGTGACTGGATCTTGTCCACGCCTTCGATCGTCGCGGTCGCGCGCATGGCGTCGACATCACCCCACCACGCCCGCGCGAACTCGAAGACGCCGATGCCGAGGTCGCGGAAACTTCCGCGAAGCAGGGCGACGCGCGCGGCGGCGTCCAGTTCCGGGAAGCACAGGTCGATGTTGGTGCGGGCGGCGCGGCGGCGATCGGGCAGCAGCCACATCAGCAGGCGGCCCAGCCCGGCGCCGACGGCGCGTTGCAGGCTCCAGGGCAGGCGTGCCAGGCCGTACAGGCAGGTGACACCGACCCGGGCCGGGAGGTCTTTCAAGCGGAATTGCGGAGATGTCGCTGCGGCCATCGCGCAAGTCTAGCCAACGATGGCGCCGAAGGCCCTAGACTTGTCGCCATGCGATCCGATGCCGTCGAGCGGATGTTGCGCAGCGCTTATTCGGCGGTGCTCTACCTCTTGCTTCCCGTCACCATCTACCACCTCGTCTGGCGCGGGTTCCGCCAGCGTGGCTATTTCCAGCGCTGGAGCGAACGCTACGGCTATTACCCCGGGGGTGCGCCGGAAACGCGTTCCACCATCTGGCTGCACGCGGTCTCGGTGGGTGAAGTAAACGCAGCCGCGCCGCTGGTCGAGGCCTTGCTGGCGCGGCGTCCACAGGTACCGCTGGTGATCACCAGCATCACCCCGACCGGTTCCGAGCGCGTGCGGGCGTTGTGGGGCGATCGCGTGCGCCATGTCTACTTGCCGTACGACCTGCCTGGAGCGATGCGACGATTCCTCGCGCAGTTCCGTCCGGCCACGGCACTCCTGATGGAAACGGAGCTGTGGCCGAACCTGCTGTTCGCCTGTCGCGATGCGCGTGTCCCGGTGTCGATCGTCAATGCGCGCCTGTCCGAGCGTTCGTTGCGGGGCTACCAGGTGCTGGCGCCATTGATCAGTCGGGCCTTGCAGACCGTGCGCCGCGTCTGCGCGCAGGGGCATGCCGACGCCAGGCGCTACATCCGGCTGGGGGCGCGTCCCGAGGCGACGATCGAGACCGGCAACCTCAAGTACGACGTCGCCGAACTTGATGGCCTCGATGCCTTCGTCGCCGTCTTCCGCGCGCACGCCGGCATGCGCCCGACCTGGATCGCGGCGAGCACCCATCCGGACGAGGAAACCGCGGTGCTGGTCGCGCATCGCGCACTGCGCCAGGCCTATCCGGATGCGCTGATGCTGTGGGCGCCGCGCCACCCCGAACGTTTCAAGGCGGCCTACGAGCAGGCCCGCAGTTTCGGTTTCCGCATCCATTCGCGCTCGTACCAGCCGTTGCCGGCGGACGACAATGCGGTCTTCGTGATCGATACGCTGGGCGAACTCGGGCGTTTCTACGCCTGCGCGGATGTCGCCTTCGTCGGTGGCAGCCTGCAGCCGGTGGGCGGCCACAACCTGCTGGAGCCGGCGGCGGTCGGCGTGCCGATCCTCACCGGTCCGCATCTGCACAACTTCAGCGACATCGCCCGGCAGTTGTCGGCTGCGGGCGCGATGGAAATCGTCGACAGTCCCGAGGCGCTCGGCGAGCGCCTGGTGGAGCTGCTGGGATCGGACGAGTTGCGCACGCGCATGGGCGAAGCCGGGCGCGCGCTGGTGATCGATGGTCGCGGCGCGCTGGAGCGCACCTGGCAGGCGATCAGCGACAGCCTGCCGGAGTGAATCTCAGCGCTTGGTCTTGCGCTTGGCCTTCTTCGTGGTGGCGTCCGGCTTGCTGGTGGTCGACTGCGTCGTGTCCGGCGTCGAGGCGGCGGAATCCGCAACCGTCGGCACTTGGCCGGCAGCAACCGTCAGCAAGCGATTGACCGACTCCACGTCGGCGACGTCGAGGGTGCCCGCGGCCTGCTTGAGGGTCAGTTGCGACTGCAGGAAGTCGTATTTCGCCTTCGAATAGGCCTGGCGCGCGTTGAACAGGTTCTGTTCGTTGATCAGCACGTCGATCACCGTGCGGGTACCGACTTCGAGGCCGACCTGCGAGGCGTCGTAGGCACTCTGCGCCGCGACCAGCGCAAGGCGGCGGGCTTCCACCGCGCTGACGCCGGCGACCAGCGACTGGTAGGCATTGCGGGTGGTGCGTTCCACCGAGCGGCGCTGCTGCTCGTACTGGTCCTGAGCAGCATCGCGCTGCGCGATGGCCTGACGGACCTGCGACGAGGTGCGGCCGCCATTGAAGATCGGCACGCTCAGGCTGAGGCCGATGCTGGGACCATGGCTCCAGCCGGTGGCGTTGTTGCTGCCGCTGATGGAATTGTCCGACCAGCTGCGGCTGAGGCCGTAGCTGCCGTTGGCGCTCAGGGTGGGCAGGTAACCGGCACGATTGGCGGAAATATTGTCTTCAGCGGCCTGCACGGCGTAGCGCTGTGCCTGCAGTGAAGGATTGGTGTCGACGGCGCGCTTCACCCACTCATCGACGCCACCTTCCGGCGGAATCGACGGGCGGAAGTCGTCCGGCAGCGCCATCAGCGAGCGGATCGGCTTGCCGGTGATTTCGGCCAGCGCCTGGTAGGAATCCTCCAGCACGTTGCGCTGGAGGATGGTGCTGGCACGCGCGGCATCGTACTGGGCGCGCGCTTCATGGACGTCGGTGATCGGGGCGAGGCCGACTTCCAGTCGCTTGCTGGCGAAGTCGAACTGCTTCTTCAGCGCCGCTTCCGAAGCTTCGGCGGCGGCCAGCGTTTCCATCGCCACCAGCACGTTGAAATAAGCCTGCGACGTGCGGGTGATCAGATCGTCGCCAGCGGCTTCGTACTGGTATTCACCGGACTTGCCCTGGGCCTTGGCGGCCTGGAGGCTGTTGATCGCGCCACGATTGAAGATGATCTGGTCGACACGCACGCCGGCATTGGCGCTGCGCGCGGTGGTGGTGCTGCCGGTGAGCCGGATCGGCGCGCCAGTGATCGGATCGTTGTAATAGCCGCCGCCGGGCGAAGAAGTGCGACTCAAGCTGCCGGAAGCGGAAGCGCCAACCTGCGGCAACAACTGCGAACGCGCCTGCACGGCGCCTTCCTTGCTGGAACGCATGCTGGCTTCGGCGGCCTGCAGTTGCGGATCCGCGGTACGCGCGATCCGGTAGGTCTGCAGCAGGTCCTCGCCGTGGACGGCCAGGGGCGCCAGGGCGAGAGCGAGGGCGAGGCTGAGGGAACGGCGATGCATGGGCGGCTCTCGAAAACGGATGATTAAAGGGTGAAGCGGGGCGTCGGGGCCCCGCCCTTGAGGTAGCGCAGGTCGGTCTCGAACAGCGAGTCGGCGCTGCCACTGGCATGGACGCGGACCGCCTGCATCGCCGGCGATTCGCCATGGACGATGAACATGCGGCCGCCCGGAGCCAGCCAGTCGCGGAAGTGTGCGGGGATGGCGGCGACGGCACCAGTGACACAAATCACGTCAAATCGACGATCGCCGGTCCATGCGTAGGCATCGGCAGACTCGACGATGGCGTTGGTGGCGCCCTGTGCGGCCAGGGTGGCACGGGCGCGATCGGCCAGCGCGGGATCGATTTCCAGGCTCGTCACCTCGCGCGCCAGCCGGGCCAGGCAGGCGGCCAGATAGCCGCTGCCGGTTCCGATCTCGAGCACGGATTCGGTCGCCTGCGGCAGCAGGGCCTGCAGGGCGCGGCCTTCGACCACCGGTTTCAGCATCGATTCGCCGTTGCCGAGCGGCAATTCCATGTCGGTATAGGCCAGGGCGCGCAGCGCTTCGGGCACGAACTGTTCGCGCGGCACCGTGACCAGGACGTCGAGCACGCGCGGGTCGAGCACTTCCCACGGGCGGACTTGCTGTTCCACCATGGTTTCGCGGGTTTTGGCGTAGTCGATCGACATTGCTGGAACGGCCTGGGGCGAAGGGACGTCAATTTTAACTGCAACCCCCTGAAGGGGGTTTGGCTGACTGCGCCAGCATTCCAGCCAGGGCCAGATGGACTAAGTGCCATAAGTCACCGAACCGAAGTCACCAATCTCCCGGCACGCGGGCATAGGCCCGCAGGAACAGGTCGACGGCGCTGGCCAGGTAGGCTTCGGTTTCCTCTCCGGGCACATGGCGCTGCACGCCGTAGCCCAGCTGGGCGAAGAGGTCGCCGCGGATCAGCGCGAGCAGATGGACGGCGGCAAGATGCGGATCGTCGAGCTCGAGCACGCGGCGGGTGGCCAAGCCGGCCAGTGTCGTGGCGAGAAAGGCATCGATCCGCGCCGGACCGATGTTCCAGATTTCCTGGCTGAGTTCCGGGGGCGCGCCGGGTGCCCGCAGCAGCCGGCGTCCGGCAATCGTGCCGGGCAGGATCAGGTAGTTGTGATAGATCCGCGCAAAATCGAGCAAGGCGCCCCGAAGGTCTTCCCTGTCCCAATCCCCGAAGATCGTGTCAGGCAGGTGGTGGTCGTAATGGTCGCGGACGGCCGCCACGAACAGGGTGGTCTTGTCGCCGAAGTGACTGTAGAGGGTGAGCTTGGAGACGCCGGCACGGTCTGCCACTTCCTGCATGTTGGCCTGGGCGAAGCCGCGATCAAGGAACAGTTCCTTGGCTGCGGCAAGGATGGCCTCGTGCTTGGCCGGGTCCTTCGGGCGTCCGCTCGACCGTACGGGGGCGTCTGTCATCCCGCCATTTTATCGAATGCGTGGGGTGTTCCCGCAATGATCGCCCGCCAGCAGGATGGAATGCAGGGCGTCGTCACGGATCGCGAGCGGACTCGAGGTCGCCGGCCGTGCCAGCCATGCAGCCAATGCCGGCGACGGTTCCACGGCGTGGCCGACCAGCGGTTCGACAATCGTCTCGAACTTGGCCGGATGCGCGGTCGCGACCACCGCCCATGGCCGGATGTCGCCGTCTGCGCGCAGCTGCTCCAGGACGTGCAATCCGGTCGCGGTGTGCGGGCAGGGCACCACGCCGTGGCGATCGGGTGCGTGGCGGATGCTGGCGCGGATGCTGGCGTCGTCGACGCTGAAGGCGCGCATCGCCGCACGCAGTTCGGCGTCACCGCGATGCCACCAGCGCAGGCGTTCGAAATTGCTCGGGGCGCCGACATCCATCGCGTTGGCGAGGGTGGCGATGGTCGCGCGCGGGGCGTAATCCTCTCCCGAAAAAAATCGCGGCAGCACGTCGTTGGCATTGCTGGCCAGCACGATGTGACCGATCGGCAGCCCCATCCGTTTCGCCAGCCAGCACGCCAGCGCGTTGCCGAGGTTGCCGGTGGGCACGATGAAGTTGAGCGGCGCATCGTGGCGTTCGCGGAATCCCAGCGCGGCGTGCGCGTAGTACGCGGTCTGCGGCAGCAGGCGACCGAGGCTGATGCTGTTGGCTGAGCCGAGTGGAATGCGCGTGCGCAAACCGGCATCGGTGAGCGCCTGCTTCACCATGTGCTGGCAATCGTCGAAACTGCCATCGACGCGGTACGCGTGCACGTTGTCGCCGAAGCAGCCGAGGCCATGCGCCTGGCGTGGCGAGACGCGGCCGTCGGGATAGAGGATGGCAACCCTGAAGCCGTCGCGATGATGGAAGGCGGCGCCGACCGCGGCACCGGTGTCACCGGAAGTGGCGACGAGGATCGTCGTGGGGACTGCGGCATCGGGATCGCGCAGGCGTGACAGGCAACCGGCGAGGAAACGCGCGGCGTAATCCTTGAAGGCGGCCGTCGGGCCATGGAACAGTTCGAGCAGGTGATCGTTCGGCGACGACAGCAGGCGCAATGGCGCCGGAAAATCGAAGGCGTCCGTGCACAATTCCGCCAGCGACGGTTGCAGCCGCGATTCCGCGAACCACGGCGCAAGCACCAGCGTCGCCGTGTCCGCGAGCGTGGTGCCGGCGCGTTGCAACGCGAGTTGCGGAATCCGCTCCGGCGCGTACAGTCCGCCATCGGGCGCGAGTCCGGCGGCGAGGGCGACATCGAGCGAAGCCGGCGCGATGCCGCCACGGGTGCTGGCGAACTTCACGCGATCACTTCGGCGCGCGGCCCGTTGATCGGCGAGACCAGTGCATCGCTGGCGAACCCCGCCTGCGCGAATGCCGCCTGCATCGCCCGGATTGCCGCGGCCGCCTGCGCGCGATCCTCGAACCAGCCGAACACCGTCGGCCCTGCGCCGGAAATGCTCGCGCCGAGCGCGCCGTGGGCGAGTGCCGCTGCCTTCACTTCGGCGAAGCCGGGAATCAGTCCGGCGCGCCGCGGTTCCACCAGCACGTCGGCCAGTCCTTCGGCGATCAGGTCACGATCGCCGCGCGCGAGTCCGGTGAGGAACAGCGCGAGATGTTCGCTTTGCCTGACGAATTCGCCGATCGCGTACGGTGCCGACAGCGCCGCACGCGATCGGCGCGTTTCCAGCACGAAATGCGGATGCACCGCGGCGCAGAACAAGTCGGGCGCGTCGAGACGGATTGCGCGCGTCGGTGTCGCCAGCACCACGCCGCCGAACAGCATCGGCGCGACGTTGTCGCCGTGGATGCTGCCGCTGGCGACCGCTTCGCCGATCAGGGCCAGCGGATACAGTTGTTCGCGCGACAAGGGTTGATCGATCACCGCGTTCGCGGCGACCAGCGCGGCGACGCACGAGGCCGCCGAGCCGCCGAGCCCGGAACCGAGCGCGATGCCCTTGCGCAAGCGCAATTCGAAACCGTGGGCGATGCCATGGCGTTCGCGCAATTCGATCAGGGCGCGACCGGCGGTGTTCTTTCCGGCCTCGAGTGGCAACGAGGATGCGCCATCGACGTCGCCGGTGATCGCGGCGATGCGCACCACCGGCGCGTCGATGCGCACGACTTCGGCGTGGTCGCCCGGACCTTCCAGCGTGTGGCCGAGCAGGTCGAAGCCGACGCCGATATTGCCGATGCTGGCGGGTGCGAAAGCGCTGGCGTGGAGTCTGTGGGACGTCGTCATCTCGGCGCTCATCATCGCACTCCCACCGCCCGGGCAATGGCGAGGATATCGCCGAACACGCCGGCGGCCGTGACCTCCGGACCGGCGCCCGGCCCCTGCACCACCAGCGGGTTGTCGGCATAGCGACGCGTGCGGAACTGGATCAGGTTGTCGCTGAGGCGCCCATGCAGGCTGGCATGGCCGGGGTCCGGCGCAACCAGGCCGACGCGGGCGCGGCCATCGCGATCGAGCCGTGCGAGATGGCGCAGGCTGCGACCCTGTCGGCGCGCGGCATCGAGTCGCGCCTGCAATGGTGCGTCGAGTTCGTGCATGCGGGCGAGGAATGCGTCGAGCGGAATCGCGCGCAATGCCGGCGGCACCAGGTTCTCGACATCGACGTCTTCCAGCGACAGTTCGCGTCCGGCTTCGCGGGCGAGGATCACCAGTTTGCGGGCGACATCGGTACCGGAGAGATCGTCGCGCGGATCGGGTTCGGTGTAGCCGAGTGCGCGCGCCTGTTCCACCAAATGTGAAAACGCCACGCTGCCGTCGAAACTGTTGAACAGCCACGCCAGGGTGCCGGAGAACACGCCTTCGACTTCCAGCAGTTCGTCGCCGGTATCGAGCTGGTTGCGCAATGTCTGGATCACCGGCAGCCCGGCGCCAACCGTCGCTTCGTGGCGGTAATGGCCGCCATGTTTCGCTGCCGCGCGTATCGCGCGCCAGCGTTCGAGCG
>JAEKKW010000083.1 GCA_019510195.1 Lysobacterales bacterium | reverse complement strand
CACCTGCTCGCCAACCAGACGCTGGCGCAGGCACTGGTTCCCGGCATGCGCGAGGCAAAGTACGGTCGTATCGTCAACATCATCTCGACCTCGGTCTACGAACCGATCCCCGGGCTTGGCGTGTCCAACACCACGCGCGGCGCAGTCGCCAGCTGGGCCAAGACGCTGTCGCGCGAACTCGCCGCCAACGGCATCACCGTCAATAACGTCCTGCCCGGGTACACCGAGACCGGACGCATCGATCAGATCGTGCGCGGGCGGATGGCGAAGGAAGGCTTGAGCGAAGCCGAGGTCCGCGCCGACATGGTCGCGGGCGTGCCGGCGCGGCGCTTCGCGCGGCCGGAGGAACCTGCGGGCCTGATCGCCTTCCTGTGCGCACCGGCCGGTGGCTACATCAATGGCCAGTCCATTGCGGTCGACGGCGGGCGGATGATGTCGATCTGATCGTCCAGCGGGTAAGCTGGCCGCATGCAGCGCTACCCGCACTGGATCGATGGCAAGCCCCACCCACCCGCAAGCGATGCGTGGCTGGATGTCCACGCGCCTGCAAGTGGCGAGGCGATCGCGCAGGTCGCTGCGGGGACGCCTCCCGATGTCGATGCTGCAATGCTCGCAGCGCAACGCGCCTTTCCCATGTGGTCGTCGCTGCCGAACTCGCAACGCGCACGCTGGCTGGAACGGCTGGCCGATGCACTGGAAGCGCGCCTGGAAGAAGTCGCGCAGGCCGAATCGCGCGATGGTGGCAAACCGATCACATTGGCGCGCGACATCGAGATACCGCGCGCGATCGCCAACCTGCGTTTCTTCGCCCATGCTGCGACCCAGTTCGCCAGCGAATCGCACCATGGCGAAGCCGGACTCAATTTCACCCTGCGGCAACCACTGGGCGTGGTGGCAACGATCTCGCCATGGAACCTGCCGCTCTATCTCTTCACCTGGAAGATCGCGCCCGCACTTGCCGCCGGCAATTGCGTGGTCGCCAAGCCATCGGAAGTGACACCGCACAGCGCAACCCTGCTGGCGGAGATCGCTGCGAGCATCGGGTTCCCGCCGGGCGTGTTCAACCTCGTGCACGGTGCCGGCCCGACGGTCGGTGAAGCGCTGGTGACGCATCCACTGACGAAAGCGATTTCGTTCACCGGCAGCACCGCCGTCGGCAAGCGCATCGCCACGCTGGCGGCACCACTGCTGAAGAAAGTGTCGCTGGAACTCGGCGGCAAGAACCCGTCGCTGGTATTTGCCGATTCCGATTGGCGCGACAACCTCGACACCATCGTGCGCTCGGCCTTCCAGAACAGCGGGCAGATCTGCCTGTGCGGGTCACGACTGCTGATCGAACGTGCGGTCTACGGCGAATTCCGCGACGCCTTCGTCGAACGGGTGAAATCCTTGCGCGTTGGCGACCCGGCAGACCCGGCAACTCAGATCGGTCCACTGGTCTCGCAGGCGCATTTCGACAAGGTGATGCGCGCGCTGGCGATCGCCCGCGAAGAAGGCGCGCACGTGCTGTGCGGCGGCGATGCGATCGATCGTCCCGGCTGGTATGTCGCACCGACCGTGCTGGAAGGGCTTGGCCCCGACACCGCCACCAACCGCGAGGAAATCTTCGGGCCGGTGGTGACGTTGCAAGCGTTCGACAACGATGACCACGCCCTCGATTTTGCCAATGCCAGCGACTACGGCCTGGTCGCGACGCTGTGGGATCGCGACCTGCCACGCGCGCTGCGCTTCGCCCGCGAACTGCGCACCGGCATGGTCTGGATCAACACCTGGCTGATGCGCGACCTGCGCACGCCGTTCGGCGGCAGCAACCAGTCCGGCCTCGGCCGCGAAGGTGGCGCCGAGGCCATGCGTTTCTTTACCGAAGCAAGGAACGTGGGGATTTCGATGTGACCCGGTGTGCACGCCTGCCCCTCTTGTTGGCGGCGTGCACCGGACTCGTGTCACCCACTCGGGCGCAAAACCCGGACGTCGAACAACTGGCCCGAGTCATGACCCGTTATCGGGAATTGGACTCGGGCTTCGATCGCTATCAATTCACGACATCGCCTTCCACTCTGGGCGAGAGGGCAACTAATTTCTGGGTTGCACAGCTGGCGGCCATGGACGCCAGCTTCATGGGGCGTCCCAATGATGCGTTGCTCTATTTCCCGATCGTGACGCTGCCGCCCAAAGTGCTTCCCGACCCCGAGCATTACCGAACGGCAGATGCCCGCGACTGGATCATTGATCAGGCGAAAAATCACCAGATCGTGATGATCAACGAAGCCCATCATCTGCCGCAGACGCGACTGCTGACCATTTCATTGCTGAAGCCGTTGCACGATGCCGGGTTCCATTACCTTGCACTGGAAACCCTGAGGAACGACGGCAAGAACCCGATGCCATCGGGTTATCCTGAAACCGGGACCGGCGAATACACGCGAGAGCCGGTGATGGCCGACCTCGTGCGCGAAGCACTTCGCCTCGGCTACACACTGGTTCCCTACGAAGCATCCGAAGCGGAATTCGCGCAAGCGGCCATACGCGAACACGCCCAGGCGCACAACCTTGCAACGTTCCTGTCCGCACATCCCGACGCAAGGCTGCTTGTGCATGCCGGCTATGCCCACATCGCTAAAACGGATGCAGTGATGATCTCCGGTGCGAACGCGATGGCCACCGATCTGATCATGGCCACCCATGCCCGGGTGTTGTCGGTGGACCAGACCGAATTGATCCCGATGTCCACGGCCTCGCAAGCGGCGGTCGACGCGAAGTCACGTCTGGTCAGGGCGTTTTTGGCTTCCGGTCCGGTGGTATTCCTGGATCGGAACAATGGCACTGCCTGGTCAAGCAAACCGGAAGCCTACGATGCGAGCGTATTGTTGCCTCCTTCGCCTGCGGAAGTTCTGCGTCCGGACTGGCTATCGCTGGGTGGTATCCGTCGCAAGGTCTACGTCGGGGCCGATGGATGCGCCGATCGATTCCCTTGCCTCATCCAGGCCATCATGATCGGCCAATCGCCACGTGCAATCGCCGCCGATCAGTTCGTCGTGCTGTATCCAAGCGAGGGCCGGGCACCACTGTTCCTGCGCGACGGGGCCTATCGCCTGCGTTACACGACCTCGCAAGGTCAGGTCGTGGTGGAACGACGTATCGACGTACCCCACGGACTGGGCGAACTTCCCCCCGCGCGCAAACCATGAAGCATCCGCCACGATTGCCCGGTATCCTTGAGAAATGAACCGCCTCCGCCATCTCCTCGCCAGCAACCGCGCCTGGTCCGAACGCGTCCACGCCGAAGATCCGACCTTTTTCGAGCGACTGTCGAAACAGCAGGCCCCGGAATACCTGTGGATCGGTTGCTCGGATTCGCGCGTGCCCGCCAACCAGGTGGTGGACGTCGCGCCGGGCGAAGTCTTCGTCCATCGCAACATCGCCAACGTCGTCGTGCACACCGATCTCAATTGCCTGTCGGTGATCCAGTTCGCGGTCGACGTCCTCAAGGTCAAGCATGTCCTGGTCGTCGGCCACTACGGTTGCGGCGGCGTCCACGCCGCATTGCATGGCACACGCCTCGGCCTGGCCGACAACTGGGTGCGCCACGTCACGGATGTCGCGCACATGCACGCCGGCATCCTCGACAGCCACGACGATGCGGAGCTGAAGCATGATCGCCTGTGCGAACTCAACGTGCTCGAGCAGGTGGTGAACGTATGCGAGACCACCATCGTCCAGGACGCCTGGGCTCGTGGCCAGGCACTGGCGGTGCACGGATGGGTCTATACCTTGCGCGATGGCCGCGTGCACGATCTCGGCATCAGTGTTGCCGGCAATGGCGATCTCGCCCACCAG
>JAEKKW010000041.1 GCA_019510195.1 Lysobacterales bacterium | reverse complement strand
GTACGAGGCGACCCCGGTTTCGGAATAGCCGTGCGAATCATCGAGCACCTTGTAGCTGCGGCCGAGGACCGCATAGGTCCTGTTGCCGCGCTTCGAACGCGGTTCCGCCTTCACCACCGGTTCCGGGATGCGATTCACGTCGGGAATCTCGCCCGGCACGCTGTCCTTGATGTCGGGGCGATAGAGATCGCCGACCATCTGCCCGCGCTTGCCGAGATCTTCCTGCACCGGCGCGTACGGCGATGTCGCCGGACGCGTGTTCGTCGCGGTCGCGACCTGCGTGCGTGGCACGGTTTTCGCAACGCGTGCGCCCTGCGCGGTCGATGACGATTTCGGCGGTGTCGAACTGCACGCGGCCAGGGCCAGCGGCAATGCGATGGCAAGCGCTCCGCGCCTCATGCGCCGGGCACCGGACGGCCAGCAATCACCTGCGACAACTGGTACACCGCGGTCGAATACAGCGGCGACTTGTTGTAGCGCGTGATCGCGACGAAGTTGGGAAACACCATCCAGTATTCGGGGCCGTTGGCGCCATCGAGCGTGATGATGTTGGCGGGCAGGCCCGCTGGCGCCGCCTGCATCGGGCGATAGCCCATCTTCGCCAGGTCGGCTTGCGGCAGCATCGCTTCGCTGCGGTTGTCGGGATTGATCGCCTGCGCGCCGGTATCGCGACTGGCGCGCACCATCACCGGCTGGCCGCGTTGCCACTGGCCGCGACCGACGAAATAGTTGGCGATCGACGGCAACACGTCGGCGAGATCGCCGAACAGATCGCGTTTGCCGTCGCTATCGCCATCGACCGCGTACTGGCGATAGCTCGACGGCATGAACTGGCCCCAGCCCATCGCGCCGGCGTAACTGCCGCGCAACTGGGTGATGTCGAGCCGCGCCTCCTTCTCCATCGCGAACGCCTGCGCCAGCTCGTCGCGGAAGAACGCCTCGCGCATGTTCTCGCGCTCGATCCTGTCGGGCGCATTGGTACGCGGATAGCGGAAGCCGAGCGTGTACAGCGCATCGGTCACCGGATACTTGCCCATGTTGGCGCCGTAGCCGGTCTCGACGCCGATGATGGCGACGATGATCTCGGCCGGGACGCCGTACTTCGCCTCGACCGCACTCAAGGCATCACGGTGCCTGGCGATGAAGGCCTTGCCGCCATCGATGCGCGCGGCATTGAGGAACAGCGGGCGATATTCGCTCCACGGCTTGCCCTCGGCGGGACGCGACATCGCGGCGATGATCGGCTCGCGGATCTGCGCGGTCGCCAGCACCGAATCGACGCGCAGCGGATCGACGCCGTACTTGCTCGCTGCCTGCTGCGCGAACTCGTGGCGGGCGGCGACGAGATCGGGGACCGGACCCGTCGGGCGTGGCGCCTGTGGTGCCGGTGCGGAAATCGGTGCGGGAGCGGGTGGCGGAATCGCCACTGGCGGTGAGGGCGGCGGCACGTGCGTGGCGCAGGCGGCCAATGCGAGCGACAGGACGGCGGGCGATACCGCGGCGAGGGAAAGGAGGCGTCGGGTCATCGCCGGGCAGGGTATCACGCCCCTTCCAGGCTACCTGACTGCGCTGCTCAGGTTCGACGTGGCGAATGCGCGCGCACCGACATCACCAGGCCCATGCCCGCCAGCAACACCACCGCTGAAGTGCCACCGTACGACAGCAGCGGCATCGGCACGCCGACCACCGGCAACATGCCCGAGATCATCCCGCCGTTGACCATCACGTAGACGAACAGCGCCAGTCCCAGCGTGCCGGCCAGCAGGCGTGAATAGGAATCGCGCGCTTCCATCGCGATCCACAGGCAGCGGCCGATCACCACCATGTAGGCGAGGAACATCAGCGCCACGCCGATCCAGCCGAACTCCTCGCCCAGCACCGAGAACAGGAAGTCGGTGGTGTGTTCCGGCAGGTAATTGAGATGCGATTGCGTACCGTGTTGCCAGCCCTGGCCGAACCAGCCGCCGGACCCGATCGCGATCTTCGACTGGGTGATGTTCCAGCCCGCGCCGAGACGATCGGCATCGGGATTGAGGAAGATCATGATGCGGTCCTTCTGGTACGGCCGCAGCAGCCAGTACCACGCCACCGGCGCCGCCACCGCCACCGAGGTGAACGCACCGATGAACCACCACCACGACAGCCCGGCCAGGAACATCGTGAACACCGCGCCGCAGGTGATCAGCATCGCGGTGCCGAAATCGGGCTGTTTGAGGATGAGCAGGATCGGCACTGCCGCGATGGCGCCCGCGATCGCGATCGTGCGCAGGTTGGGCGGCAGCACGGAGTTGTGCAGGTACCACGCCAGCATCATCGGCAGGCTGAGCTTGATCAGTTCCGATGGCTGGAAATAGAAGATGCCGAGGTTGATCCACAGATTGCCGTGATGGCCGCGACCGAGCACCAGGACCGCCAGCAGCGGCAGGATCGTCAACAGGTACACATGGGGCGAGGCCGCGCGCAGGCGTGGCGGCGCGACGCGCGACAGCAGCCACATCAGGCCGAGACCGATCACGAAACGCGAGCCCTGCCCCGCCACCATCTTCAGGCTGCCATTGCTGGCGCTGTACAGCGTCAGCAGGCCGCTGACCATCAGCAGCAGCAACGCGCCCAGCAGCGGCAAGTCGATGGTGCGCAACAGGCGCGCGACCCAGTTCGAAATGATCCTCAGCAACGGGTTCACGGTGTCTGCCCCGTGGTATCGACAGGTTGTGCATCGTCACCATTCGTCGTGCCCGGGTCCTCGGACTGCAAGGTTTCGCTGCTGCGATCCTCCAGCGCATCGATGGTGCCCGGCGGCAGGAACTGCTCGCTGCTGGTCACGCCGCTTTCGACATCGGCGAACATCGGGTCGCGGCCATCGGCCAGCACATCCTTGCCATTCTTGCCGGCGCCCGGCATCTTGCCGGTGATCCACGCATCCATGATCTTGCGCGCGATCGGCGCCGCGGTATCGGCGCCGTAACCGCCATTCTCGACGGCGACTGCCACCGCGATCGTCGGATTGTCGGCCGGCGCATAGGCCTCGAACAGCGCCCGATGCCGCTCGCTCATCGGCAGGCTGCGCGGGTCTTCCGCCTTCGTGCCACGGCGACTCTTCACCTGTGCGGTGCCGGTCTTGCTGGCGATGATGTAGGTCAGGCCGGCCCGGATATTGGTCGCGGTGCCGGCGCCATGCACGGTGCCGATCATCCCCTCGCGGATCACCTGCAGGTGCGCCGGACTGTTGCTGATGCGACGCGGCTCGGGCTGCGGCAATTCGCCCCATGCCCCGCTGTAACCAAGGCGCGCGGCCTCCACCAGGTGCGGACGCCGCAGGAGCCCGCCGTTGCCGAGCGCGGCGACGCCTTGCGCCAGTTGCAGCGGCGTGACTTTCCAGAAGCCCTGGCCGATGCCGCTGTTCACGGTGTCGCCGGGATACCAGCGCGATTCGCTCCCGCCCTTGATGTGCTTGCTCTTCCATTCCGGCGACGGCAGGATGCCGCCGATCTCGCCGAACATGTCGATGCCGGTGGGCGAACCGAAACCGTATTTGCCCATGTACTGGTCGAAGCGCGCCATGCCCATGTCGAGCGCGAGCTTGTAGTAGTAGGTGTTGACCGAGGCGTAGATCGACTTGCGCAGGTCGGTCCAGCCGTGGCCGCCGCGATGCGAGTCGCCGAAGCCGCGCTTCTGGCCGGGGATGTAGAACATGCCGGTCGACAACACCTTGTCTTCCGGCGTGCGCAGGCCGCTTTCGAGGCCGGCCAGGCCGAGGAAGGGTTTCACCGTCGAACCGGGCGCCACGCCACCCAGGACCACGCGGTTGAATTGCGGGCGCCCGGGATTCTCGTTCAAGGCCGCGTAGTCTTCGTGCGAAATGCCGTTGACGAACAGATTGGCGTCGTACGACGGCAGGCTGACCATCGCGAGGATGCCGCCGGTGCGTGGATCGATCGCCACCGCCGTTCCTTCCAGATCGCCGAACGCTTCCACCATCGCCCGCTGCAGGTCGAGGTCGATGCTCAGTCGCAGGTCCACGCCCGGCTTCGCCGGCACCACGCCGAGCGTGCGCAGCGCGCGACCGTTGACGTTGGTTTCAATGCGCTCGTAACCGACATTGCCGCGCAACGCGTCTTCGTAATAGCGCTCCAGCCCGGTCTTGCCGACATGGCTGAAGGCGGCGTCGAGCGTCTTCATCTTTTCCTTGTCGCGCACGTCAACGCGACCGACATAACCGATGATATGGGTGAACAGATCCTTGTACGGATAGACGCGGCCGAAGTACGGCACGATTTCCACGCCCGGGAATTGCCAGCGATCGACCGAGAAGCGGGCGATCTCCTCGTCGCTCAGGCGCGCCTTCAGCGTCACCGGCGCATGCGGGCGACTGGCGTCGCGGGCGCGATCGAAGGCTTCGATGTCTTCGGGCTTGAGTTCGATGCGCGTCGACAGCTGCTGGATCAGCGTCGCCATGTCGTCGACCTGGTCGGGGGTGACGTCGAGGCGGAACTCCGGCACGTTGTCGGCGAGAATGCGGCCCTTGCGGTCGTAGATCAGCCCGCGCCCGGGCACGATCGGCCGCGGCTTGATCTGGTTGGCCTCGGCCGCGGCCGAATACATCCGGTGCTGCGCCACCTGCATGCGGAAATACCAGCCACCGAGCCCGGCCAGGCAGGCCACCACCACCGCGAACGCGATGAAGGCCCGCCGGCGGAACTGCTCGACCTCGAGCGCCTGGTTCTTGATTGCACTGCGTCGGGGCGCCATTAGTTCATTGACCTAGCGCCGTCCGCGATCCAGCGTCGCCAGCAATGCGTGCAGCGGCCCCCACATCACTGCACCGACCGCGGCCGCGCCGAGACTGGCCCACGGATGCTGCGGCTGGCCGAGGAAGGCATGGACGATGGCGGTGACGATCCAGTCGTTCACCAGCAGTGCGGCGATCGCCAGCACCTGTTGCCAGATCGGATAGAAGCGCAGGCGCGAGCGGAAACGATCGAGCAGGAACGCGATCACCACCAGTCGCAGCGCGTATTCGCCGAGCAGGCTGCCCTGCACCACGTCAAGCAGCAGGCCGATGAAGAAGGCGAAGCCGAGGCCGGTATCGTCGCCGTGCTCGAGCACCCAGTAGGCAAGCACCAGCGCCATCCAGAACGGCCGGAACGGCGCGACCGCATCCGGCAACGGCAGCAATGCCAGCAGCAACGCGATGGCGATGCTGGCCGCCTGCAGCAGGCGCGTGCGCCGCCGCATCATCGGGCACCGCCCGGCAGCGTGCGCAGCAGCAGCACTTCATGGCCGCGATCGGGCTGTGCCGCCGGCGCGAGATCGGCTTCGAGGAAGGCACGGCTATCGTCGAGTTTCAGCTTGGTGATGGTGCCGACCGGGAAACCGGCGGGGAAACGCCCGCCCAGCCCCGAGGTCTGCACGCGATCGCCCACCTTGATGTCGGCCGAACGCGGGATGTTGCCCAGCACCAGGCGGTTGCCGCGCCCGTAGACGATCAGGCGGATGCCGGTGCGCACCACTTCCACCGGGATGGCGTGGTCGGGGTCGGTGATCAGCAATACGGTCGAGGTGATCGGCTGCACCGCGATCACCTGGCCGAGGACACCGCCGCCATCGATCACCACCTGGCCGAGGTGGACGCCCTGGTTGGAACCGGCATCGAGCACCAGCCGCTGGTGGGTGGGATCGAGATCGATGTCGAGGATCGGCGCCAGCTGGACGTCGAGGCGTCCGCGCTGGGAAGCGCCGAGCAGGTTGCGCAGACGTTCGTTCTCGGCCTGCTCCGCCTGCAATCGCGCCATGCGCGCGCCGGCCACCGCGACCGCGTTGCGCAGTTCGGCATTGTCCTGGATCAGCTGCGAACGGCTGACCGCGTTGTTGCGCATCTCCACGCCGATGCGTCCGGGCAGGCCCGCCAGCTTCCACACCGGCTGGGCCACCAGTTCCAGCGAGGCATGCACGCGCTGCATCACGCCGCCATGGCGGTCGAACGCCATCAGCACGATGCAGGCTGCGAGATAGGCGAGCAGGCGCAGCGTCTCCGCGATGCTCTCGGTGCGGGGCGCTGCGGGACCGGGATAGGAGGACACGATGGGAGGGGCGCGTCAATTGGCAGAGGGCGGCCCCGCGGGGAGGCGATGGAGGCGCCGCAAGCAGCGCCCATTGCAGCAGCGATCAGTAGTTGCCGGCGAAGAACTCGTTGCCGTGCGCGTCGAGCAATTCCAGCGCACGACCGCCACCACGGGCGACGCAAGTCAGCGGATCGTCCGCCACCTGCACGTGCAGACCGGTTTCCTCACCCAGCAGGCGGTCGAGATCGCGCAGCAGCGCGCCGCCGCCAGTCAGCACGATGCCGCGCTCGGCGACGTCCGCGCACAGTTCCGGCGGGGTCTGCTCGAGCGCCTGCTTGACCCCGGCGACGATCTGCGACAACGGTTCGCGCAGGGCTTCCAGCACTTCGTTGGAGCTGATGGTCAGGACCTTGGGCACGCCCTCGGCGAGGTTGCGGCCGGAGATTTCCATTGAACGCGCGTGTTCCTGCGGATAGGCGCAGCCGATCTCGATCTTGATGCGCTCGGCGGTAGCCTCGCCGATCAGCATGCCGTGGTGGCGACGCACGTAATTGATGATGGCTTCGTCGAAGCGGTCGCCGCCGACGCGGATCGACTGGGCGTAGACGATGCCGTTCAGGGCGATGACCGCGACTTCCGAGGTGCCGCCGCCGATGTCGATGACCATCGAACCTCGGGCCTCGGTCACCGGCATGCCGGCACCGATCGCCGCCGCCATCGGCTCCTCGATCAGCGAGACATCACGGGCGCCGGCTTCCAGTGCCGATTCCTTGATCGCGCGCTGCTCGACCTGGGTCGAGCCGCAGGGCACGCAGATCAGCACGCGCGGGCTCGGGCGCAGGAAGCGCGACTTGTGGACCTTGCGGATGAAATGCTTGAGCATTTCCTCGGTATAGGTGAAGTCGGCGATCACCCCGTCCTTCATCGGCCGGATGGTGGTCAGGTTGCCGGGGGTGCGGCCGAGCATCTGCTTGGCGTCGCTGCCGACCGCCGCCACCGAGCGGGCCTGGCCCGAGGTCCGGTCCTGGCGCACGGCCACCACCGACGGCTCGTTCAGCACGATTCCCTGCCCGCGGACATAGATCAGGGTGTTGGCCGTCCCCAGGTCGATGGAGAGGTCATTTGAGAACATGCCGCGGAGCTTTTTGAACATCGAATCTGGGCCTGGGGAGCGAATCGGGGGAAGTCCGCAAGCCTAGCAAAAAAGCGGCCTTCGCGTGTTCTTCGCGCGTTATCCGACGGGCGTTTCTTGGCCTTCCGTCCGTCCCCGGGTTACCCTTTCCCGGTTTGCCCCTCCACGCAAGAATAGAGTCCGACCCAATGTCCGCACTGATCTGTGGTTCCCTCGCCTACGACACCATCATGGTGTTCCCGGACCAATTCAAGAACCACATCCTCCCGGACAAGGTGCACATCCTCAATGTGTCGTTCCTGGTGCCGCGCATGCGCCGCGAGTTCGGGGGCTGCGCCGGCAACATCGCCTACAACCTCAAGCTGCTCGGTTGCGCGCCGATCCCGATGGCGACTGTGGGCCAGGATTTCGCGCCCTATCGCGAGCATTTCACCAAACTCGGCATCACGCTCGACCACGTGCGCGAACTGCCGGAAGCGTGGACGCCGCAGGCCTTCATCACCACCGACCACGACAACAACCAGATCACCGCGTTCCATCCCGGCGCGATGATGGAAAGCCACCAGAACCACGTGCACGATGTCCCCGGCGTCACCATCGGCATCGTCGCGCCCGACGGTTACGAGGGCATGCTGCAGAACGCGCGCGAATTCGCCGCCGCCGGCATTCCCTTCATCTTCGATCCGGGCCAGGCGATGCCGCTGTTCAACGGCGACGAGTTCCGCCAGTTCATCGAGCAGGCCGACTACGTGATCACCAACGATTACGAATCGAACCTGCTGCAGGAACGCACCGGCTGGAGCGAGGCGGACATCGCCGGCAAGGTGAAGGCGTTCATCATCACGCGCGGACCGAAGGGCTGCGACATCCTGGTCGACGGACAATCCATCCACGTGCCGCAGGCGCAGGAACAGGCGGTGGTCGATCCGACCGGCTGCGGCGACGCCTTCCGTGCCGGCCTGATCTACGGCATCGAGAACGGCCACGACTGGCTGACGATCGGCCGCATCGGCAACCTGATGGGCGCACTCAAGGTGAGCCACCACGGCACCCAGAACCAGCGTTTCACTTTCGACGAGTTCAACGCCGAGTTCACCCGCCAGTTCGGCCACTCGCTGTAAAAAACGGAACGCGCTTCACGGCGCGCTCCATGCCTTCGGCATGCGCCCGGCATCGAGGCCGCCGACTTCGAATTCGGCGGTCTGTTTCGGGCCGCCCTTCACCGGAATCTCGATCGCCAGCACCTTGTGGTGCTGGATCGCCCGCCACAGCGCGCGGTCGGGATTGATGAACATCGAGATCGCTTCCTTGGTATCGGGGCGCAGGCCATCGAGCATCTTCGTCGCGCCGTCGACCGTCACCTTGACCTTGCAGCCCTTGTAGCAATCGATGTCCCCGTGCGACAGCACGACATAAGTGATGCGCTTCCACTCGGGGTGGTCGCGGAAGATCAGTTGCACGTGCGAGACGCCGCCGTCGATCGTGATTTCGTTCTTCGAAATCAGCGCCGCGCTGATCTGCTGGCCACGGCCTTCGGGATTGGTCTGGTAATCCCACAGCGAACGCAGGCGTTCGTCATCGCGACGCGCGTCCGACTTCGACTTGATTTCGTCGTAATGCACCATCGCCTGCGCTTCGGCCTTGGTCCCGGCGTGTTCCTGGTGCAACTCGTCGGCCTTCAGGCGCGCACGCGCCCAGTCGCCGGCCGCATAGGCGCTGTCGAATTCGACGAGGACCGGCGCGGCATCCTGTTCGCGTTGCATCGCGTCCGCCTGCGCATTCGCTGGCGCGCCGCCCTGCCCGCACGCCGTCAGCGCGAGGGCAAGCGCGGCCACCAATGAAGACTGGCGACGACGCAACGTCACTTCGCCTTGTCCTTCAACGCCGCCGACTTGTCCGCCTTGTCGATCAGGTCCTGCACGCTGCCGGTGGTGATCGGGTGGTACGACGGCTTGGCCCGCGCGAACACTTCCTTGGCGAACGCGAGGCCGTCCGGCGTCTTCACCAGTTCGCCATAGGTCGGCATGATCAGCTTGCGGCGACCGACGCGTTCGATGAACTTGCCGAGCTCGCTGCGCGCATCGACATAACCGCTACGCACGGTGAGCGGATACCAGCGCATCGCGATCTCGCCGTTGGGCGTGCCGGTGAAGTGATAGGCATCGTCGAGCGCCTTGAGCTGCTCGCTCTTGAGCGTCGGCGGCAGGCCTTCGAGGAAGTGCACCCATTCCTGCGTGCTGTATTTCGCGGTGACCGCCTTGGCCGGCAGGATCCCGCCATCGAGCCAGGTCTTGAGCGAAACGTCGACGGCATCGAACTTCTTCGAGTCGGTCTTGGGCGCGTCGTCGGGAATGCCCGGCTCGTAGATCCACTTCTCGACCTCGGCCATCGTCACCTTGCCGGGATGCGCATCGACCAGGTTGGCCTTGAGGTAGTCGAGCATCTGCTTCGTCGTGATGCTCTGGAACGCGAAGTGGTCGAAATAACCCTTCAGGAAGGGATCGAACACGTCGCGGCCGTACTTCTGTTCCAGCCACTGCCAGAACCACGCGCCCTTGGTGTAGACGGTCGCGCTCGACGAACCATCGGGATCGGCCAGCGTGCCCGGCTTCAGCGACAGCAGCTGCAGCTTGGGATCCAGCGTCTTGTATTCGTCGGCGAGTTCGCTGCGGTCGATCGCGTTCTCCATGTCCCTGGCATCGACGCCGTAGAGCGCTTCGGTGATGCGGCTCTGGACGTAGGTCGTGGTGCCCTCGTTCAACCATGCGTCCTTGTCGGTGGCGAAGGTGACGAGATTGCCCGACCAGCTGTGCGCGAGTTCATGCGCGACCAGCGACACCAGCGACTTGTCGCCGACGATCACCGTCGGGGTGGCGAAGGTGAGGCGCGGATTCTCCATGCCGCCATAGGGGAACGACGGCGGCAGCACCAGCAGGTCGTAGCGATCCCAGCGATACGGGCCGTACAACTTCTCGGCGGTATCGATCATCTTGCCGGTGTCCTCGAACTCCTTCCCGGCCTTGCCGGACATCGCCGGTTCCGCCCACACGCCGCTGCGCTTGTTGATCGGCTTGAACACCAGGTCGCCCGCGGCGATCGCCAGCAGGTAGGACGGGATCTTCTGCGGCATGCGGAAGGTGTAGTCGCCGGTGCGCTGCGCGTCCGGCTTGTTGTCGGCGCTCATCAGCACCATCACGTTCTTCGGCGCGGTGACATGCGCGGAATAGGTGAAGCGGATCTGCGGCGTGTCCTGCAACGGCACCCAGCTGCGGGCGTGGATCTGCTGCGACTGGCTGAACATGAAGGGCGTCTTCTTGCCTTCGGTCATCGCCGGATCCAGCCACTGCAGACCGGAGGCGTTGGGCGAAGTGACGTATGTCAGGCGCACCTTGGCCGGACGATCCGGCGTTTCGACGGTGAGCTTGCTGCCGAGGATCTTGTCGGCCGGCGCCAGCGCGAACTTCAACGCCGTCCACTGGCCATCGGCGCCCTGCCCCTCGGCCTTCTGGATGGTGATGTCGCGGGTATCGAGCACCAGCTGGGTCGCATTCTTGTCGAGCCAGTCGAGGCTGTAGGTCGAGGTACCGGAGATCGTCTTCTTGCCGAAGTCGAGCGCGAGGTCGAGCGCGAGGTCGGTGGTGCGGACCTTGTCGGGCTGCGAATAGGAATGCTCGTCCACCACCGCCTCCGTGGATTGGGTTGCCGGCGCGGTGGCCGCGGGCGGGGCCGGTGCCGCGGGCGTCGCCGTCTGTTGCGGGGCCTGCGCCTGCTGGCAGGCGGCGATGCAAAGGGTGATGGAAGCGGCGAGCAGCGACTTGCGCATGGGAGGCTCCTGGGAAAGGAATGAAGCGGAAACTTTCAAGTCTAGCGCTGCGCGCCGGACGCTGCTGCCTGCGCGTCATGACCATCGTCACCCCGACTTGCAGCACTCCTGTTTCTTTCCGCATTCATGCATCGTTGGCGCATGCCCACTTCCTTGCATCGATGCATGCTTCCGACACGACTCCGCGCCCTTGCGCTTGCTGGCCTGTCCGCCCTGGGCGTCCCCGCCTTCGCGCAGACGCCTGCCACACCAGCCGCCGATGCGGGTTACGTGCCCGGCGGCGGCATCCCCAAGTTGCAAGGCAACATCGCGATCGACGGCAAGCTCGATGATCCCGCATGGCAGGGCGCGCTGGTGCAGGAGATCGCCTACGACATCCAGCCCGGCGACAACACCCCGGCGCCGGTGAAGACCATCGTGCGCATCGGCTACACCGCGGATGCACTGTACGTGTCGTTCCACGCACTCGATCCGGATCCGGCATCGATCCGCGCGCACTTGCGCGACCGCGACGCGATGTTCAACGACGATTGGGTCGGGGTGTTCCTCGATACCTTCAGCGATCACCGCCGCGGCTATGAGCTGGTGACGAACCCGCTGGGCGTACAGGGCGACATCATCCGCGACGAATCCAACACCGACAATCAGGAAGATTCGAGCTGGGACGGCAAGTGGGACAGCGCCGGGCGCATCACCGCGGAAGGCTATGACGTCGAGATGCGCATCCCGTTCTCCACCCTGCGCTTTCCCGCCGGCAACGGCGAACAGCATTGGGGCATCTCGCTGTTCCGCAACTGGCCGCGCAACAAGCGCCACCAGCTCACCAGCCACCTCGTGCCGCGATCCTCGAACTGCTTCGAGTGCGAATGGGGCAAGTACACCGGCCTGGCCGGCGCACAGCAGGGTCGCAACCTGGAGATCGTGCCCACGCTCGTCGTCGGCAAGGAACAGACCCGCGACGTCGCCGGCGACGCGTGGCACAGCGAGAAAACCTCGATCGAACCCGGCGTGGACATCAGCTGGGCGCCATCGCCGGCGATGACCTTGAACGCCACCCTCAACCCGGATTTCTCGCAAGTCGAAACCGACCAGCTGCAACTCACCGTCAACAACAGCTTCGCCCTGTTCTACCAGGAAAAACGCCCGTTCTTCCTGGAGGGCGCGGACTACTTCAACAGTCCGTTCAGCGTGCTCTACACCCGCCAGATCGCCAGCCCCGATTACGGCCTGCGCGTCACCGGGCGCAGTGGCGGCAATACCTACGGCGCGATCATTGCCCGCGATGCCGAGCCACAAGTGCTGGTGCCCGGCACGCAAGGCTCCGGCTTCAGCGCGCTGAATGAAAAGGTCGACGTGGCCGTGGGCCGTTACCGCTACGACTTCAACACGCATTTCAGCGTCGGCGCGATCGGCACCTTCCGCCGCGGCGACGATTACGACAACAACGTGGCCGGCGTGGATGCGCGCTGGCAACAGGGCTCGCATACCGCCACCGCGCAATTCCTGCACAGCCAGTCCGAGTACCCGGCGGACATCGTGAACGTCTACGCGAATGACCTCGGCAACGACGCCAAGCCAACGGGCGATGCCTGGCGGGTGGCGTACAACTTCAGCAATCGCAACTGGGGCTTCAATACCTGGCATGAAGACATCGATCCCGGCTTCCGTGCCGACCTCGGCTTCATCGGCAGGGTCGGCTACGACAAGTCGCTGGTCGGCGGCGAGCACACCTGGTACCGCGACGATGCGGCCTTCAACAAGATCAACCTGTACGCCGACTGGGACATCACCCGCAGCTACGACGGGCAACTGCTGGAACGCGAGCTGGAAGCGCAGGTCACCGTGCAAGGTCCGATGCAGAGCAATGTTCGCCTGCACGGCCTGACCCGGGTGGCGTTCTGGAACGGCAGGCTGTTCGACGAACACTATGCCGACATCAACACCAATTTCCGCCCGACCGGCAACCTGCAACTCGGCGCCTATGTGCAAGCGGGCACGCTGATCGACCAGGATGCGAACAAGACCGGCCAGCGCACGATGGTCGAACTGTTCGGCAACGCCAGCATCGGTCGCGGCATCGCGGTGGACTGGGACATCATCCGCCAGCGCATGCGTCGCGATGGCGGCACCGCGTTCGAGGCGACCGTGATCAATGCTGGCGGCAGCTGGCAATTCGACCCGCGCCAGCGCCTGCGCCTGACCCTGCAGGGCAGCGAAGTGAAGCGCAACCAGGCGCTGTACCCCCAGGCGGTCAACGCAACCGCGCGCGACTGGGCCGCGCAGCTGGTGTATTCGTACAAGGTGAATCCACGCACCGCGCTATACGCGGGCGCTTCCTATGGCGCCTTCATGGACGACGACCACCCGAACCTGTTCGGCAACACGCGCAGCGTGTTCGTGAAGCTGAGTTACGGCTGGCAGCCGTAGGCCGCGGACATGCAGCCGCGCCGCTATCGCTGCATCAAACCTTGTAGCC
>JAEKKW010000040.1 GCA_019510195.1 Lysobacterales bacterium | reverse complement strand
CGCGTTGTGGACGCTGAAGCCGGATACCATCGAGGAGGACGCCAAGTTGCCGGTGCATGGCGCTTTCGTCGCCACCGCGATCGCGTTCTTCCTCGCCGAGATCGGCGACAAGACCCAGGTCGCGACCGCCCTGCTCGCCACCAAATATTCGCCGCTGTGGCAAGTGATTTCCGGCACCACGCTCGGCATGCTGATCGCCGATGTTCCTGTCGTCCTGCTTGGTGCGCGCTTCGCCCACAAACTGCCGCTGAAGGCGGCGCGCATCACCGCCGCGATCGTGTTCCTGGCGCTGGGCCTGTGGGTGGCGCTGCGCGGGATAGGCTGATTTCGCTTAATCTCCGTCCCGGGAACCCAAGACCGGACACGCCATGAGCCTGAAGCTGCGCCTCACCCTGATGAACTTCCTGCAGTTCTTCGTCTGGGGGGCGTGGCTGATCACCATCGGTCGCTACTGGTTCGAGAACCGCGGCTGGTCCGGCACCAGCTTCGGCGCGATCTTCTCGACCATGGGCATCTCGGCGTTGTTCATGCCGTCGCTGATGGGCATCGTCGCCGACCGCTGGATCAATGCGGAAAAACTTTACGGCGCCCTGCACATCCTCGGTGGCGTCTTCCTGTGCCTGTTGCCGCAGGCGACCAATCCCAACCAGTTCTTCCTGCTGATCCTGGCCACGATGATCTGCTACATGCCGACCATCTCGCTGGCGATCGCGGTGGCCTACAACGCGCTGAAGCAGAACGGCATGGACGTGATCCGCGACTACCCGCCGATCCGCGTCTGGGGCACGATCGGCTTCATCGCCGCGCTGTGGACCACCAGCCTGCTGGGGCTGGAGAAATCGCCCGGACAGTTCTATGTCGCCGCCGGCGCCGCGTTCGTGCTCGGCCTCTATGCATTCACCCTGCCGCCGGCGCCGCCGCGCATGGCCCAGACCGAGAACCGCTCGCTGCTGGACGTACTCGGGCTGACCTCGTTCCGCCTGCTGCGCGACCGCAACATGGCGGTGTTCTTCATCTTCGCGATGCTGCTGGGCGCGGCGCTGCAGTTGACCAACGCCTACGGTGGCACCTTCCTCGGCGAGTTCGAGAAGAACCCGACCTACGCCGATACGCTGGCGGTGAAGTACCCGGCGATCATCATGTCGATCTCGCAGGTTTCGGAAACGCTGTTCATCCTCGCGATCCCGTTCTTCCTGCGTCGCTTCGGCATCAAGACCGTGATGACGATCAGCATGGTGGCGTGGTTCCTGCGCTTCGGCCTGTTCGCCTACGGCAATCCCTGCCCGGGCCTGTGGATGATCATCCTCAGCTGCATCGTCTATGGCATGGCCTTCGACTTCTTCAACATCTCCGGTTCGCTGTTCGTCGAGCAGCAGAGCGATCCGCGCATCCGCGCATCCGCGCAGGGCCTGTTCATGCTGATGACCAATGGCATCGGCGCGGTGCTGGGCAGTTCGATCAGCGGCTGGATGATCGATCGCTGGTTCACCAGCGCCGATGGCGTCAAGGACTGGCACGGCATCTGGGTCACCTTCGCGCTCTATGCATTGGTGATGGCGATCCTGTTCGTGCCGCTGTTCCGCTACCGCCACGATCGCAGCGCGACGTTGAACGTCGCACACTGACGCCATAATGTGCGGATGCAGATCGGCCCGCACCGCATCGATCCCCCGCTGATCCTGGCCCCGATGGCCGGGGTCACCGACAAGCCGTTCCGCCTGCTGTGCAAGCGACTGGGCGCAGGTCTGGCGGTATCGGAGATGACGACGTCCGATCCGCGTTTCTGGAACACCACCAAGTCGCGCACGCGGATGGACCACGACGGCGAACCGGCGCCGATCAGCGTGCAGATCGCGGGGACGGTGCCCGCGATCATGGCCGATGCCGCGCGCCACAACGTCGATCACGGCGCGCAGATCATCGACATCAACATGGGCTGCCCGGCCAAGAAGGTCTGCAACGCCTGGGCCGGTTCGGCGCTGATGCGCGATGAAGTACTGGTCGCCGACATCGTCGGCGCGGTGGTGAACGCCGTCGATGTTCCGGTGACGCTGAAGATCCGCACCGGCTGGGACGCTGACCATCGCAACGCGCCCGTGATCGCCCGCATCGCCGAGGATTGCGGCGTCGCCGCGCTCGCCGTCCATGGCCGCACCCGCGACCAGCAATACACCGGGACCGCCGAGTACGACACCATCGCCGCGATCAAGTCGATGCTGAAGATTCCGGTGATCGCCAACGGCGACATCGACTCGCCGCACAAGGCCGCCGAGGTGCTACGCCACACTGGTGCCGATGCGGTGATGATCGGACGCGCCGCGCAAGGCCGGCCGTGGATCTTCCGCGAGATCGGCCACTTCCTCGCCACTGGCGAAACCTTGCCGCCACCGGACCTGTCCGAAGTCCGCGACATCCTGCTCGGCCACCTGCACGCCCTGCACGACTTCTACGGGGAAGTCCCCGGCGTGCGCATCGCCCGCAAGCACTTGGGCTGGTATGCCAAGGATCGACCGGAGAACATCGCCTTCCGCGCGGTGGTCAATGGCGCGGAAACCGCCGAACGCCAGTTGCGCCTGACCGCCGACTATTTCGATGCACTGATCGCCGGGGAACGGTTCGCCATCGCGGCGTGATGCCGGCCTGTAATCGCCGGACGGAATTCCCGTAGTCCTCACTGCCGCATTCGGGTGGTGCGGTCCGTGCACGAGCGCTCGGGCCGCATCTCTTTCCCATCCGCCCCTGGATAGGTGTAGCGTACGAGATGAGGCAGCCGTACCCGCCCCGGGGGGATCCCGGGCACGGCGCCGGACCAGGGATAGGGTCGGCAAGTGTCGAGGAAGACACATGAGCGGGTTCGAGCAAACGCGTTGGAGCTTGATTGTCGCGGCGCGCGGTACACGAAGGCATGCGCGCCCCGCACTGGAACAACTGTGCCGCGCCTACCGCGCACCGGTACTGGCCTATGTGCGATACAGCGGACATGCCCTGGAAGACGCCGAAGACCTGACGCAGGGATTCTTCGTCCATTTCCTTGAACACGGCTGCTATGCGAGGGCCGATCCCGAACGGGGACACTTCCGCTCGTTGCTGCTGACGTCACTGCGGCGCTTCCTGATCGACCAGTATCACTACGAACATGCGGGCAAACGCCATGCGTATCTGGTTGGCGACGATGCCATCGATTCCCTCGTGGACGAGGGGAACTCGCCGGAACAGGCATTCACCCGCACCTGGCTCGCCACCGTGCTCCGGCACGCCATGTCGCACCTGGAACAGGAATGGCAGGCTGCGGGCAAGGCCGCGCAATTCGAACGGCTCGCGCCGCTGCTGCTCGAGGCGGCAGACAGCTCGGAACTGAAGGTCATTGCAGCCGCGAGTGGCATGCGCAGCAACACGATCGCGGTGCAGATCCACCGCATGCGACAACGACTGCGCCAGCTGGTCCGCCTGGAATTGCTGCAGACCGTCGGCAGCCACGAAGCGCTGGAACGCGAGTTGTCGGAGTTGCGTGGATTCACCATCCTGGACACGGTGCCGTGACCAACCCGTCCGGCCAGGTCGTCACTCAATGGTGGCGCGATCCTGCTCTGGCGCAAATGGCATTGGGTGCGGAAACCATCGTCCCGGCGAAATCACCACCATTCGAAGGCGAGGCATCGATCGCGCGCGACCTGCCCGATCATTTGCAACACGAATTCGGCGACTACGAACTGCTTGAATGCATCGGTCAAGGCGGCATCGGCATGGTGTATCGCGCGCGCCAACGCGATCTCGATCGCGAAGTGGCGATCAAGCTGCTGTCCGCCGGGGTCTGGGCCTCGAGCGACTTCGTGGTGCGCTTCCACCACGAAGCGCAACATGCCGCGCGCTTGCAACACCCCGGCATCGTCACCATTTTCGAGATGGGTGAATTCGACGGACTCGTCTATTACGCGATGCAACTGGTCCGCGGCGTCAGCCTCGCCCGGAACCTGAACACCGGCACGCCGTGGCCGCCACGCGAAGCCGCCTTGCTCCTGCGCCAGATCGCCGAAGCAGTCGCTTACGCGCACAGCCTGGGCGTGCTGCATCTCGATTTGAAACCTGGCAATGTCCTGATCAACGAGGACGGCCACCCGCTGATCGCCGATTTCGGATTGGCCCGGCGCATCGAAGCAGCTTCAAATGAAGAATTCATCGCCGGGACACCAGGTTATATGGCGCCGGAGCAGGCCGTTGCCGGCTACCTGCTGAGCGAGGAAACGGACGTCTGGTCTCTAGGCGCGATTCTTCACGAATTGCTAGACGGGAAGCCGCCGCGCCCCGACGGCAACGGTCCCGCAACCGGTCCGATCGACTTGCGCGCGATCTGCAGGAAATGCATCGCCGAAGCGCCATCGCAACGCTACTCCAGCGCGCGCGCATTGGCAGACGATCTCGGGCGATTCCTCGACGGCCGCGCCGTGCAGGCACGTCCGCTCAACGTCGCGCAGCGCGCGCTGCGCTGGACCCGACGCGAACCGCGGCTTGCCATCGTGGCGGGACTCGGCATGCTGGCCTTGCTGATCGGCACCATCGCCACCGGCCTGCAGTGGCAGCGCGCGGAAGCCAGCGCCAAAAGCGCGCGCGAGCAGACCTGGAACATCCGAGACAACAGCAGCTGGGATGCATTGCGCAACGGACACCAGTTCGACGCCGTGCCTGCGTTGCTGGCCAACCTGCGCGAACGCGAAGCGAATGGCGACACCGCCGGCGTTGCACTGGAACGCCTGCGCCTGGGCACGCTGCGCCAGAACAACGTGCAATGGATCGATGCGATTCCCGCGGGGAAACCCGGTTACGCGGTTGCGCTCAATCGCGACGGCAGCCGTGTGGCCGTCTCCACCGGCGAGGAAGACCTGAGCCTGTACGACACCCGCGACGGTCGCGAGCTTTGGCGAACCAACACCCTCCATGCCAGCCACATGTGGGCATACCGGCACCTCCTTCGCCTCGACTTCACCCGTGACGGGCGCTATCTGATCGCCGAGCGCGGTGAGCCGTACTTCATCACCCGTCCCTCCGGCCAGGACAACATCCTGATCGATGCCGCCGATGGCCGGATCCTGCTGCCGCCGCCGCATCGTTTTCCCGACTTCCGCGACGCCACCTACAGCCGCGACGGCCGTTTCGCGCTGCTGCGCAACGACCACCACCAGGCGCAACTGTTTCACGTCGAAGACTGGCGGGCGGTCTCTCCCCTGCGATCGATGGCCGCCGTCAACGGGATGTGGCTGGTCGGCGACGACGGCCGCTTCCTCGCCCAATCGGTGAGTGGAAAGATCGAACTGAGGGAGCCCCGGACGCTGGAGACCCGCCACATCCTGCGCAATCACGTACCAGACGCCTTGTTCCCGGTGTGGGCCGCGCAACCCGGAGGCGATCTGCTGGCAATCGGTGCGAACGACAATACCGTGCATCTGCTCGACACGCGGACCCTCTCGATACGCGAGCTCAAGCCATCGCCATATGTCGCCTTGGCGTGGTTGTCATTCAGCCCGGACGGACACTGGTTGACGGCTGCCGCCGGCGATCGCGCCTTTGTCTGGGACACCGGGAACGGAACCGGAGGCGCCCTGCCCGCGGGACGCTACGACGCCACCCGGGTGGAAGCCGATGCCGACAGTGGCACCGTTCTCGTCACCACGCCGCCCGAAGCCGTCCTCTGGCAATTACCGACTATCGCCGGTTCCAGCGACATGACAACGCGCATTTCCGGTGCCCGGAAAGTGGTGGCGCAGCTGTCGATCGGCTTCGTGGCCGAAGACCATTCCGCGGTCTATGCACCCGCTGCGCACCTTGCCGCGACCATCGACATCGATGGGGAATTGCGCCTGTGGCGTTGGCAACGCGAACCGCTGCTGTCCGCGCATGCGGCACCGCGGATCACCAGCGGCCTCTATTTCGATGGCCGCCACGTGGCGGTCGTGGATGGAAACCAGGCGCGCGTGATCACGGTCGCGGACGAGCGCGCGGCATCCCCCTCGTTCACCCATCCACAACCGGTGTCATCCGCGCAACTGACTGCGGACGGCGAGAGTCTGGTCACGAGCAGCGCCCGCGAACTGCGCGTCTTCGATTGGCACAAGGATCGATTGCGATTTCCGCCGATCATCCTCGACAACTCGCCCTTGCGCGTGGAAACGGATCCGCAGGCCCACGTGCTGCTGGTCAGCACCGGCGAATATCGCGGCAACGCCTTCCAGGAAAGGTTGTCCGTCTATGACTTGCACACCGGCAAACTGCTGGCAGCCGGGGTCGACCTGCCGGGACCATTGGCTGGGCTGCGTTTTTCCTCAGATGGCCGCCAGGTGATCCTCTGGCGATTCGGTGAAGCGACCGTTCGCGATTCATCGAGGTTGCGCGTCGTCGGCAAAAGCCTGGTCGTCGGCCCCGACGTTGCGAATGCCCTGCGCCACGTCTACACCACCTCGGGTTGGCGCTCCGATGCAGCCACCGAAGCCGACAAGACCGGGACCCCAGTGATAGACGCGTCCCCGGATCCGGGTGCGCAGCGGTTGACCGTGCTGACCGGCACTTCGCAATTCACCGACGCGCAGTTGCTGGATTTCGACTTGCGGAGCGGTCGCCGCATTTCGCGCCGCAGCTTGGGCAAGGGCCAGCCCCTGGGCCTGCTGGTGCACGGCGACACCTACGAATCCGTGCAGTGGATGATGACGGTCCCCCGCTGGCTCAGCAGCACGGGGACGGATCGCAACCTGCCGCAGACGTCGACCGAGCTGAGCAATGTGCAGGCGATCAGCCGCGATGGCCGCCTGCTGGCGAGTGTCAACAAGGCCGGTGGCATCGTGCTGGCCGATCACGCCAGCGGGGAATGGGCGGCGGCGCCCATGGCCGCACCGCTGCCGATGAATGACAGCATCGCCCAGCTCTCATTCGCCCCGGATGCCGGCAGCCTGTTGGCCCGCTCGTATTACGGGCGCTGGCTGTGGTGGCCATTGCCGCGCGAGACCCGATCGACCGCGCAATTGCAAGCGCTGCTGGAGCGCGTACATCCGGGCACGCCGGGGGATGGCAAGTCATCGGATGCCGTCACTGCCGCCCTGCGTGCGAGTTTGCGTCAGCATGATTCGGGGCCACCCCGTCGCGGCAAGCTGCCGCAGGCAGTCAGTGCGCCTCGCGAACCCACATGGAGCGCCACGCCATTGCCTGGCTACGCTTTCGTCGATCTCACCCCCGCATCCAATCATTCCATTGGCATGGCGGATGGCGTCCGCAATGACAATGCCGCCGTTTTCGCCGGCGTCACGCCCGGCGTGCAGCGCTATCTCGGGATCGATTACGACATCCGCAACATGATCGCCTTGTCGATGAAGGGCCTGACGCCGAATCCGTTTGCCTCGCGCGCGGTCCCGCTGACGACACCCTGTTTCAATGCCGCATACGTGCTGATCGGCGCATCGACGCGTTTGCAGAACATGAACAGGTTTCCGAACCAGTCGTTCGGCTATCTCGACCTCAACTACGCCGATGGCGGACACGCGCGCATCCCCATCGTGTACGGGCGCGACTTGATGGCCGCGTGGATCGAAGCAGGCGACGCGTTGCCGATGCGCATCGCATGGGTGGAAACCGGGCCACAGCCCAACATCTTCCCCAATCCGCGCTATCGCCTGTATGCCGCGCGTTTCCCCAACCCGCACCCGCTGCGACCGGTCTCCAGCGTCGCGTTCTCGGCAACCGAGCTTGCATGGAGCGGCCCGATGATATTGGCCATGACATTGGAAACCGGCACGCAATCGTTCGCTCACCGGTAATCATTCCGCGCAATTCCCGAACTGAAAGGTGCCGGCAAGGATCTCGCCGACTGAAAGTTCCCCCACACGGAGATTGCGCCATGAAAACCACATTCCTGTTTGCATCGATATTTTCTCTCGCCTCTGTCACTGCACTCGTCGCCAATGACGCTTCGGCACAGCAGCGCGGCGAACTCGGCACCATCAACGTCAAGGCCCCGCCGAAGCCCTTCACCGGCCAGCGGGCGATCAATCTCCTTGCGCTGGAGACCGATCTCACTCCACGGCAGACCCGCATGGTCGTGCAGCACAATCCGGCGGAGTACTACCATTTCATGTCGGAAATCAAGGCCGATCGCCAGTTCAGGCAAGCCTTGGGCGATGCGCGTGCCACGGCATATTTCAACGGCGAGCCAATCGAGCTCTATTCCGACAAGGTCAAGGAAGCCGCACGGGCAATGACCGCGCAGCAATCGCCACAATCGAGTCAAGGCGTCACTCTCGCCGTGGAATGGCCGAGCCATTGACCGGATGGGCGAATGCACAGGGACGTGCCCGGCTCGCTGTTTCATGCAGCCATCGGACGGGAGTGGAAATCAGCCGATTCCCGCTCCCGTTTTCGGCCCGTCACGCCGCCTTCGGCAACGCATCTTCCATCACCAGCCGCAGGCGTGGCGGCAATTCCGCCAGTATTTCGCCGCCGTGCGAGAGCAGCCTCAGGGTTCCATCGCGATCTTCCGCCAGCGCGGTGAGGTTCTCGACCCAGTCGCCGTCATTGGCGTAGACCAGGCCATCCTGCTGCATCAATGACGGGCGATGGATGTGTCCGCAAACCACGCCATCCAGGCCGCGCCGCCGTGCATCGTCGAGCGCAGCGTGCATGAAGCGCGCAATGAAACGTTCCGCCGCGCCGCTCTGGCGCTTGAGGAACTCCGACAGCGACCAGTAGCGCAAACCGAAGCGACGGCGCGCGCGATTCAGCCACTGGTTGCCGGTGAGGATGCGGTAATACAGCCAGTCGCCGAAACGTTCCTGGATGCCGCCGAAGTGGGTCACCGCGTCGTAGTCGTCGCCGTGCACCACCAGCAGGCGGCGACCATCCGCGGTGACGTGGATCGCGCGGCGACGCACGCGCATCGCCGGCAGGGCGAGGCCGCAGAACCGGCGGATCGGGCGATCGTGGTTGCCCGGGATGTAGATGATCTCGGTACCGGCGCGGCGCACTGCGTGCAACGCTTCCACCACGCGATGCTGCGCCTGTCCCCACACCGCGCGGCGCTGCGCCATCCACCACAGGTCGACGATATCGCCGACCAGGTACAGGCGTTCGCAACTCAGCCTGGCCAGGAAGTTCGCGAGCTCTTCCGCGTGGCAGTGGCGGGAGCCGAGATGGATGTCGGAGAGGAAGACCGCCCGTTGCCGGATCGCGGTCATGCGGTCGCGGGCGCCGCCGCGCCCAGGTAGCGCTGCCGTTTCTTCGCGCGCAGGCAGTGCAGGTCGACTTCGATCAGGCCATCCACCGCATTGCTGAAATCGGGATCGATGCCGAAGGCGAGGAAGCGCGCGCCACCGGGTTCGCACAGCTCGGTGTACTGCTTGTAGAGCACCGGCACCTGCGCACCCAGGACGTCGAGATTGCTCTTCAGCACGCGGAACGCGGTATCGCCATCGAGGTCGCCGAATTCCGGCGGCGCGGCGAAGTATGAAAACGGGCGGCGCGATGTCGCGAGGCTCGATTGGCCGCCAAAGAAACGCGAGTAGTAGGCGACCAGCTGTTCGCGTGCCTGCACCGGCAGCGCGGCACTGATCGACACCGGCCCGAACAGGTAGCGGATGTCACCATGTCGCTGCAGGCAGGCGCCGATGCCCTGCCACAGGTAATCGAGGCTGCGGCTGTTCCAGTAATCCGGCACCACGAAGCTGCGCCCCAGTTCCATGCCCTGGGCGAGACGCGGGATCGCGGCGTCGCGGTAATCGAACAGCGATGCGGTGTAGAGGCCCTGCAGGCCGCGCTCGGCGAGCACGCGCGCACCGCGGGCGATGCGATAGGCGCCGGCGATGCGCATGGCCTGCGCGTCCCACAGCACGATGTGTTCGTACCAGCTGTCGTAGAGATCGAGGTCGCGGCGCTTGCCGGTGCCCTCGCCGACCATGCGGAAGGTCAGTTCGCGCAGGCGGCCGATTTCGTCGAGCAGCGCGGATCCCGCATCCAGGCGACCGATGCGGATCTCCTTGCCGTCGCCGGTGCTGCCGAGCAATTCCAGCGCCTGCACCGCAGCGCGGATGACCAGCGGCGATTGCGCGACGGCCAGCGGCTCCTGTTCCGACTCGCCCGGTCCCGCGACATCCACCGGGCGTCGTGCCAGCGCATACACCGCGCGCCGCACGTCACGCATCACCGTGGAGGTGTCGGCATCCGCTGCGATCGTCATCGTCTCGCCAACCCGCAAGCGGATCTGGCCATTGCGGCGCGAGAACATCTCGCGCGCCAGCAAGGCGGTCGCCGCCGGCTTGAACATCGCCGACGTACCGTAGAACAGGGCAGAATTGCGCGCCTTCACGTGCATCGGCAGCACCGGCGCATTGGCCGCGCGCGCGAAGCGCAGGAAGCCGCGACGCCAGCGGCCATCGCGAATGCCGCGCGGCGACATCCGCGAGACTTCGCCCGCCGGAAACACGATCACGCACTCCTCGCGCTGCAGGGCGGCATCGATCGCGCGCACCGAGCCGGCATCCGGGCGTCCGCCGAGGATGCGCACCGGCAGCAGCAGCTCGCGGATCGGTGCGATCGCGGTGAGGAAATCGTTGGCGACGATGCGGACATCGCCACGCACGCGACCGACGGCATCGAGCAGCGCGAAGGCATCGATCGCGCCCGAGGGATGATTGGCGACGATCACCAGCCGTCCCTTGACCGGGATGCGCGCGAGGTCGCCCTCATCCACTGCATAACGCACTTGCAGGAAGTCGAGGCCGCTGCGCACGAAGGCCAGCCCATCGAGGCCGGCATGATTGTTCAGGAAGGTTTCGATCCGGTCCAGCCGCGACCAGCGCGCCAGCGAGCGCAGCAATGGCCGCGCCATCTGCGCACGCCGGCCATGGAACCAGCGCGGGAAGCGGGACTGCAGGCGGTCTTCAAGTTGCAGCATCGGCGGGCGTACCCTGTGGATGCGGGCCAGCGTCCCCGGCCGTGGCGACAGGCAGGTGTCATCGCCGCGGCAGTTTCGTGACATCCGTGGATTTCATCGCACAACCGGCGCTAAATGTCGGGTTGGCGGGGTTTTCCCCACGGCCGTCAACGTGTATCATGCGCAACCTATCTCTTCATCCGAATAAAAGGATATAAGCCGATGTCCGACTATCTGTTCACTTCCGAATCGGTGTCCGAAGGCCATCCCGACAAGATCGCCGACCAGATCTCCGACGCGGTGCTGGACGCCATCCTGTCGCAGGACAAGCGCGCCCGCGTGGCCTGCGAGACCATGGTCAAGACCGGTGCGGCCATCGTCGCCGGCGAAGTCACCACCAATGCGTGGGTCGACATCGAGCAGCTGGCCCGCAACGTCATCAACGGCATCGGCTACGACCATTCCAGCGTCGGCTTCGACGGCCACACCTGCGCCATCATCAACATGCTCGGCAAGCAGTCGCCGGACATCGCCGCCGGCGTCGACGGCACCAACAAGAAGAGCAAGAAGCCGGAAGAACAGGGCGCTGGCGACCAGGGCCTGATGTTCGGCTACGCCTGCAACGAGGCGCCGGAATACATGCCCGCGCCGATCTACTACAGCCACCGCCTGGTGGAACAGCAGGCCAAGGTGCGCAAGAACGGCAAGCTGAAGTGGCTGCGCCCGGACGCCAAGTCGCAGGTCACCCTGCGCTATGACGCCAACGGCCACACGATCAACGGCATCGATGCGGTGGTGCTGTCGACCCAGCACGATCCGGACATCAAGCAGAAGGATCTGGTCGAAGCCGTGCGCGAGCACATCATCAAGCCGGTGCTGCCGAAGAAGTGGTACGACTCGCTGCCGAAGAACAAGGTCCACATCAACCCGACCGGCATCTTCGTGATCGGCGGCCCGGTGGGCGATTGCGGCCTGACCGGCCGCAAGATCATCGTCGACACCTACGGCGGCATGGCCCGCCATGGTGGCGGCGCGTTCTCGGGCAAGGATCCCTCGAAGGTCGACCGTTCGGCCGCCTACGCGGCGCGCTACGTGGCGAAGAACATCGTCGCTGCCGGCCTTGCCGACAAGTGCGAAGTGCAGGTGAGCTACGCGATCGGCGTTGCCGAGCCGACCTCGATCTCGGTCACCACCTTCGGCACCGGCAAGATCCCGGACGACCAGATCGAGAAGCTGATCCGCGCGCATTTCGACCTGCGCCCGTACGGCATCATCAAGATGCTCGACCTGGTACATCCGATCTACCAGCGCACGGCGTCCTACGGCCACTTCGGCCGCAAGCCGGAACAGGCCAACTACACCGACGGCGCCGGCAAGAAGCAGACCGCGACCGCCTTCAGCTGGGAAGCGACCGACCGTGCCGAGGAACTGGCGAAGGCCGCGAAGGCCAAGCCGCGCCGCAAGTAATCGCTGCCATCAGGCAACAAACGAACGGCCCGCGCAAGCGGGCCGTTTTTGTTTCGGGAAGGTCAGTCTTCCTCGACCTTCGGCTTCCACGCCGCGGCCAGCGCCTGCTGCACCCGCGCCGGCGCCGGATCGTAATGACTGAAGTCGATGGCGTAGCGACCACGCCCCGCCGTCAGCGATTTCAGTTCCGCCGCGAAGCCGTCGAGCTCGGCGAGTGGCGCCTTGGCGCGAACGACGATCTCGCCGCCGCGCCCGGAATCGGTCGCGAGGATCTGCGCACGCTTCGACGACAACGCGCCGCTGACATCGCCGACATTCGCATCGGGCACCGTCACCTCGAGATCGACCATCGGCTCCAGCACCTGCGGACGCGCCTTGGCGACTGCGTCGAGGAAGGCCTTCTTGCCCGCGGCGACGAACGCGACTTCCTTGCTGTCGACCGCATGGTGCTTGCCGTCATAGACGATCACGCGCACATCCTGCAGCGGATAGCCGGCCAGCGCGCCCGCCTTCAGCACCTGGCGCACGCCCTTCTCCACCGCCGGCAGGAATTGCCCGGGGATGGTTCCGCCTTTCACCTCGTCGACGAACTCGAAGCCGCCGCCGCGCGGCAACGGCTCGACGCGCAGGAACACTTCGCCGAACTGGCCGGCGCCGCCGGTCTGCTTCTTGTGGCGGTGGTGGCCCTCTGCCGGTGCCGTGATGGTCTCGCGGTAGGCGATGCGCGGCGGACGCGTGCTGACCTCGCACTTGTGCACTTCGGCCAGGCGGTCCAGCAGCGTTCGCAGGTGCAGCTCGCCCAGGCCGTAGACCACGCTTTCGTTCGTCGCGGCCACATGGTCGTGGCGCAGGCACGGATCCTCGCTCACCAATTTCTGCAGGATGTCGTGCAGCCGCTGCTCGTCGCCGCGGCGCTTGGTCTCGATCGCGAGGCCATGCACCGGCACCGGGAACTCGAGCGGCTTCAGGTGGATGTGGTCGTCGTCCGGCGAGTCGTGCAGCACCGCATCGAAGTGCAGCTCCTCCACCTTGGCGATCGCACAGATGTCGCCCGGAAAGGCACGCGGGATCTCCTGGAACTCCTTGCCCTGCAGCGCGAAGAGGTGGCCCACCTTGAACGGCCGGCGCGCATCGCCGACGTAGAGCTGGCTGTCCTTGGTGAGCGTGCCCTGGTGCACGCGCAGCACGCCCATCTTGCCGACGTA
>JAEKKW010000039.1 GCA_019510195.1 Lysobacterales bacterium | reverse complement strand
GGACCTGGCCATAGATGCGGCAGGCGACCAGGACGTCGTCGCGGGTGACATAGCCTACGTGGTTCGGCCAATCGCGCCACACGATCTGGCCGGGATCCTCGACGTTCACCTCGCCGAGTTCCTTGTGCGACAGCGGGAACACCAGCGGCCACTCGCCGTCGGCTTCCACCGCCTGCATGAAGCCATCGGTGATCAGCAGCGAGAGGTTGAACTGGCGCAGGCGGCCGTCTTCGCGCTTGGCGCGGATGAAGTCGCGGGCGTCGGGATGGCTGACGTCGAAGGTGCCCATCTGCGCGCCGCGGCGGCCACCGGCCGAGGACACGGTGAAGCACATCTTGTCGTAGATATCCATGAAGGACATCGGGCCCGAGGTATAGGCGCCGGCGCCGGCGACGAAGGCGCCCTTGGGACGCAGCGTCGAGAACTCGTAGCCGATGCCGCAACCGGCCTTCAGGGTCAGGCCGGCCTCGTGCACGCGCTCGAGGATGCCGTCCATCGAATCGGGGATGGTCCCGGAAACGGTGCAGTTGATGGTGCTGGTCGCGGGCTTGTGGGCCTGCGCGCCGGCATTGGAGGTGATGCGGCCGGCCGGGATCGCGCCACGGCGCAGCGCCCACAGGAAGCGGTCGGTCCAGAACGGACGCTGTTCGATGTTGGGCTCGGCTTCCGCCAGCGCCTTGGCCACGCGCAGGTAGGTAGCGTCGATGTCGGCATCGATCGCTTCGCCCTGCTTGGTCTTCAACCGGTACTTTTTGTCCCAGATGTCGAGCGAGGCCGGCTGCATCGGGATATCGCCTTCGGGGGCGGCGATGCGAACGGCTTCCAGGCGGGGCGCGGTGCTCATGCGGCGTGTGTCTCCATCAAGTCCAGTATGGACCCGTCAGCACCGGCCGTGGCGGCTGCGAGTCTTCTTTATATGTAGACGAGAACCCCAGATTTGGGTCTTCCCTTCTCCCCGACCACAAGATGTTGTGGAACGGCTGGAAAAACTAAAGCCAGCCTGAAGGACTGTCAAGCGCGGATCGCGTTTCGCCGGGAAGTCCGAGATTTTTTCGTATTCATATATATATTGCGATGCAGCATCCGTTTGCCAATGCGTCGCAGCTCCCCTGAAACGGCAAGGCTGCGTACCATTCATCTGCCAGCCACGCTCCGCTGGCGATAACACTGGTGTCAGGAGTCCGGAAACACCATGCGCAAGACCCCGCTCATCCTCGTATTGGCCACTGCCGCAGCGTTTGGCGGGTTTGCCGCGACCGCCCTGCGCGAAGCGGTCACCACGCCCGCCGATGCCCATACGCCGCCGACGCTGGCCCTGCCGACCGCGGCCACCCTGCCGTCGGCGGTGGCAGGCCAGGCCGTGCCGACGCTGGCGCCGATGTTGCAGCGGGTGCTGCCTGCGGTGGTCAGCGTCCACAGCAAGCAACGCGTGCAGTCGCCGTTCGGCGATGACCCGGTGTTCCGGCGCCTGTTCGGCATTCCCGAGGAGCGTGTCCGCGAATCGCTGGGTTCGGGCGTGATCGTCGATGCCAGGCAGGGCCTGGTGCTGACCAACCATCACGTGATCGAGGGCGCCGACGACGTCTCGGTGACGCTGGCCGATGGCCGCACCCTGAAGGCGACCTTCCGCGGTTCCGATGCCGATACCGACGTCGCGCTGATGCAGATCCCGGCGCAGAACCTCACGGCGCTGCCGATCGCCGACAGCGACCGCCTGCGCGTCGGTGACTTCGTGGTCGCGGTCGGCAATCCCTTCGGCGTCGGCCAGACCGTGACCTCGGGCATTGTTTCGGCGCTCGGCCGCAACAACCTGCCCGGGCTCGGCTACCAGAACTTCATCCAGACCGACGCCTCGATCAATCCCGGCAATTCCGGTGGCGCCCTGGTCGATCTCAACGGCCAACTGGTCGGCATCAATACCGCCAGCTTCAATCCGGGCGGATCGATGGCCGGCAACATCGGCCTCGGTTTCGCCATTCCCTCCAACCTGGCGTCGACGGTCATGCGCCAGCTGCTGACCAACAAGGGCATGGTCCGCCGCGGCACGCTCGGCGTGGCCACCACCGATTCGAATGCGCCGGCCGGCGCGCGGGTGACCAATGTCTACGACAAGGCTTCGGGCCTGCAGATCGGCGACGTGATCACCGCGGTGAACGGCCAGCGCGTCACCAGCATGGATGATTTCCACAATGCCGAAGGCCTGCAGGTCGGCGCTTCATCGGCGCGACTCGATGTCCAGCGCGCCGGCAAGGCGATCGCCATCAATGCGACACTGCGCCAGCAGTCGGGCGATGGCGCCGGCCTCGACCCGCGTCTCGCCGGCGTCACCTTCGCCGACCTGCCGGAGAGTTATCGTCGCCAGGGCTTGAGTGGCGTGCTGGTGGCGTCGGTGGCGGCGAACAGCCGCGCCGCGCATTCCGGATTGAGCCAGGGCGATGTCCTGCTGGAGGGAACCAATGGCCGTTTCAGCGATCTCAGCAGTTTCCGCGCGAGTTTCCGTGCACCGCCGAAGCAATTGGTCTTCCGTATCCTGCGCGATGAACAGGTCGGGCAGTTGGTGATTCGATGACAGTCATGATGACGAAAACATTTCCCGCACTGATCCTGGCACTGGTGTTCATCCCCGGTTGCCAGAAACAGGATGTACCCGCCGCCACGCCGGCAGCGCCCGCGGCTGCCACTGCATCGACGCCCGTGGCAACGCACGCGCATGCCGCGACTGCGGTGAAGAAAACGGTGGCCACGCGTGACGGCATCTTCACCGGCATGCGCTTCCCGATGGCCAAGGCCGAGTTCATCACGCAGATCAACGGCCGGCTTGGCGACAATTGCAGGCGTCCGGATCGCCATGGACGCCTGTGCCCGAAATTGGAACAGCGGAGTGCCGCCTGTTCGGTCGCGGTGAAACGTGCGGTCATCACCGATGCGGACATGGCGCGTGACGCCGGCGGCAAGTATCTGCGCTGCCTGCATCGCGGCCACGCCTGATTGATCACACATGGAGAACAGCATGTCGACGATGAAAGAAAACCTCAGCGACGCCGGTGGCCACCTGAAGCAGGCAGCGGTCCACGCCGGCGACAGCATGAAGAGCGCGGCGTCGGCCGCGGGCGATGAACTGAAGCTTGGCCGCGCCAACATGAAATCGGAACTGGCGGATGGCGCGTTGTCCGGCATCGCCGCCGCCGAACAGATGGGGACCGCCGCCAAGGAGCAGATGGACGTGCTGATGGACAAGGGCCGCGACATGGTGGACTCGGCCGCGGAACTGATTCGCGAACGTCCGCTCACGGCGTTCGGCATCGCCTTTGCCACGGGCTGGGTGATCTCCAAGCTGGCGCGTTCCGGCAACAGCGACAAGTAAGCCGTTCCCGTGACGGAAGCGTCCGGACCGGAGCGTGATCCGGAGACGCCTGGATACCAGGACGATCTCCTCGATGCCTTCCATGGCGTCGGCGCGGCGGGACGTTCCGGTTTTGCCGCGGCAAAACATGCCGGCGAAGCGTTCCGCGCACTGGTCGCCGCCGATATCGCGCTGGCGCGCAGCGCACTCGGGCGCGCACTGGCGTTCACCGCGGTGGCGATCGTGTTCGGGGTATCGGCGTGGTTGCTGCTGATGGCGGCGCTGGTCGCGGTGCTGGCGGCGGCGACGCACTGGTCGTGGACGTTGGCATTGACCGTGGTCGCACTCGCCAATGTCGCGGTGACGGCGTGGGCCGGCTGGCGCGCGATCCGCTATTTCGAACATACGCGGATGAAAGCGACGCGCCGGCAACTGGCGCGGCTCGGCATCGGCGATGGCGATGAAGCCGATGGTCGCGCCGACGAGGTGCCACGGCCATGAGTTTCAACGAGAGCATCCGCCGGGTGAAACGGGCGGAACTGGCACTGGATGCCAGTACCCGCAGCGCGACCGATCACTGGCGGCAGTTGCACCAGGCCTGGCGCGATGCGTGGACGCCGGGACGCATCGTGGTCGCGGGGATTGCCAGCGGATTCGTGGTCGGCCGCGGCGAATTGCCGAAGGCGACCGGCGCCGGTTTCATCAACCTCGTCACCGCGGTCAGCGGTCTGTTCGCGGTCGACCAGGCCGGCGCAGTGGCGGAAGTCGCGGGGGAAGCCGTTGACCAGGCGCAACAGGCCGTTGATGCCGCCGATGCCAGCGCCGAGGTCGCGGAAGAGGATGAACCCATTCGTGCGTACGAAGCGCTGCGACGATCGGGTGCGTGGTGAACTCGCCAATGGATGACGAATCCGCACGACTCGAGGTGACGGACGACGCGGCACGGGAACGCGCGCCGCGGCCGCGTTCGTCGAAAGCGGCGATCGTGATCGCCACCCTGATGGTGGCGGTGGTGTTGTGGGTCACGCAGGAAATCGTGCTGCCGATCCTGCTGGCGCTGTTCTTCTCCCTGATCGGCAACCCGATCATCCGCCTGCTCGGGCGGTTGCATGTTCCGCGCGTGTTGTCGGCGATCGTGGTGGTGTTCGGCGGCATCGTGCTGGCGGTGGCGCTGGCCGGGCAGGTCGCGCAGCCGGCGATGGACTGGGCGCGCACCTTGCCGCAACAGGTCACGAAGGTGACGCCGAAACTGCGCGCGCTGATCAAGCCGATGCAGGAAGCCAATCGCATGGCCGAGAGCCTGGCCAAGGTCACGGCGACACCGAATGCGTCCCGGCAGGTGCAGATGGTGACAGCCGACGGTTCCGACCCGATGACCCGGATCGCGAAATTCGCGCCGCACCTGATCGCACAGTTGCTCGCGGTGGTGCTGCTGACGCTGTTCTTCATGATCTTCGGCGAGACGCTGCAGAAGCGTTCGATCGAGCTGGTGCCGAGCTGGCGCAAGAAACGCATCACCATGGACATCCTGCAATCGATCGAGCATGAGGTCTCGCGCTACGTCCTCACCATCAGCCTGATCAACATCGCGCTGGGGCTGGCGATCGCCGGCTGCCTGTATTCCTTTGCCGGCATAGACCTGCAGAGCGCACTGCTGTGGGGCACGATGGCGATGGTGCTGAACTACGCGCCGATCGTCGGGCCGCTGATCGGCGTCATCGTGATGCTGGTGATGGGCATCGTCACCGAACCCGATCTCGCCCATGCGCTGGTTCCCGGCGGCATCTATCTCGGCCTGCACACGCTGGAAGGGCAGATCATCACCCCGGTGGTGCTGGGCAAGCGCATGGCGATCTCGCCGCTGCTGCTGATGATCGCGTTGCTGGTGTTCGGCTGGGCCTGGGGCATCGTCGGCCTGCTGCTGGCGGTGCCGCTGCTGGTGTGCCTGAAGATCGTGCTGGCGAAACTCGACGGCATGGAAGGCTGGGCGCGCCTGATGGAATGAGTTCGAAGGACGAGTGGCGGCGCGTACACTGTGCGGATGCCAACCGCGATTCGTGCGCTCACCCTCGACCTCGACGACACCCTGTGGCCGTTTCCGCCGATCGGCGAACGCATCGAGCGCGTGCTGCATGCCTGGTTCGAACACCACAGTCCGCCGACCGCGGTGATGTTCCCGATCCAGGCGATGCGCGAATTGCGCCAGCAGCTGATCAGGCGCCATCCCGAGCTTGCCCACGACGCCAGCACGCTGCGCCAGCGCGGCATCGAACACGCGTTGCGCGAGAGTGGCGGCGATCCGGCGCTGGCCGGCCCGGCCTATGAGGCCTTCTACGAGGAACGCAATCGCGTCGAGTTCTACGACGATGCGATCGACGCGTTGCAGCGCCTGGCCGCGCGTTTCCCGATCATCGCGCTGACCAACGGCAACGCCGATCTCGGGCGCATCGGCATTGCGCACCTGTTCCGGGGCATCGTCACTGCGCGCGACTTCGGCACCGGCAAGCCCGACCCGGCGATCTTCCATCACGCCTGCACGCTGCTCGGGGCGCTTCCGGAACAGACGTTGCACGTCGGCGACGACATCGAGCTCGACGTGATCGGTGCGCAGGCGGCCGGATTGCAGACGGCGTGGATCAATCGCACCGATGCGGTCTGGCCCGCCGATGCGCGCGCGCCCGACGCCACGTTCACCACCTTGTCCGCCTGCACCGACTGGCTGGACGCACACCACGCAGACTCGCCATGACCGACCGTTCCGCCATCACCACCCAGTCCGCTGCCGCCAAACCCCTGTGGTGCCTCACTGCGGAAACTTTCCCGGCATGGCTGGCGCAGCAACCGGCGGACATCGCGCGCTGGATCGGAGCGCAGGCGTACGCCGCCAACACCGGCAGCGTGTTGTTGCTGCCGGGTGCGGAGGGCATCGCCGGCGCGATCCTTGCCATCGGCGATCCGCTCGATCCCTATGCGTACGCGCACGGGCCGCTGGCGCTGCCGGTCGGCGACTGGACGCCGCAGGACATGGCCGACGATGTGCAACGCGCGGCCTTGCAGCTGGGCTGGAGCCTCGGCGCCTATCGCTTCGATCGTTACAAGGCGGCGCTGCGCGAGCCGGCGCGACTGCTGCTGGCGAATCCGGATGCGGAAGCCGTCGACGTATTCGCGGCCTGCTGCCGCGTACGCGACATGGTGCACACGCCGACCGAACACATGGGGCCGGACGAGATCGAGGCGATCGCGCGCGGGATTGCGGCGAAGCATGGCGCCCGCATCGACGTGCATGCAGGCGATGACCTGATCACCGGCAATTATCCGGCGATCCACGCCGTCGGCCGCGCCTCGCATCGCGCGCCGCGCATCATCGAATTGAACTGGGGCGATGCCGGTGCGCCGCACCTGGCCATCGTCGGCAAGGGCGTGTGCTTCGATACCGGCGGCCTCAATCTCAAGGCCGGACCGGGCATGCGCAACATGAAGAAGGACATGGGCGGCGCCGCCCACGCCATCGCGCTGGCCGAGTTGCTGATGCAGCGCAAGGCGCCGTTGCGCATCACCCTGCTGGTGCCGGCGGTGGAGAACGCGGTCGGTCCGAACGCGTTGCGGCCGGGCGAGATCATCGCCACCCGCAAGGGCGTCAGCGTCGAGATCGACAATACCGATGCCGAAGGCCGCCTGGTGCTCGCCGATGCACTCGTGCGCGCAGCGGAACTGCAGCCTTCACTTGTTGTCGATTTCGCCACGCTGACCGGAGCCGCGCGTGTCGCGCTCGGTCCCGATCTGCCGGCGCTCTATGCCAATGACGATGACGTCGCCCACGCCTGGCTGCAGGCGGGCAGCGAGCAGCGCGACCCGTTGTGGCGGATGCCGCTGTGGCAACCTTATCTACGCTATCTGATCAGCGGTGTCGCCGACATCGCCAATGGCAGTTCGACGACGATGGCCGGCAGCGTGACCGCGGCATTGTTCCTGCAGAAATTCGTGCCGGTCGAACAGCGCTGGGCGCATGTCGATGTCTATTCGTGGAACGACAGCGATCGTCCCGGTCGTCCTGCTGGCGGCGAAGCGCAAAGCCTGCGCGCCGCATTCGCGATGCTGAAGGACGCGAAGATCGTCAATCCGCAATCATGAGTTCGTCATTGTCGGCCCGAACACGATCGCATAAGCCAGCACCAGTACCACGCTGACGGCGATCCACGCCCAGCTGCGCGGGAACACGATCGCATCGGAATCGCCGGCACCGATGCGCGCGCGTGATGGCCCCCAGGCGAATCCCGATGTGCCACCGAGGCTGGCCGCGGCCGCGGAAGTGAGGACGATGACGATGCCTTCCGGATTGAACAGGCCGATGACGATGCAGGTCACCGCACCGGCGATGTAGCTGAGCAGGGCGATGCGTTGCACGCGTTGCGGACGTCCTTCGCGGCCGCCGACGATGCCGGCCAGCGTGCGCATGCTCCAGACCACGCTGCGGTCGTACAACCAGTAGCCGACGCCCAGCATCAGCGCGCGCCACAGCCACGGCATCGCCACGCCGTGCAGGAGTCCATCGTTGCCGGTGCCGAGGTCGCCGATGCCGCTGATCGCCGAGAACAGCATGTAGCCGAATGCGGTCATCAGGCCGATGCTGGCCAGCATCCAGGTGAACAATCGCGCCAGGGGCGCGCGGGCGATGCGCAGCAGTCGCGCGCACGCCAGTCCGGTGAGCAGGCTGACGATCGGGCCGGCGAGGGCCACCATCCGCACGCCCATCGCGCTCAAGCGGGGATCGTCGCAGTCGACGTAGAAGGCGCCGAACTTCTTCACGTCGCTGCCGAGCGCGACGCAGGAAGCCGCATGCCCGAGGTGTTCGTGCAGCGCGGTGCCGGTCACGTAGGCCAGCGCGGCGATCGTGGCGACGGTCAGCCAGTCGACATTGCGCGTGTTCACAGCCACCCCTTCTGGCGCGCCAGTCGCGCCGCTTCGATGCGGTTGCCGACGCCGAGCTTGCCGATGATCTCCGAGAGGTAGTTGCGCACCGTGCCCTGCGACAGGCGGAGCTGGCTGGCGATGTCACTGCTCGACAGGCCGTCGCCGGCGAGGCGCAGCACCTGGCGTTCGCGATCGTTGAGCGGATCGGGTTCGGTCCACGCCGCCATCGCCAGTTGCGGATCGATGGCGCGTCCGCCGCGATGCACTTGCCGCAGCGCGGCGGCGAGTTGTTCGGCCGGCGCGTCCTTCAGCAGATAGCCGGTGACGCCGGCATCAAGCGCGCGGCGAAGAAAACCGGCGCGCCCGAAAGTGGTGACGATCGCGACCTTGACCGGCAATTCGTGGCGCTGGATGCGTTGCGCGAGATCCAGCCCGGACAGGCCGGGCATCTCGATGTCGGTGAGCAGCAGGTCGGGCTTGAGCCGCTGCAGTTCGCGCCAGGCGATTTCGCCGTCGGCGGCGTCGCCCACCACGTCAATGTCGTTTTCAAGCCGCAGCAATGCAGCGAGTGCACCGCGCACCATCGCCTGGTCTTCGGCGATCAGCACACGGATCCTGTTGGTTGCGTTCATGCCAGGCACCTCGCGGGAAGGCGCGCGACCAGCGTCGTGCCGCGATCGCTGCGCTCGCTTTTAACAAGCAATTCCAGCGATCCGCCATGCGCTTCCAGTCGCTCGCGCATCCCGGTGAGTCCGTTGCCGGCGCGCAGTTGGCCGCCGCGGCCGTCGTCGCGGATTTCCATCGCCACACCCTTGCCGTCGCGCTGCAGTTTCACTTCGACATGGCGCGCGCCAGCGTGGCGTTGCACATTGGTGATCGCTTCGCGCAGGCTCATCGCCAGTGCCGATTCGGCATCGGGCTTGAGCACGATTTCGTCGATGTGCGCGGCGAGCAGGATATTGTCGGCGTTCAACAACACCTTCGCCGAGGCCAGTTCCGCAACCAGCACCGCGTTACGCATGTTGGTGACCGTGGCGCGCACTTCCGACAGTGTGTCGCGGGCGATCCGCGCGACTTCGGCGATCTCGCGTTGCGCGCCTGCGGGATCGCGCTCGACCAGCTTGCCGGCGAGATCGGCTTTCAATGCGACCATCGACAGTGTGTGGCCGAGCAGGTCGTGGAGATCGCGGCCGATGCGTTCGCGTTCGGCGAAGGCCGCCACGCGCCGCACTTCCGCATGCGACAGCGCCAGTTCGGCATTGGTGCGGGTATTGATGCGCTCGACCTGGATCAGCACGCCGATGATGATGGTGGTGATCGGCAGCCATACCAGCGATTGCCACGGATATCCCACCCACCAGCCTTCCGACAGGTAGGCGACGTTGGCCAGCAACAGCGTGGCGCCGTAATGGAGCGGTCGAAGGCGCCCGGCGCCCAGCATGATGCAGCCGAACATGAAATAGGTGACGCTGCCGACGTACCACGGCATCGACACGAAAGCCATTGCCAGCAATGTCAGCGCGTACCAGCCGGAATGCCGGCATGAACTGGTGCAGGATTTCGCGTAGAGGAACACGAAAAGCGGATAGCTGGCCAAGGTGATCAGCAGCCAGCGCAGGTCGTAACCCTGTTTTTCGAACAGCGGCGTGATGAACAGCCACGACGACCACAGCAGGTGGACGGCATGGCTCCACGCCGGCCGCCCGCGCGCCAGGTCGCGCGCGACCAGCGAGTCGGGAGCCGGGGTGAACATGGCGCGCAGTGCTTGCAAGATTCCTATCCCTCAACCGTTGCGGCGCAGGCGGCGCTGTGCCAGCAGGAAGAACGCCACCGTGACCGTGGCCAGTACCGCGACGTGCAGCCACGCCGGTTGGCCGGAATCATAGCCCACCGTTTTCAGCGAAAGCTGTGCGAGATGCCAGGACGGCAGCACGGTCGCGACTTTCGAGATCGCCGCCGGCATCTGCGACAACGGCATCCACAGGCCAGACAGCAGCGACATCGGCAGGTAGACCAGGTTGATCACCGCCGGTGCCCCGTTCGCCGGAACGCGGGTGCCGATGTAGAGGCCGAGCGCGGACAGCGGCAGCACGCCGAGGATGTTGGTCAGCATGATCGTGGCGAATTGCCAGGCCTGCAGGTGCACGCCGCCCAATGTCACGGCAAGGACGAACAGTCCGATGCTGATGAGGGTCGCAAACAGCATCGCCATCCCGAGCTTGGCGACCAGATAGGCGGAAGGCGGCATCGGCAGCGCGCGCTTGTACAGCAAATGGCCGAGGTTGCGTTCATTGGCGACGGTGACGCCGAAGCCGAACAGCGAAGTGCCCAGCGTGCCGAACACGCCGTAGGTAATGTAGAGATAGGTCGAGGCCCTGGCGTTGCCATGGCTCAGCAACAGGCCGAACATCACGTAGAACAGCAGCGGGAACATCAGCGTCGGGAACACGAACATCGGCGAACGCAGCATGCGCAGGAATTCGTTGCGGGTTTCCAGTACGTGGATGCGCAGGCGCGACGGTTGCGCGGAAGGAATGATGAAGGCGGACATCAGTGGTTCTCCTCGGCGTCACGGGTGAGGGCGAGGAAGGCATCGGCCAATCCGGCGCGGGTGACTTCCAGTTCGGTCAGGGTGGGATCGATCGACAGCAGCCAGCGCAGCACCGAAGCGGCATCCTCCACCAGCAATTCGGAACGTCCGTCGATGATGCGGGCCTCGCGCACGCCGGGCCACGCCGCGAGCTGTTCCTGCGACACCAGGCTGCGGCAACGGATGCGCTGGTCGCTGACCAGTGCGCGGATGTCGTCGACGCTGCCCTGCGCGACTTCGCGGCCGTTGCGCACCACCACCACGCGATCGGCCAGCGCCTGCGCTTCCTCCAGGTAGTGGGTGGTGAGGAGGACAGCGGTGCCCTGTGCGACGAGATTGCGGATCGCCGCCCACAACGTTTCGCGCGATTCGATGTCGAGGCCGGTGGTCGGTTCGTCGAGGAAGATCAATTCGGGATTGCCGCAGATCGCCAGCGCGAATTGCACGCGACGCTGTTGGCCACCGGACAGTTTTCCGTAGCGGCGCTTGAGCAGGTCCTGCAACCCGGCCAGGCGCACGCAGTCGTCGAAGGCGCGCGGATTCGCGTAGTAGCTGCGGGTGAGCTCGAGCAGTTCCTGCACGGTGTTGTTGTCGGGAAGGCTGGCGGTCTGCAACATCACGCCGATGCGCTGGCGCGCCGCGATTTGCTGTGGCGATTGCCCGAACAGCTGCGCTTCGCCCTGCGTCGGTGCAGTCAGGCCGAGCAACAGCGAGATCGCGGTGGTCTTGCCGGCGCCATTGGCGCCGAGCAGGGCCAGCACTTCGCCGCGGTGGATGTCGAGATCGAGGCCATCCAGGGCCACGACCGAGTCGTACTGCTTGCGGACGCCCTCGAGCCGGGCGATCGTGTCCGTTGAAAGCGGGCGGGTGGGCATATCCATGCAGGTATCCTCTTGGGGTGGCCTACTGTGCGATCCGACGCCGCCGGCGGGGAGTCGCAGGCGTCAGTGGATCGGCATGACAACCGTCACATGACTCGACGAATGGCATCCCCTATGGTGGCGACATGAATACGAATGCCGACCTGTTGTCACAATTGCGCATCGATCGTTCCGCGCCACCGCCCAAGCGTTCCCTGCGCTGGTTGTGGATCACGCTCGCGGTGCTGGCGGCCATCGCGATCCTCGTGGTCGCGGGCTGGGTGCTCTACGCGCGCAGTCGCGTCACCGAAGTGCAGACCGCCACCGTTGCCGCCATGAGTTCCGGCAACCAGGCGGCATCGGTGCTCGATGCCACCGGCTACGTGGTGGCGCGGCGCATCGCCACGGTGTCGGCCAAGGTGACGGGCAAGCTGCTCGATGTGCGCATCCAGGAAGGCCAGCACGTCACCGCAGGGCAGATCATCGCCACCCTCGAACCGATCGACGCCAACGAGGCGAAGGCGCTCGCGATGGCGCAGGCGCACGCGGCGCAGAGCCAGGCCGGCAGCCTGCAGGCGCAATTGATCGACGCCGAAGCCAACGTCAAGCGATTGGCACCATTGATGCAGCAGAAATTGGTATCGACCGCGCAATACACCCAGGCGGTGGCGCAGCGCGACAGCCTGCGCGCGCAACTGGCATCGGCCAACGCCAGCACCCAGGCCGCGCATGCACAACTCGCGATCGCCGGTACCGGCGTCGACAACACGATCATCCGGGCGCCGTTCGATGGCGTGGTGATCGCCAAGGCCGCGCAGCCCGGCGAGATCGTTTCGCCATTCTCCGCTGGCGGCGGTTTCACCCGCACCGGCATCGGCACCATCGTCGACATGGATTCGCTGGAAGTGGAAGTCGATGTCGGCGAGGCCTACATCGGCCGCGTGCAGCCGGACATGCCGGTCGAAGCCACGCTCAACGCCTATCCCGACTGGAAGATTCCCGCGCACGTGATCGCGATCATTCCCACCGCCGATCGTGGCAAGGCGACAGTGAAGGTGCGCGTCGCGCTCGACAAGAAGGACGATCGCATCGTGCCCGACATGGGCGTGAGCGTGAGCTTCCTGGAAACGGCGCGTCCGGCCAGCCAGCCGGCGCCGAAGGGCGTGCGCGTGCCGGCGGATGCGATCACGCAACGCGGCGGCGAGGATGTGGTATTCGTGGTCGGCGATGGCGGCAAGGTGGCGATGCACGAAGTCACCGTCGCCGGCAAGATCGGCAACGATGCGAAACAGGTGGTCGCGGGCGCGTCCGCCGGCGACACGGTGGTGCTGCAACCACCGGCCGAAATCAAGGACGGCAGCAAGGTGAAGGATGCTGCCGCGAAAAGCGAATGACCCGGCGCGTCGCGCCGAAACCGAATCACTGGGAGCAATGACATGACTGCATTGGTATCGACCCGCAATCTCACCAAGACCTACCAGCGCGGACCCGAGAAGGTCGAAGTGCTGCATGGCATCGATCTCGACATCGCGCCCGGCGATTTCGTCGCGCTGATGGGTCCTTCTGGTTCGGGCAAGTCGACCCTGCTCAACCTGATCGGCGGACTCGATACGCCGACCTCGGGCGAGATCAGCGTCGGCGACACCCGCATCGATCGCATGGGCGGCGGCCAGCTCGCGCAATGGCGCAGCGACCACGTCGGCTTCGTCTTCCAGTTCTACAACCTGATGCCGATGCTCAGCGCGCAGAAGAACGTCGAACTGCCGCTGTTGCTCACCAACCTGAGCGCCGCGCAGCGCAAGCAGAACGCCGAGATCGCGCTCAAGCTGGTCGGCCTTGAAGACCGCATGAAGCATCGACCGAACGAACTCTCCGGCGGCCAGCAGCAACGCGTGGCCATCGCGCGCGCCATCGTTTCCGACCCCACCCTGCTGATCTGCGACGAACCGACCGGCGATCTCGATCGCCAGTCCGCCGAAGACATCCTCGGCCTGTTGCA
>JAEKKW010000038.1 GCA_019510195.1 Lysobacterales bacterium | reverse complement strand
GATCCATTCAACCGGACGTTCACCGCGTCCCACCGGCAACAGCGAACCGACGATATTGCGCACCATGTGGTGGAGGAAAGCATTCGCCTGGATGTCCATCACGATTTCATCGCCGCTACGGGTCACCGAGATCGACTGGATCTCGCGACGGGCATGACTCGCCTGGCATTGCGCGCTGCGAAACGACTCGAAATCGTGCTCTCCCAGCAGCGACTGCGCGGCGGCGTGCATCCGCGCGTGGTCCAGTGGCCGCAATTCCCAGGTCAGGTACTGGCGCTCGAAGGCCGGGCGGATCTGGCGGTTGAGGATGCGATAGCGATAGCGCCGCGCCAGCGCGGAAAAACGCGCACTGAATGTCTCCGGCACTTCCCGGCACCACAACGCGCCAACATCCGCCGGCAGACGCGATGTCGTGCCCAGCGCCCACGCGCGCGGGCTGCGCGGGGCATCGCTGTCGAAATGGACGACCTGGCAGCGCGCATGCACGCCGGCATCGGTGCGCCCGGCACAGACCACGCGGACATCATGGTTGGCGACGGACGACAGCGCGGCTTCGAGCGTTTCCTGCACGCTGCGGACACCGGCTTCCAAACGTTGCCAGCCGTGGAAGGCGCCGCCGTCATATTCGACGCCGAGCGCGTATCGGGGCATCGCCGGGACCCGTCAGCGCAGGCTGTCGAGCAGCGCCATCGCTTCGGCGCGCGCAGTGGAATCGCCTTCCTGCTGCACGTCCTGCAACAGTGCACGAGCGGTCGCCACGTCACCGAGGTCGATATAGGCACGCGCCAGCTGCAGGCGGCCATCAATCGCGGAAATGCCCGGCGCCGTGCGGGCCGATTCCGACGGATTCTCCGCATCGGCATCCGGCAACCAGGCATCGCCGCGCGCCCAGGTCGGCAGGCCGTCCTCGCGCGCGTGCGCCTGTGGCTCCATTGTTTCTGCCGCCGTCGGTGCAGCCACCATCGGTTCGGCGGCTTGCGGCGTGTCTGTCCCCGACGTCGGTGCCCGCGCCGTCGACGCAAATCCTTGCGTCACCGCCCGGCCGCGACGTCCGCCGAACAGTCGCCACAGCGCCGCCAGCAAGGCGGCAGCCAGCGCTGCCGGCAGCAACCACCACAGACCGAATCCGCCCGTTGTCGATGCCGGCGTGGCTTGGCGCGCCGCGAGTTTCTGTTGCGCACCGGCGAGCTCGGTGCTCTTCATTGCGATCAGTTGCGCCTGCTTCTGCTGGATCTGCTCCAGTTCACCGACGCGCGATTTCAGTTCGCCGATTTCGGCATCGCGGGTCGCGATGGTTTCCTGCGATTGTTGCAGCTGCTGGAGCATGTCTCCGTTTCCTCCGGACGATCCCCGCCCCGTTCTGGTGCCCGCGGCCCCGGCGTCGCCGGTGGCCGCGGGCATGATGCGCAGGTGCGCGTCGGCCACGCGTTTCGCCGGCGCGGCAGTGTCATTGCCTGCGGATGCACGGGCGGCATTCGCGGGCGCATTGGCGATGTCGACCGGACGGCGCGGCGCGGCGCGCGTACTGCGCGATCTGGCAATCTCGGCACGAGCCACGCGGCGCGCGACCGCCTTGCCGTTGCCGGCCTTGTCGGAATCCGCGGCTGGCTGCACGCCTTGCGGCATCCGCAGGACCGCGCCGGCACGCAGGCGATTGCGATCGCCATTGATGAAGGCATCGGGATTCAGCGCCACCAGCGCCTCCATCACCGCGTCGTGGTCTTGCCCGCCATCCTGCAAGCCACCAACGATGCCACCGAGGGTCTGGCCGCGCTGCACCGGCCCGTACTTGGCATCGGAGGATGCCGGCGATGGCGATGATGCCGGCAATGGCGATGCGGATGCCGGCGCCGGTGTCGCGGCAAGTGACTTGTCCTTTTCGGCGCCCGGGGTCGCGGCCGGTGCTGCCGCGACGGGAGCGCCCACGGTCGGCACGGGGCGCTCGATGTCATTGGTTGGCGTCGTGACCACGCTCGGCGCTTCGACCACCGGCGGCGCAGTGGCCGCAGACAGGCTGTTCGGCGTCGCCACCAGCGCGGAATATTCGCGGACCAGCTTGCCGTCACCCCAGTCGGCCTCGACCAGGAAATTGATCAGCGGCTGGGTGACCGGCGAACTGCTGGTGACACGGATATAGGGCTTGCCATCGGTGCCATCGATCACCTGGAAGCGCAGATCGGAGACCAGCTTGTCCGGCAGCGGCAGGCCGATCCGCACGAAGGTTTCCGGCTCGGCCAGCCTCGCCTGCAACTGCGACAGTTCGGACGGATCGCTGGTGATGACCGGAATATCGGCCACCAGCGGTTCGTTCATGCGCGACTTGACCTGGATCTGGCCCAGGCCGAGGGCGAACGCGGGGCTGGCCACCGTCGCCAGCAGCAACGACAGGGCCAGCGTTTGCAGGCGCAGCTTCAAATCAGCGCGATTCAAGCAATTCTCCAACTTGTCCACGGACTCTAGCGACGGGGCGCGGGCTTGGCAATTCAAACCGACTCGGCGATCACCAGCTCGGCAACCTGCACCGCGTTGAGCGCGGCGCCCTTGCGGATGTTGTCGGCGACCACCCACATGTCGAGTCCGCGCGGATGCGAAACGTCCTCGCGCAGGCGACCGACATAGACCGGATCGCTGCCGGAGGCGTGGGTCACCGGGGTCGGATAGCCGCCGGGCACGCGCTCGTCCACCAGTTCCAGGCCGGGCTGCGCGGCGAGCAGTTCGCGCGCGCGTTCGACCGTGATCTTCTCGCGCGTTTCAAGGTGCACCGCTTCGGAGTGCCCATAGAACACGGGTACGCGCACCACGGTGGCATTCACCAGAATGCGGTCGTCGCCGAGGATCTTGCGCGTCTCGGTGACAAGCTTCCATTCCTCGCTGGTGTAGCCGTTGTCGAGGAAATCGCCACCATGCGGGATCACGTTGAAGGCGATCTGCACCGGATAGACGTTGGCTTCGGCGCCCTGGAAATTGAGCAGCGAGGCGGTTTGCTTGCCGAGCTCCTCCATCGCCTTGACGCCGGTACCCGACACCGACTGGTAGGTGGCGATGTTGATGCGCTCGATGCCGACGGCACGCTGGATCGGCGCCAGCGCCACCATCAGCTGCATGGTCGAGCAATTGGGATTGGCGATGATGCCGCGCGGACGGTTCTTCAACGCCTGCGGGTTCACTTCCGACACCACCAGCGGCACGTCGTCATCGCCACGGAAGGCCGAGGAATTGTCGATCACCACCGCGCCGGCGGCAGCGAATTTCGGTGCGTATTCCTTCGACACCGAACCACCAGCCGAGAACAGCGCGATATCGACGCCGGTCGGATCGAAGGTGGCGAGATCGCGCACGACGATGTTCTTGTTGCCGTATTTCACCTCGCTGCCGGCCGAACGTTCACTGGCCAGGGCGATGATTTCCTTCGCCGGGAATTCGCGCTCATGCAGTACCGACAGCATTGTTTCGCCCACGGCGCCGGTCGCGCCCACTACTGCCACCACGTACTGCTTGCTCACTTCCGCTTCCTGTCTTGGGGAGAAATTAATTCTATATGCGCGGCTGCACCGGCCCGACATCGCCGCACTGGGCGCGATGGCGCAGCGCCTGGTCGATCAGCACCAGCGCCAGCATCGCCTCGCAGATCGGCGTGGCGCGAATGCCGACGCAGGGATCGTGGCGGCCGGTGGTCACCACCTCGATCGCGTTGCCGTCGACATCGACGCTCGCGACCGGCAGGCGCAGGCTCGAGGTCGGCTTGAACGCCACGCCGACATGCACGGTCTGTCCGCTGCTGATGCCACCGAGGATGCCGCCAGCGTGGTTCGAAGCGAAGCCATTTGTTGGCGCCATCGCGTCACGATGCTCGGTGCCCTTCTGGGCGACGCTGGCGAAGCCGTCGCCGATCTCGACGCCCTTGACCGCGTTGATCGACATCATCGCCGCCGCCAGCTCCCCATCGAGCTTGCCGTAGATCGGCTCGCCCCAGCCCGGCGGCACGCCATCGGCCTCGACCACGACCTTCGCGCCGACCGAATCGCCGGACTTGCGCAGCGCGTCCATGTAGGCCTCGAGCTCCGGAACCTGCGCTGCGTGTGGCCAGAAGAAGGGATTGTCCTCGACCGCCAACCAGTCATGGCCGGCCGGCACGATTTCGCCGATCTGCGCGAGGTGGCCACGCACCTGCACGCCACGTTCCCCCAGCCATTTCTTCGCGATCACCGCCGCGGCGACACGCATGGTGGTTTCGCGCGCACTGCTGCGACCTCCACCGCGCGGATCTCGGATGCCGTATTTCTGCCAGTAGGTGTAGTCGGCGTGGCCGGGCCGGAACTGGCGCGCGATGTTGGCGTAGTCCTTGCTGCGGGCGTCGGTATTGCGGACCAGCAACGCGATCGGCGTGCCGGTGGTGACGCCTTCGTACACGCCGCTGAGGATCTCGATCTCGTCGGCTTCATGGCGCGCCGACGTGTGGCGGGTCTTGCCAGTGGCGCGGCGGGAAAGATCATGCGCGAATTCTTCCGGCGTGAGGGCGATGCCGGGAGGACAGCCATCGATCACGCAAACAATGGCGGGACCGTGCGATTCGCCGAAGGTGGTGACGCGAAAGAGATGGCCAAACGTGTTCATCCGCGTGTCGCCGCGAGTTCGGCGATGCGAGCGTGATGAGTGACAAGGTCTTCGCGCTCAACCACGAAGATCCCCATCTGTCCGACCTTGAACTCGATCCAGGCCATCGGCAATTCCGGCAGCAGCGCATCCAGCGCGCGTTCGGCCTCGCCGACTTCGCAGATCAGCAGGCCGTGGTCGGTGAGATGGTCGGGCGCGTCGCGCAGGATCTTCAGCGCGAGGTCGAGGCCGTCGTCGCCGGCACGCAAACCAAGTTCCGGTTCGTGCGCGTATTCCGGCGGCAACGCATCGGTTTCGGCGTGGGTGACATAAGGCGGATTGGTGACGATGAGATCGTACTTCTCGCCCTTCAGCGCGGTCATCAGGTCGGAGTGGAGGAAACGCACGTTGCCGGCGTGCAGGCGCTCCTTGTTCTCCGCGGCCAGCGACAGCGCTTCATCGCTGATGTCGACGCCGTCGACCTGCCATTCCGGGTTGTAATGCGCCATGGCAATGGCGATGCAGCCGGAACCGGTGCAGATATCGAGCGCACGCTGCACTTCGCGCCCACCCAGCCACGGTTCGAACCCGGATTCGATCAACTCGGCGATCGGCGAACGCGGCACCAGCGCGCGCGGATCGGTCTTGAAACTCAGCCCCGCGAACCACGCTTCGCCGGTGAGATAGGCGGCGGGAATGCGCTCGTCGACGCGGCGGCGGAACAGTTCGAGGATGCGCGCCTTCTCCTCGCCGACCAGGCGCGATGCGCCATACGCCGGCGACAGGTCGTGCGGCAGGTGCAGTGCATGGAGGACGAGCTGGGTCGCCTCGTCCATCGCGTTGTCGTAGCTGTGGCCGAAGGTCAGCCCGGCCGCTTTGAAGCGCGAGCCGCCGTAACGGATGAAATCGATGATGGTATGGAGCTCGCTGGCGACGTCGGTCACGGGGAATCTTCGGCAAAACAAGGGTGACTGGTCAGTATAAGGCCGGAAAACCGCCACGCCGGTATCATGCGCAAATGTCCAAACGCCCTCTCCTTGTTCTCGTCGTACTGGCGGTCGCTGTCGCCGGCCTGTTCGCCGGACTCGCCGTATTCGGCGATCGCGCCGCCCCACCGGTGCAGACCCGTGCGGTGCAACTGTTCCCGCAGCCGCGCGCCGTGCCGGCGTTTTCGCTCCAGCGCGGCGATGGCAGCACCCTGACCGCCGATACCCTGCGTGGACACTGGACCCTGGTCTTCATCGGGTTCACCCATTGCCCGGACGTCTGCCCGACCACGCTGGCGCAGCTGTCGGCGGCGCAGAAACAATGGCGGGCCTTGCCGGAAGCGAGCCGTCCGCGCCTGCTGTTCGTCAGCGTCGATCCCGGGCGCGACACGCCGCAACTGGTCGAAACCTATGCCCACGGTTTCGATCCCGACACCCTGGCCGCGACCGCCGATCTGAAGCCACTGGAAGCCTTCGCCCGTTCGCTGTCGATGGTGTTCATGCGCAGCGAGCCCATGCCCGGCGCTCCGGCAAACGCCTATAGCGTCGACCATTCCGCCGCGATCGTCGTGCTCGATCCGCAGGTGCGGATGGCGGGCACCATCACCCCACCCTTCGATCCGCAGGCGATCGCCGCGGACATGACCGCACTGAGCCAGTCGAAGCAATGAGTCCGTTGACCGCACTGACCTACGTGCTGCCGCACCGACTGCTGTCGTCGCTGGCGCGACGCCTCGCCTACTCGACCCGTCCGGCGATCAAGCAGCGATTGATCAACGCCGTGATCGCCAAGTTCGGCGTCGACATGAGCGAAGCCGCCGACTCCGATCCGAGCCACTATCCCAGCTTCAATGCCTTCTTCACCCGCGCATTGAACCCGGGCGCACGCGTCGCCGATCCCGATCCGCGCGCCCTGCTGATGCCCGCCGACGGCCGCATCAGCCAGCTCGGCAGGATCGAGGATGGCCGGATTTTCCAGGCCAAGGGCCAGTCCTTCACCGTCGAGGAATTGCTCGGCGACGCCGAGGCCGCGCGTCCGTATCGCGATGGCCTGTTCGCCACCGTCTATCTCTCTCCGCGCGATTACCACCGCGTCCACATGCCGTGGACCGGCACGCTGCGTGACACCGTGCACGTGCCGGGACGGCTGTTCTCCGTCGGGCCGGATGCCGTCGCTTCGGTGCCGCGGGTGTTCGCCCGCAACGAACGCCTTGCCTGCCACTTCGACAGCGATTTCGGCCCGATGTGCCAGGTGATGGTCGGCGCGCTATTGGTCTCGGGCGTGGAAACGATCTGGGGCGGCGTCGAGATTCCACCCTATGGCCATGGCATCCGCCAGCGCGATTACCGTGGTCGCGACATCACGATCGAGCGTTTCAGCGAAATGGCGCGCTTCAATTACGGATCGACGGTGATCGTGCTGCTGCCACCCGGCGTCGCCGATTTCGCGCCGGGATTGCAGGCGGAATCGCCGGTGAAGCTCGGGCAGCGTCTGGCGACGCTGCGCTGATCAGCTGCCGCAACCTTCGAGTTTGATGCTCGAGCCCGGCTTCACGATGTAACCCGGTGCGCGCAGGCCATTGGCCTTGGCCAGCGCCTTGAGCTCGCAATCATGCTTGTCGGCGATGCGGCCAAGGGTGTCGCCACGCGCGACCCGATACATTTTCACCTTCTTCGGCTTTTCCTTCTTCGGCTCGGCCTTGGCAACCGGCTTCGGCGGCGCCGGCTTCGGTGCCGCGACCGGCTGCACGCGGGCGGCAGGATCCTGCGCCGTCGCATCCAGGCCCGACTCGCCGAGCTGCGCGGAGGCGGCGCTGGACTGCGCCGGCTCCAGCGGACCGATGCGGACGATGGCGGAACTCGCGTTGGCGATGGTCAGCTCATGCGCCAGTTCGGCACGACGACCACTGGTGCAATTCCAGCTGTAGGCGCGCGACATCGCCGTGGTCGCATTGAGCACGGTGCCGGCCGACAGCCAGGTATCGGGCGAGTAGCGCGGGTTCATGTTGCGCAGTGCGCGCAAGTAGCCATCGGTGCCGCGGGCGTTGCCCATGCAGATGGTCATTTCGTTGAAGGTGGTGGGCTTTTCCAGCTTGATCTGCGCGGGGCGGTCGGACACGCGCGGAAAGCGCACGCCGTATTCGCGAGGATGCAGGTACAGCCACGCCGCGGCGATCACCATCGGCACGTAATCGCGGGTTTCTGCCGGGAATTGCGAATAGACGTCGGCGTCCCAGAAGCTGCGGCCACCGGTGGACTGGTAGACGCGCAGCGCACGGCCCTCGCCGCCGTTGTAGGCCGCCAGCGACAGCTCGATGTTGTTGTTGAGCTCGGCGTAGCGTTCGCTGAAATATTCCGCAGCCGCTTCCGCCGACATCCGTGGGTCGTAGCGGGTATCGAAACCGCTGCCATCCTGGCCCAGCCCGAAACGGCGACCGGTGGCCGGCATGAACTGCAGCGGGCCGACCGCGCCGACGCGCGATCCGACGTGGACCTTGCCGTTGGATTCCTTGGCGATGATGCCGAACAGCAACGCTTCCGACAGGCCGCGACGCTGGAACGCCGGCAGCATGCCCGATTTCAGGTACTGGAAGTTCTCGTAGCTGTTCATCAGCGACGGCCGCATGTCGGTGAGCCAGCGGCGAATGCCGGCCTGCACCGCCGGGTTCATCTTCACCATGTCCATGAAATGGCGATTGCGTTCGTCCAGCAGCTTGTCGGCGGTGGCCTGCTCCGGCGTCTTCTCGCCGGCGATGTCGATCATCTCGTCGGGGCCGTCATCGTCGGTACCATCGTTGTCGTCGTTTACCGCGCCGCGCCGGGCCACGCTTGCCGCGCGATAGATCGGCAGCAATTGCGCGATGTCGCAACCGCGCGCCTGGGCGCAGGCCTGCAGCAACTGGTCCATCTGCGCCTGCAGCCCGTGCTGCTCGGCTTCGGACTGGGCAGCCTTGATGCGGGTGTCCAGCCCCGTCATGCGGCCCTTCCATTCCGCCATCGGATCCTTGCGGTCGGCGGCGGACGCTCCGGTCGCCGCGCCCCCCAACATCAATGCAATTGCCAGCAAGGAAGACACCAACGGCGTTGCGGGTCGCACCATTACTCGAATCCTTCGGAACATTCAGCGGATCGGAAAGCCTAACGGCTGCGGGAAGTCCGGGGCAAGTGCGCAGCGTGCGCATTCATGCGCTCACGCCATGCCACTTTGAGCCATGCCGCTTAGAATCGACGCTTTCAATGCGGGAAAGTTCCATGGATCCGATCCTCGTCGGCAAATCGATCACCACCCCCAAGGGCGACAAGGTCTGGCTCCTGCCGAAATACGGCAATCGCCACGGCCTGGTGGCCGGCGCCACCGGTACCGGCAAGACGGTCACGCTGATGACGCTGGCGGAGGGGTTTTCACGGCTGGGCGTGCCGGTCTTCCTGGCCGACGTCAAGGGTGACGTCGCCGGTCTCGCCATGGCTGGCGCAGCCAGCGACAAGCTGAGTGAACGTGTCGCCGAAATCGGCGTCGACGGCTATACCAATGAAGGCAACCCGACGATCTTCTGGGACCTGTGGGGCCAGAAGGGCCACCCGGTGCGCACCACCGTCAGCGAGATGGGCCCGTTGCTGCTGTCGCGCATCCTCGAGCTCAACGACACCCAGTCGGGCGTGCTGGAGATCCTGTTCAAACTCGCCGACGACCGCGGCCTGCTGCTGCTCGACCTCAAGGACCTGCGCGCCCTGCTCGCCCTCATCGCCGACGAGCGCAAGGACATCACCACCAGCTACGGTCTGGTGAGCACGCAATCGATCGGCGCCATCCAGCGTGCGCTGCTGCAGATCGAGCAACAGGGCGGCGACGCCTTCTTCGGCGAACCGGCGCTGGAACTCTCCGACCTGATGCGCACCACCCAGGATGGCCGCGGCGTGATCGGCATCCTCGCCGCCGACCAGCTCATCCTCAAACCCAAGCTCTACACCAGCTTCCTGCTGTGGCTGCTGTCGGAACTGTTCGAGAAACTGCCGGAAGTCGGCGACCTCGACAAGCCGAAACTGGTCTTCGTGTTCGACGAAGCGCACCTGCTGTTCGACGACGCTCCGTCGGCGCTGCTGCAACGCGTGGAACAGGTGGTGCGCTTGATCCGCTCCAAGGGCGTTGGCGTGTATTTCTGCTCGCAGTTCCCCGACGACGTGCCCGACAACATCCTCGGCCAGATGGGCAACCGCTTCCAGCATGCATTGCGCGCGTTCACCCCGCGCGACCAGGAGGCGGTGAAAACCGCCGCGGAAACCTTCGTCGCCAACCCGCAGCTCGACGTCGCCAAGGCGATCGGGCAGCTCGGCGTCGGCGAAGCGCTGGTGTCGACCCTGCAGGACAAGGGCATCCCGATGCCGGTCGAACGCACCCTGATCGCGCCGCCGCGTTGCCGCATGGGCGCGATCACCGACGCCGAACGCCAGCAGGTGCGCGCCGGCAGTCCGGTCGGCGCCAAATACGACCAGGCGGTCGATCGCGAATCCGCGTTCGAAATGCTGTCGAAGAAAGCCGACGCCGCGGCAACCGCCGCCGACGCACCGCCCGCCAAGGGCGAGGCGCACGATGAGGAAAGCGGCATCGGCCAGGCGGTGAAGGACGCCGTATTCGGCACCAAGCGGCGCCAGGGCATGATCGAGACGATGGCCAAGCAGACCGTGCGCACGATGGGTTCGCAGGTCGGCCGGCAGATCCTGCGCGGCGTGCTCGGCGGCATTTTCGGCGGCAGGCGCTGAAGCGCAGCGCACGACGATGACGCAGCCGCCGATGGGCCGCTGGCGACCACCCGCCGAACAGGGCACGGCGCTGATCACGCGTGCCGGCCACGATCGGCTGAAGGTGGAGCTTGACGATCTCTGGCGCGTGCAGCGACCGGAGGTCGTGCGCGCGCTGGCGGCCGCCGCGGCCGAAGGTGATCGTTCCGAGAACGCGGAATACACCTATCGCAAGAAGCAATTGGGCGGGATCGATCGCCGGGTGCGCTATCTCAGCAAGCGCCTGCCATTGCTGCACGTGGTCGAGCATCGGCCCAGCCACCCCGATCGGGTGTTCTTCGGCGCGCAGGTCACGCTGGAGCGCAGCGACAGTGGCGAGAAAGTGCGTTATCGCATCGTCGGTCCTGACGAAACCGACGCCGCGCTTGGTCACATCAGCATCGATTCACCCTTGGCGCGGGCACTGCTCAACAAGCGCGTGGACGATGAGTTCGATGCCATGCTGCCGGGCGGCGTGGTGCATTTCGCGATACTGGGGATCGAGTACGACTTCTAGTCGTTGTAGACGACTTCGCCATAGAGATCGTGTTCGTCGCTGCCCATGATCTGCACGGAAACGAAATCGCCGGGCTTCAGTCCCGCCTCGAAACCATCCTGGATCTGCACCAGGCCGTCGATCTCCGGCGCATCGGCCTTCGAGCGCGCGATCGCCAGCTCGCCGTCAATCGCATCGACGATGCATTCCTGCACCGTGCCGACCTTGGCCGCCAGCTTCGCCTCGGAAATCGCCGCCTGCACGTCCATGAAACGCGCCAGGCGTTCCTGCCGCACGTCCTCCGCCACCGGATCGGGCAAGACATTGGCCGCCGCGCCTTCCACCGGCGAATAGGCGAAGGCGCCGACGCGATCGAGCTGCGCTTCCTCGAGGAAATCCAGCAATTCCTCGAACTCCGCCTCGGTCTCGCCGGGGAAGCCGACGATGAACGTCGAACGGATCGTCAGCTCCGGACAGATCGCCTTCCAGCGCTGGATGCGCTCCAGCGTCTTGTCGACCGCGCCGGGACGCTTCATCAGCTTCAGCACGCGCGGACTGGCGTGCTGGAACGGGATATCGAGATACGGCAGGATCTTGCCCTCCGCCATCAACGGGATCACGTCATCGACGTGTGGATACGGATAGACGTAGTGCAGCCGCGTCCACGCGCCGAGTTCCGACAATCCCTCGCACAACGCCTTCATCCGCGTCGCATACGGCTTGCCATGCCATTCGCGTTCGGCGTACTTCATGTCGACGCCATAGGCCGAGGTGTCCTGCGAGACGACCAGCAATTCCTTGACGCCGCCGCGCACCAGCTTCTCGGCCTCGCGCAGCACGTCATCCACCGGGCGCGACACCAGGTCGCCGCGCATCGACGGGATGATGCAGAAACTGCAACGATGGTTGCAGCCTTCGGAGATCTTCAGGTAGGCGTAGTGCTTGGGCGTCAGTTTCAGACCGTAATCGGGAACAAGGTCAACGAAGGGATCGTGGCGCGGCGGCAGCGCGACGTGCACGGCGTCCATCACGCTGGCGTAGTCCTGCGGCCCGCTGATCGACAGCACGTCGGGATAGGCTTCGCGGATCACCTCGCTGCGCTTGCCGAGGCAACCGGTCACGATCACCTTGCCGTTCTCGGCCATCGCCTCGCCGATCGCGTCCAGCGATTCCGCCACCGCCGAATCGATGAAGCCGCAGGTGTTGACCACCACCACGTCGGCATCGTCGTAACTCTGCACCAGGTCGTAGCCTTCGACCCGCAACTGGGTGAGGATGCGCTCGGAATCGACCAGGGCCTTGGGGCAGCCGAGGCTGACGAAACCGACTTTGGGCTGGGACAGGGACATGCAGGCCACCGGGAAAGGGTGTGGAATTATAGGGAACCCGCCATTCCCCGGCCGACTTCGCCATGAACATCACCCTCGACACGCCCGACGGCCGCATCGGCGGCTGGCTGGCCCGCCCCGACCGGCCCTCGACCATGGGACTGGTCGTCCTCCAGGAAATCTTCGGGGTCACTGCGCATATCCGCGACGTCGCCGACCGCTATGCGAAGGAAGGATTCATCACGCTGGCGCCGGCACTGTTCGACATCGTCACGCCCGGGGTCGACCTCCCCTATGACAGCGACGGCATGCAGCAGGGCCGCACGCTGGTCACCGGATTGGGATTCGATCGCGCAGTGCGGTTGGTGTCCGCGGCGGTCTCACGACTGCGCGACGAAGGCGCAACGCAGATCGGCGTGGTCGGCTTCTGCTGGGGCGGCAGCCTCGCCCTGCTCGCCAACCTGCGGCTCGGCCTGCCAGCGGTGAGCTATTACGGCGCCCGCAACACGAATTTCCTCGATGAACCATTGCGCGCACCGATGCTGTTCCATTTCGGCGCGAAAGACGCCTCGACGCCGGCCGCCGACATCGAACGCGAGCGCGCGGCCTGGCCGCAAGCCGCCTTCATGGTCTATCCCGATGCCGGCCATGCCTTCAATCGCGATTGCGATCCAACGCACTATCGCGCTGACGCGGCAAGGCTTGCCAATGCGGAGACACTGGCATTTTTCCGGGAACACCTGGCATGAGCGAATTCCGGCTCCACCCGCAACTCGCGGCAGACACGCTTCCGGTCGCATCGTTGCCCTTGTGCGACGTCCTGCTGATGAACGATGCCAACTATCCGTGGCTTATTCTGGTGCCGCGGGTGGCCGGCGTCAGCGAACTGCTCGACCTCATCGAAAGCGACCGCACGCAGCTATGGCGCGAAATCGATATCGCCTCGCAGGTACTGCGCGAACAATTCGCTCCCGACAAGCTCAATATCGCCGCGCTCGGCAACATGGTGAGCCAGTTGCACGTCCACGTCATCGCGCGGTTCAAGGGCGATCCGGCGTGGCCGAAACCGGTGTGGGGCGCGCAGCCGGCAAAGCCTTATTCGGCGACTGAAATCGCGGAACGAATCGACGCGTTGCGCACCCACATCAATCCGTCTGGCACGTGACCGGGCAGAGCAGGTTTTCTCAGGTCTTCGGCAACGTGACGCCGGTCTGCCCCTGGTATTTGCCGCCGCGGTCGCGATAGCTGGTATCGCAGACTTCATCCGACTGGAAGAACAGCATCTGCGCCACGCCTTCGTTGGCGTAGATGCGCGCCGGCAGCGGTGTGGTGTTGCTGAATTCCAGCGTCACGTGGCCTTCCCATTCCGGTTCCAGCGGGGTGACGTTGACAATGATGCCGCAGCGCGCGTAGGTACTCTTGCCCAGGCAGACCACCAGCACGTCGCGCGGGATGCGGAAATATTCGACCGTGCGCGCCAGCGCGAACGAATTCGGCGGGATGATGCACTGGTCGGCGACCACGTCGACGAAGCTGCCCTCGTCGAAATGCTTGGGATCGAC
>JAEKKW010000037.1 GCA_019510195.1 Lysobacterales bacterium | reverse complement strand
CCTTGTTGAGCGCGCGGATCGCGTTGGCCGAGAGCGCGCCGAAACTCATCGCCGAGATATTGAAGACACTGGCGTCGTAGGGATGCGCGGTGTTTTCGCCGATGGTGATGCGGTAATTCTCGTCGTGGTGCGGTGTCGGCGCGATCGAATGATTGATCCACTCGTACTGGTCGCCGTAGACGTCGAGCTCGGTGCCGAACGGCACCACGTCGCTGAGGTTCTTCGCACGCTCGTACACCAGGGTGCGTTGCTCGCGCGAGAACGGGACTTCGACGATGTCGGATTCGACGAAATACTGGCGGATCTCCGGCCCGAACGATTCCAGCACGTAGCGGATGTGGGCGAAGATCGGGTAGTTGCGCCGCAGCGTGCTCTTCGACTGCAGCAGATCGGCGGTTCCCAGCGCCGCAAGCGCACCGAACACGATCACCCCGACCAGCCAGCCCTGGGCATGGTCCCGGAACAGCAACAGCAGGGACACCAACAACCCGGCCAGCGCCAGCACATAGCCGAGGTAGCGCGCTTGCTCGCTCTTGAAGACGATCATGGGTCCGCTCCGGTGGTCAGGTGCGGATGTTCGCATGCCGGAGTGCAAGACGCCGTCCGCTGCGCGGAGTAGCATTTGCAGCCTGCCCGGATGGCGAAACTGGTAGACGCAAGGGACTTAAAATCCCTCGATGGCGACATCATGTGGGTTCGACCCCCACTCCGGGCACCACTAGGACGGCAGTTCGCCTGCCCGGATGTTCGCGCGCAGCGCCGGATCGATCAGCTTCGGCGCCGCCAGCGTGGCATCGCGCTTGAGCCGCATTTCCACGAAGGCTTGTTCCGAAGCATCGCCACCCACATGGATATTGCGTTGCGCCTGGTCCGCGATCGAAGTCAGCGCACGGGCCTCGCGGTCCTGCGGATAGTCATGGCACAGGAAGATGCGCGTATCGGCAGGCAACCCGAACAGGCGATGGATCGATCGATACAGTTTGCGGGCATCGCCACCTGGGAAATCGACGCGCGCGGTGCCGGTTTCCGGCGCGAAGAGGGTGTCTCCGACGAAGGCGGCATCGCCAATCAGGTAGGTCAGGCTGTCGTCGGTATGGCCCGGCGTCGCCACCACCCGTGCCGCGAGTCGGCCGACGGTGAACGTGTCGCCATCGTCGAACAGGCGATCGAACTGGCTGCCGTCGATGGGGAAATCGTCTTCCAATCCCAATAACGTCTTGAACCGCTCCTGCACTTTGGTGATGCCGCGACCGATCGCGACGGGCGCGCCGGTTTCGCGCTTCAGCCATGCCGCGGCGGTGAGGTGGTCGGCGTGGGCATGGGTTTCGAGGATCCAGTCGACGTGCAGGGCATGCGCGTGCACGAAACCGAGCACGCGTCGCGCGGACGCGGCGGAGGTGCGCGCACTGGCCGGATCGAAATCGAGCACGGGATCGATGATCGCGGCGTTGCCGCCCTCGCCGTCGAAGACGACATGGGTGAAGGTGGAGGTCGCCGGATCGTGGAAGCTCTCGACGTGCGCGTTCATGGCGACACTCTACAAAGAAAAATCCCGGCTTGCGCCGGGATCGTCTTGATGGAGGCCGAGGTCGGAATTGAACCGGCGTACGCGGATTTGCAGTCCGCTGCATAACCACTCTGCCACCCGGCCATCAAAAACTATTGTTCCACAAAACAAAACCCCGGCGTACCGGGGCTTGGCGAATCTGGAGCGGGAAACGAGACTCGAACTCGCGACCCCGACCTTGGCAAGGTCGTGCTCTACCAACTGAGCTATTCCCGCGTTGAGCCGGCCATTTTACCGGACTCCGGCAATGTGTCAACAGGGTTGCCCTCACCGGCGCGCAATACCGGCCACGCCGCGAGCAGGTACTCGACACCCGACCACAACGTCAGCAGCGCGGCGGCGGCCAGGCCCCAATCGCCGATGTGGAAGGCCAGGCGGTCGATCCACAGCGTCGGGTTGGATGCATAGGGCTGGTGGATGGAATACAGCAGGAAGCCGATTGCCAGCATTTGCACCGTGGTCTTGACCTTGCCGATCAGCGCGACCTTCACCGTCGCGCGCTGGCCGAGTCCGGCCATCCACTCGCGCAACGCGGACACCGCGATCTCGCGCCCGACGATCACCGCGGCCCAGAACGCCATCCACGCGGTCGGATGCCCCTGCACGATGAGGAACAGCGCGGTCGACACCATCAGCTTGTCGGCCACCGGATCGAGGAAGGCACCGAAGGCCGAATACTGGTGGTAACGGCGCGCGATCCAGCCGTCCAGCCAGTCGGTGATCGAAGCCAGCGCGAACACCAGCATCGCGTACAGGCTGGCCCAGCGCGTAGGCAGATAGAAGACCAGCACCAGCACCGGAATCATCAGGATTCGCGCCAGCGTGAGGAAGGTCGGGATGGTGATTCTCATGCCGCGACTATGCTACGCGAGTCCGTGCAGCGCCGCGTATATCCTTTCGGCCAATGCCGCGTTGACGCCTTCCGCCCGCGCGATGTCGGTGGCGCTCGCGGCCTTCAGTCCGACCATGCCGCCGAAGTGCTTGAGCAGGCTGGCGCGGCGGCGTGGCCCGATCCCCGGGATGTCCTCGAGCCTGCTGGTGGTACGCGCTTTCTGGCGACGCCCGCGGTGGCCGGTGATGGCGAAACGATGCGCCTCGTCGCGCACCTGCTGGATGAGTTGCAGGCCGGGCGACTGCTTGCCCGGATGCAGTTCGCGGCCATCGGTAAAGACCAGGGTCTCGTCGCCGGCAATGCGTTCCGGCCCCTTGGCGACGCCGATCATCGCGATGCCCTGGACGTCGAGCTCGTTCAGCACCGCCCTCGCCTGCGCCAGCTGGCCGACGCCGCCATCGATCAGCAGCAGGTCGGGGATCGGATTCGCCGGGGCTTCGCCTTCGGCAAGACTGTCCATCGCGCGCTTGAAGCGCCGCGTCAGCACCTGGTGCATGGCGGCGTAGTCGTCCCCCGGAGTGATGCCACTGATGTTGAAGCGGCGGTACTGGCTGCGCACCGGGCCGTTCTCGTCGAACACCACGCACGAGGCCACGGTCGCCTCGCCCATGGTGTGGCTGATGTCATAGCACTCGATGCGGTGCGGCGGCGATTCGAGACCGAGCAGTTCGCACAAGGAATCCAGCCTGGCCTTCTGTGCGGCATTGCTGGCCAGTTCCGTCGACAACGCGACGTCGGCATTCCGGCGGACGAAATCGACCTGCGCCGCGCGCTCGCCACGGAAGCGGAAGCGCAGGCGCACCTTGTGGGTCGAGGCTTCGTTCAGCGCTTCCTCGATCAGCTCGCGCTCGGGGATGTCCTGGTCGAGCCAGATCTCGCGCGGCGGCGGATGGTCGCCGTAGTACTGCGAGACGAAAGCAGCCAGCACCTCGGCGGCGGAATCCTCGCCATTGAGCCTGGGGAAGAACGACCGGGTGCCCAGATTGCGGCCATCACGCCACGACAGCAGCATCACGCAGGCATGGCCGTTGCGCAGCACGCAAGCGAGCACGTCGGTGTCGTTGCCGTCGTTGCCCAGCGAGTGATGCGATTGCAGTTTGCGTACGCCGGTGAGCAGGTCGCGCAGGCGCGCGGCGCCCTCGAAATCGAGGCGCGCGCTGGCGGCTTCCATTTCCGCGGTGAGTTCGCGCCCGAGTTCCTCGCTGCGTCCCGACAGGAACAGTTCGGCGCGATGGGCGTCGTGGGCGTAACTCGCGGCATCGACCAGGCCGACGCAGGGTGCGGTGCAGCGGCCGATCTGGTACTGCAGGCAAGGGCGCGTGCGGTTGCGGAACACGCTGTCCTCGCAATTGCGCAGCTTGAACAATCGGTGCATGAAATTGAGGGTTTCGCGCACCGAATGGACGCTGGGATACGGACCGAAATACTTGCCGGGAATCGCCCGTGGCCCGCGATGCAATGCCACTCGCGGGAACTCCTCCTGCGTCAGCAGCACGTAGGGGTAGCTCTTGTCGTCGCGCAGCATGACGTTGTAGCGCGGCTTGAGCGTCTTGATCAGCTGGTTCTCGAGGATCAGCGCCTCGGCCGGGGTGCGGGTGACGGTGACTTCGATCCGCGCGATCTGGCCGACCATGGTCGCGATGCGGATGGTCAGCGCCTTGTTGAAGTAGCTGGCGACGCGCTTGTTGAGCGAAGCCGCCTTGCCGACGTAGAGCAGCGTGTCGTCGGCGGCGTACATGCGATAGACGCCGGGCGCGCTGGTCAGGTCGCGCGTGTATGCCTTGCCGTCGAAGGGGGGGTGTTCGGCGCTGGTCACGGCACCATTATGCGGCGCTTTGCGCGAGATGCTCCTCGGCGCGCGCGAGGTCTTCCGGCGTGTCGACGCCCGGCGGGAACGGTTCAGGCGCCAGTGCGGCGGCGATGCGGAATCCCGCTTCCAGCACGCGCAACTGTTCCAGCGACTCCAGTTGCTCGAGCATGCCCTGCGGCATCGTCGCGAAACGCTGCAGGAAGCCGACGCGATAGGCATAGATGCCGATGTGGCGCAGGCACTGCCCCGGCATCAGGGCGCGTTTGTTTTGGGCGAAGGCATCACGGTGCCAGGGAATCGGCGCGCGGCTGAAGTACATGACATCGCGCCATTGCGCGTCACCAGCAGGATCGCGCCACACCAGCTTGACCGTGTTGGGATCGAACAGCTGTTCGGGATCATCGATCTGCGTCGCCAGCGTCGCCATCTCGGCACCGCTGTCCGCGAGCGCCTGCGCGACTGCGCGAATGCCCGATGCCGGCGCGAACGGTTCGTCGCCCTGCAGGTTCACCACCAGGGTGTCGTCGCTCCAACCGGCAAGCCGCGCGCATTCGGCGAGACGATCGGTGCCGGAAGCATGATCGGCGTGGGTGAGCACGCCACGCACGGCGATGCCATCGAGCGCGGCAAGGATGCTGGCATCGTCCGCAGCGACCACCACGTCGTCGGCACCGGCAGCGAGCGCGCGGCGCGCGACATGGCGGATCAGCGGTTCGCCCCCCAGCAGGCGCAGCGGCTTGCCCGGCAGGCGGCTGGCCGACAGGCGCGCGGGAATGGCGACGACGAAGTTCCGGCTCATTCGGCCTCCAGCAAGCTCAGTTGCCGCAGTTGCTGCACGCGGTCTTCCAGTCCGATCCAGAATGCGGCCGGCAGCTCGGCATCGACCGGCACGCTGTACCAGTGCTCGCGTATGCGTGATGGTCCGGAAAGGCGTGCGGCACCACCGCGATGGCGTGCTGGCGCAGGGTGTCGAAGAATCGTTCGGGATGGCCGATGCCGGCGACCGCATGCACGCGCTGCCCGGCGAAATCGCCGAGCGAACGCACGCGCGGGCCGCGCAACGCCGCCGCACGCTGCGCCACCAGGTGCATCGGCCACACGCCGAAATCGTTTTCGCTGCTTCCCGTGGCATCGCTGCCGAGGTTGCGCACGCGGAAATCGCACAGTCCGGCGCGCTCGAGCGGTTCGCGCAGCGGCCCGGCCGGGATCATCCGTCCATTGCCGTAGCCACGCATGCCGTCGATCACTTCGATCTCGATGTCGCGTGCCAGCGCGTAGTGCTGCAAGCCGTCGTCGCAGACCACGATGTCGCAACCGCGATCGCGCAGCGCTGCCGCGGCATCGACTCGGCGTGCATCAACGCGCACCGGCACCTTGGTGCGGCGTGCGATCACTACCGGTTCGTCGCCGGCGATCGCGGGATCATCGCCGCCCTCGACCCAGCGTGCCTGCTGGGCGTCGCGACGACCATAGCCACGGCTGGCGACGCCGGGATGCCAACCCCATTCGCGCAGGCGTTCGACCACCGCGATGGTGAGCGGCGTCTTGCCGGCACCGCCGGCGATGAGATTGCCGATCACCAGCACCGGAATGCCGACCAGTTTCGCGCGAGCTTGTTGCACGCGTCGCCGACGCGCCGACGCACTGCGATAGAGGGATTCGAGCGGCCCCGTCCACGCTGGCGCCGCTTCATCGCCGAACCACCATGACGGTGGCCGGCGTGCGCGACTCACGCGCCCTCCCGGAACTGCATGGCGTGGAGATGCGCGTACACCCCGCCCAGCGCCAGCAATTCGCGATGGGTGCCGCGTTCGACGATGCGGCCGTGGTCGAGCACCAGCACCTGGTCGGCGTGTTCGATGGTCGATAGCCGATGCGCGATCACCAACGTGGTGCGATCGGGCATCAGGTGTTCAAGCGCGTCCTGCACCAGCCGTTCCGATTCGTTGTCGAGCGCTGCGGTGGCTTCGTCGAGGATCAGGATCGGCGCGTCCTTCAGCAGCGCGCGCGCGATCGCAACACGCTGGCGCTGGCCGCCCGACAGCTTGCCGCCGCGTTCGCCGACATGGGTGTCGAGACCTTCGGCCAAGCGATCGACGAATTCGGCCGCGTTCGCGCCCTCGATCGCGCGACGCACCCGCGCGGCATCGGCATCCGCCATTTCGCCATAGGCGACGTTGCCGGCGATGCTGCCATCGAACAGCGCGACATGCTGGCCGACCACCGCGATCTGCCGGCGCAGGTCGGCGAGGCGGTAGGCATCGAGCGGCTGGCCATCGAGCAGGATCTCGCCCGCTGCCGGCTCGTAGAAACGCGGGATCAGCTTGATCAGCGTCGACTTGCCACTGCCGGAACGCCCGACGATCGCGGTCACGGTGCCGGGACGCGCGGTGAAGCTGACGTCTTCCAGTGCCGACGCCTGCTGGCTGTCGTAACGCGCGCTGACATGGCGGAATTCGAGCTCGCCGCGGGCGCGTTCGACCGGAAGTTCGCCATCATCGCGTTCGTCTTCGGCATCGAGGACGTCGAACACGCGGTCCGCCGAGGAAATGCCCCGCTGCAACATGCTCTGCACATTGGTGATCTGGCGCAGCAACGGCACCAGGTTGACCATCGATGTCAGCAACAGGAAGAAGGTACCGCTGGTCATGCGCCCGACCGCGGCTTCGTGCGCCGAAATCACCAGCATCACCGCGACGCCCACCGCACCCAGCACCTGCACGAACAGCGACAGCGAGCTGCGCGTCACCTCGACTTTCAGGGACAGGTTGACGTTGCGCTTGTTCTGCTCGCCATAGCGCGACAGCTCGGCTTGCTGCGCGCCATAGGTCTTCACTTCCTGGTGCGCATGCAGGGCCTGATCGGCCGACTGCAGCATGTCGGCGGCGGCGGTCTGGATCTCGTGGTTGAGGCGGCGATAGCGGCTGCCGACCTTGCCCATGATCGATGCCAGCAGGGGCGCCAGCACCAGCAATACCAGCGACACCCGCCAGCTGTTGTAGAACATCACCGACAAGGTGCTGATGATGTTGAACGTGTTGCTGACCATCACCTTCAGCGAATCGACCGCAGCCTGCGCCACCTGCTCGGTGTCGCCGCCGAGGCGGGTGATCATCACCGGCACCGGCTCGCGATCGAAGCGCGCGCCAGGCAGCCGCAGGTACTTGCCCATCAGCTGCATCCGCAGGTCGCGGGCGACATTGCGCCCGCCGCGGGCGATGCAGTAGTCGCCGACCAGACCGAACAGTCCGCGCGCCAGCAGCAGACCAACCAACGCCACCGGGAACAGGTAGATGTAGTGGCGGGCGCCGAAGATGTCGTCGACGATCCACTTCATCAACTGCAGGATGCCGGCGCTCGACAATGCTTCCAGCGCCATGCCGAGAACAGCCGCGCCGATCAGCCCGCGATAGGGTTTGGCGTACCCGAGCAATCGCCGGTATGTCTGGCGGGTCGTGCGTGCGCCCTCGCTCATTTCGCCGCACCGTCCTTCGGCTGCGGCGCGGTGGCGATCATCACCTGGCGGAAGCCGAGCTGGCCCAGCGCTTCGTACGCGGTCACCACCGCCTGGTGCTGGGTGCGGGCGTCGGCGCGAAGCAGCACGGGACGCGAGCGATCGTTGCCGGCGACCTCGGTGATGGTGTGTTTCAGCGTGTCGACGTCATTGCGCAGCGATTCGCGGTCCTCGACGAAGTAATGGCCGTCGGCGTTCACCAGCACGCTGAGCGGCTTGTCCTTCTGCGGCGGCGCCTCGCCTTCGGCGCGCGGCAATTGCAGGCGCAGCACGTTGCGTGACGCGAACGTCGTCGTGATCACGAAGAAAATGATCAGGCAGAGGATGACGTCGATCAACGGGATCAGGTTGATCTCCGACATGTCGTCCTGCTCGCGGTCGCGGATGCGCATGTCAGCCGTGCGCGCCCGTCTTGGCGACAAGCTCGCGGCGTTCGTCGAGCACGTCGTCGAGCAACATCACTTCGTGTTCGAAATCGATGATGTAGCTGGCGATGCGGTGTTTCAGCCAGCGATGGGCGATCAGCGCCGGGATCGCGACGATCATGCCGGTCGCGGTGCACACCAGCGCCTTGCCGATGCCGCCGGCGAGCTGGTTCACGTCACCGAGGCCGTGGTCGAGGATGCCGAGGAACATCTGGATCATGCCGACCACGGTGCCGAACAGGCCAAGCAGCGGACCGATCGCGGCGATGGTGCCGAGTGCGTTGAGGAAGCGCTCCATCCGGAACACCTGGTGGCGACCGACATCCTCGATGCGCTCGCGGCGCTGGTCGGGGGTGCGGTCGCGGACATCGAGTGCGGCGGCCAGCACCTGCCCCAGCGGCGAGGTGTCGCGCAGGGAATCGATGTGCTTGGGATCGAGACCGCCGCGCGCCGCCCAGTTGCGCACCTCGTCACCGAGGCCGGGCGGCAGGATCGTGGCGCGACGCAGGCTCCAGAGCCGTTCGACGATGATCGAGAACGCCGCCAGCGACAGCAGCAGGAGGGGAATCATCGGCCAGCCGCCGGCCTTCACCAGTTCGAGCACTCTGCAACCTGGACTTGGGGGAGTAGCCGATAGGATAGCCCAGCGCGGTCGCGGGTCAGCCGCCGCTATCCCAGATGCGACGGCGGCGCGTCCGTTCAGTCTGCAGGGTGACGCCCGCCGGCGACAGGTCGACGCGCACCGAACCGGCGTGCGGGGTATCGAGGACGCGGGTTCCGGCGTCGGTCCAGCGCGCCACCGCCTTGGGATTGGGGTGGTGGAACTTGTTCCGATAGCCCGCCGAAGCAATCACCCAGGCCGCGCCAGTGGCGTGGACGAAGGCATCGCTGGAGGAACCGGCGCTGCCGTGATGCGGCATCGACACCACGTCGGCGCGCAGCGCTTGCGGGTTGCGCTCGACCATCGCGCGCTCGGTCGCCTGGTCGATGTCGCCGGTCAGCAGCAGCGCGTGATCCCTGCTGGAAACACGCAAGACGCAACTCGACGGATTGCCGGTGTATTCCGAATCCGGCAGTGGCGAGACCACCTCGAAGCCGACGCCATCCCATTCCCAGCCGTCACCGAGCTTGCAGTGCGTGTCGACTTCGATCGGCGCATTCGGCGGCGCCTGCACCACCGTGACCGGCATTCCGGCGAGCACCGCGTTCATGCCGCCGGCGTGGTCGGCATCGGCGTGGCTGAGCATCATCAGATCGATGTGATCGACACCGAGGGCTGCCAGTGCCGGCAACACCACCGTCTCGCCGGCATCGTAGCCATCGTCGGTCGCGGGACCGGCGTCATAGAGGACGACATGATGCGCAGTGCGCAGCAGGATTGCCTGGCCCTGCCCGACATCGATCATCTGCATTCGTGCTTCGCCCGGCAACACCGCCGGCTGCAGCGGCGCGAACATCGGCAACCACAACGCCAGCGCCAGCGGCTTGCCCGGCAATTTCCGCGGCGCGAGCAACCAGAACGCACCGAGCAATGCCAGTGGCCACGCGAACACGCTCGCTTCCGGCAAGCGCGATTGCCCGAGTGGCCAATCGGCGATGCGCTGGAACAGCGGCCAGGCAAGATCGAACAACCATGCCGCCAGATTCCACAGCGGCGCGCCCCAGCCGTGATGCAGGCCGTCTGCCAGCACGCCAAGCAGCGACAGCGGCACGACGACGAACCCCCACCACGGCACGGCGACGAGATTGGCCAGCGGCGACACCCACGAGGCCTGGGCGAAGAACAGCATCGACAACGGCAGCAGTCCGAGCGTTGCCACGCCCTGCGCACCGAGGAATTCGCGCAGCACGCCGCGCCCGCCCTCGCGCAGGCACCACGACAGCCAGGCGACGCCGGCGAAACTCAGCCAGAAGCCGGGACGCAGCAGGTTGAGCGGATCGATCAGCGTCAGCGCAATCGCGGCGATCGCCAATGCCTGCACCGCGCCCATGCGCCGCCGCAACAGCACCGCGGAAGCAACGCTCGCCATCATCAGCATCGTGCGCAGGGTCGGGACTTCTCCACCCGACAATGCGGTGTAGAACGACGCCACGACAATACCCGCCAGCAACATCGCCGAACGTCGCGGCAGTGTACGACCGAAACGCGGGAACGCCTGCCACAACAGCCACGCCAGCGCCGAACCGAGGATCGCCGTCAACGCGACATGCGAACCGGAAATGGCGATGAGATGGGTCAGGCCGTTGGCGCGCAGGATCGTCCAGTCATCGTCGCTCAAGCCACGGGTATCGCCGACCGCCAGCGCGCGAATGAAACGTCGCGCAGGTGACGCGCCCTGTTCGATGCGCCGGGCGATGCCGTCGCGGATGGCGTCGACGCCGCTGCCGGCGGCCAATGTTTCGTTGTCGCCGCTTTTCACCGACCCCGTGGCGACGATGCGATCGACCAGCATGCCGCGCTCGCCATCCTGCACGCCGGGATTGCGCAGCCCGTGCGGGCGCTTGAGCTTGACGTGCAGGCGCCAGCGCGACCCGGCTTCGATCTGCGGTAGCGCCTGGTCCGGTGCCGCGTACCAGCCCAGTCGAAGACGCCTGCCACGCAGTTCCGCTTGTTGCGAGAGTCCGCCATCGACGACGAACTGGAAGCGCGTGCTCTTGCTGTCCTGCTCGGGCAGGTTGTCGACGCGGCCCTGGACGACGAGTTCGCGTCCTTCCAGTTCCGAAGGCAAGCGCGAATCCAACGCCGCACCGGCAACGATTCCCGCCCAGCCGAAGCCGAGCAATGCGGTTGCGATCCAGACGCGTCGCGGCAATCTCCACCACAGGATCAATCCGGCGATCGCCAACGCGATCAATGCCCAGCGCGGCGCCAGCCACGGCGTCCACAGGCACAGCATCGCACCAGCCAGCAATCCTGTTGCTGCCTCGACTCCGATACGTGGTGACGTCCCTGTCGCCGTGTCCATCTCAGACGTCGCCTGGAGGCAGTTCGTGGAGGCGACCGTTGCTCAATTCGAGTACGCGATCGAGTCGGCGCGCGAGACGGCGATCGTGCGTCACCAGCACCAGGCTGGTGCCCTTGGCGCGATTGAGTTCGAGCATCAGTTCGAACACCGTTTCCGCGGTGCGATCGTCCAGATTGCCGGTCGGTTCGTCGCCGAGGATGCAGTTCGGTGTATTCACCAGCGCGCGCGCGACCGCCGCACGCTGGCGCTCGCCGCCGGAGAGTTCGCCCGGCTTGTGTTCCAGGCGTCCGCCGAGGCCGACCTGTTCCAGCAAGGTCGTTGCTCTCTTCGCCGCTTCATTTGTGCCGGCACCGCCGAGCATCACCGGCAGCATCACGTTCTCGAGCGCGGTGAATTCCGGCAGCAGATGGTGGAACTGGTAGATGAAGCCGAGCGCGCGATTGCGCAGGCGACCACGATCGGCATCCTTGAGCGCCGACATCTTCTGGCCACTGACGTAGACCTCGCCCGCGGTCGGTACGTCGAGCCCGCCGAGGAGATGCAGCAGCGTGCTCTTGCCGGCGCCGGAAGCACCGACGATCGCCACCGATTCGCCTTCCAGGATGCGCAGGTCGAGCCCGTCGAACACCGGCGTGTGCAACTTGCCTTCGGCATAGACCTTGCCGAGTTTTTCCGCCCGGATGATCTCCCCGCTGTTCACAGGATCATTCATAGCGCAGCGCCTCCGCCGGCGGCGTCCGCGACGCCCGCCAGGCCGGATACAGGGTGGCGAGGAAAGCCATCGCCAGCGCGACCGCCGCGATGATCGCGACCGTGTCCGCGCGCAGATCGGTGGGCAGGCCGGTGATGTAGTAGACGTCCTCGGGCAGCAATGTCACATGGAAGACGCGTTCGATCAGCTTGAGGATGCGTTCGAGATTGAGCGTGAGCAGGATGCCGCCCATGACGCCGATCACCGTGCCGATGATGCCGATCAGGCTGCCCTGGACCATGAAGACCCGCATCACCTGCCCCGGCGTCATCCCCAGCGTGCGCTGGATGGCGATGTCGGCCTGCTTGTCGGTCACCAGCATCACCTGCGACGACACCAGGTTGAACGCACCCATCGCGATGATCAGCGACAGCAGGATCGCCATCATCGTGCGTTCCATGCGGATGGCGCGGAAGATGTTGGCGTTCTCGTGCATCCAGTCGTTGACGCGATAGCCGCCGCCAAGCTTCAGCGCGAGATCGCGGGCGACGTCCCAGGCCTTGTCCATGTCGTGCAGCCTGAGGCGCACGCCGGTGACGCCGTCCATCCGTTGCACGCGCTGCAGGTCCTCCATGCGCACGATCGCCAGGCCCTTGTCGAATTCCTGGTGCCCGGCTTCGAACACGCCGCTGACCACGAAGCGCTTCATCTGCGGCACCGCGCCCATCCCGGTGACATTCATGCCGGAAGTCGCGACCACCACGCTGTCGCCCATGCGCACGCCAAGGATGTCGGCGAGCTCCTTGCCGAGCAGCATGTTGTAACTGCCGGGCGTGAGCGAATCCAGGCTGCCGACCACCAATTTGTCGCCGATCACCGAGACCTTGCGTTCCTGTTCGGGCAATACGCCGCGGATGATCGCAGGCGCCTTGTCGCTGCCGGAGTCGAGCAACGCCTGGGTGTCGACATAGGGCGACGCGGCGGCGACGCGCGGATCGGCCAGCGCCAGCTTGATGGCCTGCGGCCATTCGGCCATTTCGCGGCCGTCGGCGACGACGGTGGCATGGGCAGCCATCTGCAGCAGGCGATCGCGGATTTCGCGCTGGAACCCGCCCATCACCGACAGCGTGGTGATGAGCACGGCGACCCCGAGCGCGATGCCGATGATCGACGCCATCGAGATGAAGGAGATGAAGCCGTTGCGGCGTTTCGCGCGCAGGTAGCGCAGGCCGATGGCGATGGGGAGCGGTTTGAACATGGGAGGCCGCGGGGAGAGTCGCGTTATGGTGCCAGCATTGGCGGGGAAAGCATGTGGCGTTCGCCGGCGATGGCGAGGCGCAGTCGGCGGCGGTTCACGGCATCGAGGCGGCACCACCAGGTTTCGCGGCGCCAGCGGCCACGGTCATCCTTGCGCACCAGAGTCAGCCACGGGCCATGCAGCTCGACGCGGGCATCGCGCAGGACGATGCCATCCAGGCGCGGATCACCATCAAAATCGAGCACATGCCGCGAGCGACCGCGTTCGCGCCGATCCAGCCACGCCGCATGTGCCAGCGCCGCCACGGCGAGCGGAAGCTTCATCACCCATGGAAAGGCCGACATCAACACCGCGATGGCGGCCAGCAACCCGAGCACGATCGGCACCGCGCGCGACAACGGCGTCGGCCCCAGCTCGATGGCCCGCTCAACGACCGAGGTCGCGCATGCGTTCGACGAGTCCGGCGAGTTCGGCGTCATTGCATTGCTCATAGCCCATGATCCAGCGCCAGAGCTTATCGTCCTCGCAATCCAGCAGCCGTAGGAAAACCGCCCGTTGCGCCTCGGAATCCTGCGGCCAGCGATGTTCGAGGTAGCGCTCGAAGACCTGATCGAGCTCGCGCATGCCGCGCCGCGAGCGCCAGCGGATGCGCTTGAGTTCGGCGGCTTCTTCGTTCACCTGGTGGCGTTGCGTGCTTCGCGCTTGAGGCGCAACCAGCGATTGACGCCCAGCGCCGCCAGTGTTGCCAGCGCCCCCGACAACAGGTAGAGGCCGATATAGGCCAAGCCGAATTTCGCGCTCAGGCCGAGCGCCACCAGTGGCGCGAATGCGGCGCCGATCAGCCAGGCGATGTCATTGCTGATGGCAGCGCCGGTGTAGCGGTAGCGATCGCCGAAGTTCGCGTTCAAGGCACCCGCCGCCTGGCCGTAGGACAGGCCCAGAAGGATGAAGCCGGCGATGATGTAGACGACCTGCCCCGCTTCGCCGGCACCGAGCAGGGTCGGTGCGAAACCACTGTAGGCGGCGATGGCGACGGCCAGTGCGCCCAGCGTGCGTTGGCGGCTCAGGCGATCGGCGATGAAGCCGGAAGCGACGATGCCGCCGGCGGCGAAGAAGGCGCCGATGATCTGCACGACCAGGAACCGCGGGATCGACTGATTGGAGAACAGCTGGATCCACGACAGCGGAAAGATGGTGACGAGGTGGAACAGCGCGTAGCTGGCCAGCGCGGTGAAGGCCCCGATGGCGACGTAACGGCCCTTGGCCTTCAGCAATTCGAGGACGCGTACCGGCTCGAGTTCCTGTTCGTCCATCTTCTGCGCATATTCGTCGGTGACGACGAGGCGCAGGCGCGCGAACAACGCGACCACGTTGATGGCGAACGCGGCGAAGAACGGATAGCGCCAACCCCAGTCCAGCACTTCTTCCTGCGGCAGGGCGGCATAGAGATAGGCGAACAGGCCGGCGGCGACGATGAAGCCGGTCGGCGCACCGAGCTGGCCGAGCATCGCGTACCAGCCGCGGCGCCCCTTGGGCGCGTTGAGCGCGAGCAGCGACGGCAGGCCGTCCCACGACCCGCCCAACGCGATGCCCTGGACGAAGCGGAACACCGAAAGCAACACCACCGACGTCATGCCGAGGGTGGCATAACCGGGCAGGAAGGCGATGCCCACGGTGCAGGTGCCAAGCAGGAACAGCGCGGCGGTCAGCTTGGTGCCGCGGCTCCAGCGGCGCTGGATCCACAGGAACAGCATGGTGCCGAACGGGCGCGCGATGAAGGCCAGCGCGAACACCGCGAACGAATACAGCGTGGCATCGAGCTTGGGTGCGAACGGGAAGAACACCGACGGGAACACCAGCGCCGAGGCGATGCCGTAGACGAAGAAGTCGAAATATTCCGAGGTACGCCCGACCACCACGCCGACGGCGATCTCGCCCGGGGCGACTTCATGGCTGCTGTGGACGCCATGGTCGTGGATGGTGCTCGTGGACGAAGGATTCGCGGACATCGGTCAACCCGGTTTAGTTGCTGTTCCTAGCTTCCCACCATCGGAGACCGGAGGCCATAGGACAAAACGTCCAATCGCCGCGCCCGCCCGAGAGGACTAAAGTACACCTTGCGGCCTGGATCGGGGCCGTCCGCGCTGCTTGCCGGCGCAGGTCCACCGCGAACCCGGGTGTCCGCAATGAGCAAAGCGAAAACCTTGATCCGGCGCCTGGCTGCAGCCGCAGCATTGGCGGCGCTGGCCGGTTGTTCGAAAACCATCGTCCTGAATGCGCCGGGTGACGTCGCCGCCCAACAGGGCAACCTGGTCATCGTCGCCACGGTGCTGATGCTGCTGATCATCGTCCCGGTGATCGCCCTCACCCTGCTGTTCGCCTGGCGTTACCGGGCCAAGGCCAACGCCACCTACAAGCCGGACTGGGACCATTCGACCCAGCTGGAACTGCTGATCTGGGCGGCGCCGCTGCTCATCATCATCGCCCTGGGCGCGGTGACGTGGATCACCACCCACACCCTCGACCCCTATCGTCCGCTGACCCGCCTCGCTCCGGGCAAGCCGGTACCGTCCACGACCAGGCCGCTGGTGGTGGACGTCGTGTCGCTCGACTGGAAATGGCTGTTCATCTATCCGGAACAGGGCATCGCCACCGTCAATGAACTGGCCGCCCCGGTCGATCGCCCGATCGAGTTCCACCTGACCTCGTCGAACGTGATGAACGCGTTCTACGTTCCGGCGCTGGCCGGGATGATCTACACCATGCCCGGCATGGAAACGAAATTGCATGCGGTGATCGACAAGCCCGGCCAGTACGAAGGCTTCTCGTCGAACTACAGCGGCGCCGGCTTCTCGCACATGCGCTTCGCCTTCCACGCCAGCGACGCCGCCGCGTTCGACCAGTGGGTCGCCGACACGAAGCAGTCCGGCGCCGCGCTCGATCGCAACACGTACCAGCAGCTGGCCAAGCCCAGCGAAAACGATCCCGTGCGCCGTTACGGCAAGGTCGATGGCGATCTCTACGACGCCATCCTCAACCGTTGCGTCGCCCCGGGCCAGATGTGCATGGGCGAGATGATGGCGCACGATGCATCGCCCCAGCCGGCATCGCATGAATCCATGCCGATGCCCATGCAACCCGCCAGCGCGCACGCGCACTGAACCGGAACCCCGCCATGTTGCAACACGCCCCTGAAACTCCGATCCAGCAAACATCGGCCCTGCTCGGCCGCCTGAGCCTGGACGCGATTCCCTACCACGAGCCGATCCTGGTCGCGACGTTCGCCGGCAGCGCCATCGCCGGCCTCGCCGTGCTCGCGGTGATCACGAAATACAAGTTGTGGGGAACCCTGTGGCGCGACTGGTTCACCAGCATCGACCACAAGAAGATCGGCATCATGTACATGGTGCTGGGCCTGGTGATGCTGCTGCGCGGCTTCGCCGACGCCTTGATGATGCGACTGCAGCAGGCGATGTCCTTCGGTGACAACGCCGGTTTCCTGCCGCCGCACCACTACGACCAGATCTTCACCGCGCACGGCGTGATCATGATCTTCTTCGTGGCGATGCCGCTGGTCACCGGGTTGATGAACTACCTGGTGCCGCTGCAGATCGGCGCGCGCGACGTCGCCTTCCCCTTCCTCAACAATTTCAGTTTCTGGATGACAGTGGGCGGCGCGGCACTGACGATGCTGTCGCTGTTCGTCGGCGAATTCGCCCGCACCGGCTGGCTGGCCTATCCACCCTTGTCGGGACTGGAGTTCAGTCCGGATGTCGGGGTCGATTACTACATCTGGGGATTGCAGGTCGCCGGCGTCGGGACGACGCTATCGGGCATCAACCTGATCGCGACCATCGTCAAGATGCGCGCGCCGGGCATGGGCCTGATGCAGATGCCGGTGTTCACCTGGACCGCGCTGTGCACCAACGCGCTGATCGTGGTGTCGTTCCCGATCCTGACCGCGGTGCTGGCGATGCTGACGCTCGACCGCGACCTGGGCACGCATTTCTTCACCAACGATCTCGGCGGCAACGCCATGATGTACGTGAACCTGATCTGGATCTGGGGCCACCCGGAGGTCTACATCCTGATCCTGCCCTGCTTCGGCATCTACTCGGAAGTGGTGGCGACGTTTTGCGGCAAGCGCCTGTTCGGCTACAGCTCGATGGTCTACGCCACCATCGTCATCACCATCCTCTCGTACCTGGTGTGGCTGCACCACTTCTTCACCATGGGCTCGGGCGCCAGCGTCAACTCGTTCTTCGGCATCACCACGATGATCATCTCGATCCCGACGGGCGCGAAGATCTTCAACTGGCTGTTCACCATGTATCGCGGCCGCATCCGCCTGGAAGTGCCGATGCTGTGGACGCTCGGCTTCATGGTCACCTTCACCGTGGGCGGCATGACCGGCGTGCTGCTCGCCGTCCCGCCGGCGGATTTCGTGCTGCACAACAGCCTGTTCCTGATCGCGCACTTCCACAACGTGATCATCGGCGGCGTGGTGTTCGGCCTGTTCGCGGGCATGACCTTCTGGTTCCCGAAGGCGTTCGGCTTCAAGCTCGATCCGTTCTGGGGAAAGATGTCGTTCTGGTTCTGGTTCGCCGGCTACTGGTTCGCCTTCACCCCGCTCTACGTGCTCGGGCTGATGGGCGTGACCCGTCGCCTCAGCCATTTCGACGATCCCTCGCTGCGCATCTGGTTCCTGATCGCCGCGTTCGGCGCGGTGCTGATCGCGATCGGCATCGCCTGCTTCCTGATCGACATTTTCGTCAGCTTCCGTCGCCGCGACGCGTTGCGCGACACCACCGGCGATCCCTGGAACGCGCGCTCGCTGGAATGGTCGACCTCGTCGCCGCCGCCGGACTACAACTTCGCCTTCACCCCGGTCGTGCACGACAACGACGCCTGGTGGGACATGAAGCAGCGCGGCTTCGCGCGTCCAGTCGCCGGCTTCAAGTCGATCCACATGCCGAAGAACACCGCCGCCGGCATCGTCCTGGCCGCGCTGAGCACGGTGATCGGCTTCGCCATGATCTGGCACATCTGGTGGCTGGCGATCGCCGGGTTTGTCGCGCTGCTGGCCAGCGCAATCATCCACACCTTCAACTACGACCGCGACTACCACATCCCCGCCGATGAAGTGGTCCGCACCGAAACCGCGCGCACGGAGCTCATGAACGCCCATGTCTGACGCCATCGCGACTACCCTGCCCGACGGCAAGCCGGTCTTCCTCGATACCGAAGCGCGCCACCATCCGGAGAACGGCACCCTGCTCGGGTTCTGGCTCTACCTGATGAGCGACTGCCTGATCTTCGCCTGCCTGTTCGCGACCTACGGCGTGCTCGGCCGCAACTACGCCGGCGGCCCGACCGGAGCGGAACTGTTCGAACTGCCGCTGGTCGCGGTCAACACCGCGCTGCTGCTGTTGTCATCGATCACCTACGGCTTCGCGATGATCTCGATGCAGAACCGCAAGACCGGCGCGGTGCTGGCCTGGCTGGCGGTCACCGGATTGTTCGGCGCCGGCTTCCTCGGCATCGAACTCTATGAGTTCAGCCATCTCATCCATGAAGGCAACGGCCCGCAGCGCAGCGGCTTCCTGTCGTCGTTCTTCGCGCTGGTTGGCACCCACGGCCTGCACGTCACCTTCGGCATCGTCTGGCTGGTGACGCTGATGGCGCAGGTGGCGAAGAAGGGTTTGACCGCGGCAAACCAGCGCCGCCTGTTCTGCCTGTCGATGTTCTGGCACTTCCTCGACGTCGTCTGGATCGGCGTCTTCACCTTCGTCTATCTGATGGGCGTGCTGCCATGAGCCAGCTCCAA
>JAEKKW010000002.1 GCA_019510195.1 Lysobacterales bacterium | reverse complement strand
CGTTCGACGGCAAGCCATCGGACACCCGCAACAGCCGCATGCGCGGGATGCGCGGCATCTCCTGCGCGGCGATGTCTGCGGGCGGGAATGCGAACAGCACCAGTCCGGCGATCAATGCGGCCACGACCCTGCTGCTGGACATTCCGGCTCTCCCGCGGACTTCCCCTCCGCGCCCTGACCGCAGTGTGACTGCCCTGCCTGCCCCGTCGCAAGCGCCACGGCCACCATCCCGGCGCTGGCTTAGAATCCGGCCATGCGCTTTCCTCCGCTGCCGCTGTTGATCCTCGCCCTGGCCTCGGCCGCCACGGCGCGGGCCGGCGAGCCGGAGCGCTACGTCATCGACCCGGTGCACACCCGCGTCATGTTCGCGATCGACCACGCCGGTTTTTCCAAGGCGCTGGGCACCGTGTCCGGCAGCGAAGGCAGCCTGCTGTTCGACGCCGACGACTGGAGCCGGGCGAAACTGGAAGTGAACGTGCCGATGGAACGCATCGACATGGGCGACTCCGGCTGGGCCGCCGCGATCTTCGCGCCGCGCTTCCTCGACGTGAAACGCTATCCGCAGGCGCGCTTCGCCTCGACCACCATCACCCGCCAGGACGCCAGCCACGGCGTCGCCTGCGGCGACCTGACACTGCACGGTGTCACCCGTCCCTTCTGCATGGACCTGGTGCTCAACAAGATCGGCCGCTATCCGCTGCCGCCGTTCCGCCGCACCGCCGGGTTTTCCGCGCGCGCGCAACTGAAGCGCAGCGATTTCGGGATGACATCATGGAGGTCGCTGGTGGGCGATGATGTCGAACTGCGCATCGAAGCCGAACTGACGCGCCACGACGACCCGACCACGCCACAACCTTCACCGCAGTAGAGGACGGCCACGCATGCCGCTGAAGAACACACCGGGCGAATGGGGCGGCGTCAGCAAGACGCTGCACTGGCTGATCGTCGTGCTGATCATCGTGATGGGTTACCTCGGCCTGACCATGGTCGACCTGCCGATCAGCCCGCACAAGATCGCGACCTATGCCCTGCACAAGTCGATCGGACTCACCCTGCTCGCGCTGGTGGCATTGCGCCTCTTGTGGCGCCTCCATGCCGGTGCGCCCGCCGAAATCGCGGCAACGCCGCGCTGGCAACGCATCGCCGCCACGCTCACCCACTGGGCGTTGTACGCACTGTTGCTGGCGATGCCGATCAGCGGCTGGATCGTCAACTCCGCCGCCGGTTTCCCGCTGCAATGGTTCGGGATGTTCAATCTCCCCGCGATCGTCGGCCGCAACCACGGCCTGCATGAACAGATGGCCGAAGTACACGAATTCCTGTTCTGGACGCTGGTCTCGCTGGCGACACTGCATGCGCTCGCCGCCATCTATCATCACTTCATCCAGCGCGACGCCACCCTCGCCCGCATGCTGCCGCGCGGCTGGCTGCGCCGCCACGACCAGGGAGACACCACATGATCCGTTCCGCATTGTTGTTCGCGCTCGCGCTGTCGGCGACGCCTGCGTTCGCCACCGATTATGTCCAGGCCCCCGGTTCCGGCCTCGCTTTCGCCGGCAAATACCAGGGCGAGACGTTCACCGGAACCTTCCCCGGCTTCACGACGAAGATGTCGTTCGATCCGCAGCAACTGGCCACGGCGAAACTCGAAGTCACCATCCCGATGGCGACCGCGACCACCCGCAATCCCGATTACGACGGCCAGATGCGCGATGCCGCGTTCTTCGCCGCGGCGAAATTCCCGCAGGCCACCTATGTCGCGACCAGGTTCCGCGCACTCGGCGACAATCGCTACGCCGCCGACGGCACGCTGTCGCTGCACGGCGTGAGCAAGCCGGTCACCCTCGAGTTCACCTGGACGCCAGGCGCGAAGCCGATCCTGACCGGCAAGGCCACGGTGAAACGCCTCGATTTCGGCGTTGGCGGCGGTGACTGGGCCGATACCAAGCTGATTCCGGATGCGATCGCGATCAGCACGAAAGTGGTGTTCCAGCCAGCGAAGTGAAGGCGCGCACCTTCTCCGCATCGAACGGCCAGTCCAGCTCCCTGCCGCTGCCGGCTTCGTGCAGCACCGGGACGCGCACGCCATAGCGTGATTCCAGGGTTTCATCGCCGTCGATGAACACGCTGTCGAATTCCGGGCAGCGCGCCTGCGCCAGCACTGCGAGCGCGAGATCGCAGAGATGGCAGTTGTCGCGCTGGAAAAGGACGAGCCGCATCGGCACAGGATATAGAATCTGCAGGACCTCCTCGCCGGACACGTGCGTGACCCTCAAGAACACCGGGACCTGGGGCGGCGTCAGCCGATCCTTCCATTGGCTGATCGTCGCGCTGCTGCTCGTGCAAGGCACGCTGGGCCTGTTCCACGACGACCTGCCGCGCGGCACCATTCGCCTGCACGTCTCGCTCGGCATCACCATCCTCGCGCTCGCCGTCGCGCGATTGGCCTGGCGTCTCTATGCCGGCCGGCCGGCGCCGCTTGCCGGCATTCCGGCATGGCAACTGCGGCTGGCCGGGTTCGGGCATTTCCTTCTCTACCTGCTGCTGTTCGCAGTCCCGATCACCGGTTGGCTGATGTCGGATTACGGCGACCATCCGGTGCGCTGGTTCGGCCTGTTCGAACTGCCGCACCTGGTCGCTCCCGACGACGCCGCGCACGAAATCATGGAAGGCCGCCACGAGCAACTGTTCTGGGCATTGGTCGTCGTTGCCTTGCTGCATGTGCTCGCCGTCGTCCACCACCACCTGTTCCGCCGCAACGCCACGCTCACCCGGATGTTGCGCGGTTCCTGACCGCGAGTGATATAGAACATGGCCGTCAGCACCTTCGACATCTACAAGATCGGCATCGGTCCGAGCTCGTCCCACACCGTCGGGCCGATGCGCGCGGCTGCGCGCTTCGTCGAACACCACCTCGCCGAAAGCGGGCGCCTGCAGCAGGTCGCGCGCATCCGCGCCGAAGTCTTCGGTTCGCTGGCGTTGACCGGCCGCGGCCATGGCACCGACAAGGCGGTGCTGATGGGCCTGGAAGGCCATTGGCCGAACCAGATCGATCCCGACATCATCCCCGCCGCGCTGGAACGCATCCGCGGCAGCAAGCGCATCCGCCTGCACGGCGAACACGAGATCGACTTCAACGAGAAGACCGATCTCATCATGAACAAGCGCCAGAAACTGCCGTTCCACACCAACGGCATGCGCTTCGCCGCCTACGATGCCGACGGCAACGAACTGGCGACGCGCGATTACTACTCGGTCGGCGGCGGTTTCGTCGTCAACCAGGATGAAGCGGCGGAAGACCGCATCGTCGCCGACACCACCGAAGTGGCGCACCCGTTCTCCAGCGGCGACCAGTTGCTGGCGCGCAGCAAGGAAACCGGACTGTCAATCGCACGCCTGATGATGGAGAACGAACGCGCCTGGCGCAGCGACGAGGACATCGTCGGCGGACTGCGGGAACTGTGGACGGCGATGCAGTCGTGCGTGGCGCGCGGCATCCGCGAGACCGGCACCCTGCCCGGCGGCCTGCACGTGACGCGCCGCGCCCCGGCCCTGTACGCGGAACTGTCGGAACGCCCGGAAGCGGCGATGCGCGATCCGCTCACCGTGCTCGATTGGGTGAATCTCTACGCGCTGGCGGTGAACGAGGAGAACGCCGCCGGCGGGCGCGTCGTCACCGCGCCGACCAATGGCGCCGCCGGCATCATTCCGTCGGTGCTGCACTACTACGATCGCTTCTGCCCCGGCGCCAACGAACAGGGCATATTCGATTTCCTGTTGACCGCCGCTGCGGTCGGCATCCTCTACAAGGAAAACGCCAGCATCTCCGGCGCCGAAGGATCGGCGGACTGGTGCAGATTCCCTGCATCGAACGCAATGCGATGGGCGCGGTCAAGGCGATCAACGCCTCGCGCATGGCGATGCGCGGCGACGGCAAGCACAAGGTCAGCCTCGACAAGGTGATCAAGACCATGCGCGACACCGGCCGCGACATGCAGGACAAGTACAAGGAAACCAGCCGCGGCGGGCTGGCCGTCAACGTCATCGAGTGCTGATTTCCAGCACGTCGTCGAGCAGTGCAGCTGCGGTGACTTCGGCGCCTGCACCCGGACCCTGGACCACCAGCGGCTGCACGTTGTAGCGATCGCTCCAGATCGCGACGCGATTGTCGGTGCCGGTGCCGCCCGCAAGCGGGTGGTCGGACGGCAGCGATTCCAGGCCGACGCGTGCGCGACCGTTCTCGAGGCGGGCGATGAACTTCAACACCTCGCCATTGCGGTGCGCTTCGGCGAAGCGCTGGCGCAACGGTTCGTCCATTTCCGGCAAGGCGGCATTGACTTCGGAAGTTGGCAATGCCGCCAACGCGGCCGGCACCAGCGACTGCACGTCGACATCGACGCTTTCCAGCTCGACGTCGGCAGCGCGCGCGAGGATCAGGATCTTGCGGCGCACATCCTCGCCGGAGAGATCGTCGCGCGGATCGGGTTCGGTATAACCGGCATCGCGGGCGTCCCGGACGAATCCCGAGAACGGACGCATGCCGTCGTAATGATTGAACAGCCACGCCAGCGAGCCCGACAGCACGCCGGCAATCGCGTGGATGCGATCGCCACCACGCTTGAGCATGCGGATCGATCGCAGCAACGGCAATCCTGCACCGACCGTCGCGCTGTCGCCATACCGGGTTCCGCCATCGTTTCGTGCGCGCTGGATCAGCGACCAATGCGCAAGATCGCTGCCCTGTCCGATCTTGCACGCGGTCACCACGTGCGCGCCGCGACGCAACCATTCGGCATGGCGATCGGCGACAAGTGCGCTGGCAGTGGCATCGACCACGACATCGCCGCGACCAAAACTGTCGCCGGACATCCAGGCACCATCACGCGCGTTGTCGATCTCGCGCAATTCACCGAGGATCGCGCGCTGCGTATCGGCGTTGACGCGGACGAATCCGCGCGAATTGGCGATCGCGACCAGCGGCGGAATCCGCAGCGGACCACCTTGCAATGCCGCGAGGCGTTCGACGAAGGCGCTGCCGACCGTCCCCGTGCCGAGCAACGTCATCCGCAGGGAAGACGTTTCCGGCTCCGCCGCGATCGCGCGCACGGCGCTCATGCCCCGATCCGTTTCGGCGGACATGCAGCCAGCGCGCGATCGAGCCCGGCCTTGAAATCGGCGACGAGATCGTCCGGCGATTCGATGCCGACCGAGACGCGTACCAGGCCATCTTCGATGCCGGCCAGTGTTCGCGCTTCCGGCGTCATCGCCGCATGCGTCATCGTCGCCGGATGGGCGATCAGGCTTTCCACGCCGCCCAGCGATTCGGCGAGACTGAAGCATTCCAGCCCGTCGACCAGTTGCGCGACCGCGGTTTCGCCACCCACCAGCTCGAAACTGAGCATCGCGCCGAAACCGTGCTGCTGGCGCGCCGCCAACGCATGGCCCGGATGCGACTCCAGCCCGGGGTAATACACCTTCGCCACCGCCGGGTGCGACTGCAGCAATGCGACCAACTGCTGCGTGTTCTCCTGATGCAGGCGCAAGCGCGCATCGAGCGTGCGCAGGCCGCGCAGCGTCAGGAAGCTGTCGAATGGCGCGCCGGTGATGCCGAGCGCATTGCTCCACCACGACAGTTGCTCGTGCAATTCCGCGGTCGCGCCAATCACCGCGCCGCCCACCACATCACTGTGGCCATTGATGTACTTGGTGGTCGAATGCACCACCACGTCGGCACCGAGTTCGATCGGGCGCTGCAGCAGCGGCGACAGGAAGGTGTTGTCGGCGACCACGCGCGCACCGGCGCGCCTGGCGGCTTCGGCAACGAAGCGGATGTCGGTGATGCGCAGCAGCGGATTCGACGGCGTCTCGATCCACACCAGTGCCGGCGCCGGATCGAGCGCCCTGGCCAGCGCGGCGGGATCGGTGAGATCGCAGGTCACCAGCTCGAACGCGCCCTTCTTCGCCAGCGCGTTGAACAATCGCCAGCTGCCGCCATAGCAATCGTGCGGAACCACGAGGCGATCGCCCGGCTGCAGCAAGGCGTGCAACACCAGCGTGATCGCCCCCATTCCGGTCGCGGTGATCACGCCGCCGGCGCCGCCTTCCAGCGCGGCCAATGCATCGCCGAGTTGATCTCGAGTCGGATTGCCACTGCGCGTGTAGTCGTACTTGCGCTTGCCATGCAGGCCGTCGAACGAGAAGTTGGTGGAGAGGACGATCGGTGGCGACACCGCGCCGAAAGCGGTATCGCTGTCGATGCCGGCACGAACCGCACGGGTGGCGGGCGAAATCGTCTTGCTGGAACCTGTGTTGCTCATGGCGTGGCCTCGATGGCGGCGCGCAGGACGCGCGCGATGGCGGTGGTTTCCTTGAGGAAGGCGTCGTGCCCGTAGTGCGAACGCAGCACGTGCAATTCGGAGTGCGGCAGTTTCGATGACAAGTCGAGCATGTCCGGCAGCGGCACCAGGCGATCCTCGGCGATCGCGACCACGGTGGTCGGCGCCTGCACCTGCGCGGGATCGACGCGATGCAGGTCGATCGATTCGGACAGGCGGCGATAGGCGACCGGCGGCATCCGCCCGATGAAGCGCGCGCCGCAGGCATCGAGGTAATCCTCGGCGGCGACGCGCACCACGTCATCGTTGATTGTCGGCGCATCGGCGAAGCGTGCGGCGAATTCTTCCGGCGTGCGATAGCTCAGGATCGCCAGCTGCCGCGCCAGCGACAACCCGGCGTTCTCATCGCCCGATTCGATTCCCAGCGTGGCGATGCGCCGCTGCAATGCGCGCCACGCACTGGCGAACGGATGTGCGCGATGGGCACCGCTGATCACCACCAGCGCGCGCAGGCGTTGCGGATACCGGGCGGCAAATTGCAGGCCGCTCATCGCGCCATAGGACGAACCGATCCACGCCAGTGCCTGCGGCAAGTGCAGCGCATCGAGCACGGCGGCGACGGCATCGGCCTGGTCGGCGCTGTCGATCGGCGCGTCGATGTCGCCATCGGCGCCAACCCAGTCGATCGACAACAGGCGGAAACGCGCTGGATCGATCCCGAGCCCGCGCTGGCCTTCCCACCACCCAGCTTCCGGAAACGTCGCGCTGGCGAGCGCATGGCGGTTGGCGCTGATCCCGCCCGCCACGACCAGCAACGGCGCAGCGGCAGGACCGTTCAATTCCCAGGCGATACGGACATCGCGCAAGCCGGCATGGCGCAGCGCCAGTCGGCACGCAACTTCACCACGCTCGGCATCGGGCGCGACCGAGGGTTCGGTTCGGACGGCGGCGTGTGGGGCGTGTTGCACGGAGAGCTCGACTTCCTGCAGGCGGTGATTCCAGCACTGCGGTCCGACGAGGCCGGCAACGTCGTGCCGGGCACGACGCGCGACCATCTTCCGGTGGGCAATGCCCCCGCAGGAGTTGGCACCGTCCGGGATCGTCCTCGCAAGGATCGTCCCTCGGTTGCCCCGGCGTCGAAGGGCCTGTCCCTCAGCCGGTCTGGATGGAAAGCGCAGTGTGCCCGCCGCAGCCCAGGGTGTCAATCCTTTCATTCGGATGAAGCGATGAATACCCGGAAACGGCCGTTCGGACTTGCCGAGC
>JAEKKW010000036.1 GCA_019510195.1 Lysobacterales bacterium | reverse complement strand
GCGTTCATCCAGGGACCTCGCTGGAAGCAGCTTCGAGACGCCGGTGTCCGGTTGCTGAAAACCCTCGACGACGTTTCGCGCTGGCATCATTTCGCCTTCAGCCGCGCCGACCTTCGCGACCATCGCAAGATCGTGGTGATCGACAACTGCATCGCTTATTGCGGCAGCCAGAATTGCGCCGATCCGGAATTCCGGATCAAGCCGGAATTCGCGCCGTGGATCGACCTGCTGCTGCGTTGCGAAGGGCCGATCGTGCGCCAGCAGCAGTCGCTGTTCCTCAGCGGCTGGATCGCCGAAGCCGGCGAATCCGGACTGGAAGGCCTGCCCGCCGCCGAACCGATGCCGGCGAATTTCCCCGGAAACGTCGTGGCCCAGGCCTTCGAAACCGGACCGATCACCCGCCACAACGCAATGTCGGACATGTTCGTCGCCTGCATGTATGCCGCGCGGCGCGAACTGCTGATCACCACGCCCTACTTCATGCCCGACGAAGCGATCCTGCGCGCGCTGTGCGCTGCACCGCGACGCGGCGTGAAAGCCAGCATCGTCTTCCCGGCCCGCAACGATTCATGGCTGGTCGGCAACGCTTGCCGCAGCACCTACGCCGAGTTGCTGGCGTGCGGCGTCGCGGTCCACGAATATCCGCTCGGCCTGCTGCACAGCAAGTCGCTGACGATCGATGGCCAGCTCGCGCTGGTCGGATCGGCGAACATGGACCGTCGCAGCCTCGAGCTCAATTTCGAGAACAACATGCTGGTCGCCGATGCCGGCGTCGTCGCTGCCATCCACGCGCGGCAGTCGGGCTATCTGTCGGCTTCGCGCCCGGTGATGCTGGATGAAGTGCGCGCGTGGACGTTCCACCAGCGCCTGGTGCAGAACACGATCGCGATGATGGCCCCGGTGCTGTAGTCCGTTGGACTGCAGTCTTACCGTGCCGCGAACGCGCCCATCGCCGAGCGATAGTGCCGCAGCTCCGTGATCGAATCGCGGACGTCGCTGAGCGCGGTATGCGCGCTCTCCTTGTTGAAGCCGGCCAGCACCTGCGGTGCCCAGCGCCGCGCCAGTTCCTTCACCGTGCTGACGTCGAGATTGCGGTAGTGGAACCAGCGTTCGAGTTCCGGCATCTGGCGATGCAGGAAACGGCGATCCTGGCAAATCGAATTGCCACACATCGGCGACGCCCTGGCCGGCACCCATGCCCGCAGAAATTCCAGTGTCTTCGCTTCGGCCTCGGCCATCGATACGCCCTCCTCCAGCACGCGCCGCCACAGACCGGACTTGCCGTGCTGGGTGCGGTTCCATTCATCCATCGCTTCCAGCGTCGCCAGCGGATGCGCGATCGCGAACTCCGGCCCTTCGGCCAGCACGTTCAACTGCGCATCGGTGACCACGGTGGCGATTTCGAGGATGGAATCGCGCAGCGTGTCGAGCCCGGTCATTTCAAGATCGATCCAGATCAATCGTTGTTCCATCTGATCTTCGCTCATGGACTCGCGCATTCGGCCGGGACGTCGCATGATAGCCCAGCCCCCGCGGAATCCGGCCCGATGTTCTCGAATTCGAACTCCATCCATTACGTCGTCCTCACCGCGATGCTGGCGCCGGCGTTTTTCCTGACCGCAACCGCGGCGCTGCTGACCGCTGCCAACAATCGTCTTGCCCGCGTGGTCGATCGCCTGCGCTCGCTGATCGTGACCTGGGAAGCGGAAGCGCTCGACCGCGAGGAACGGGATTTGCAAATCAGCCGCCATCGCCGACGCGCGCACCTCGTCCTGCGTGCCTGCCAGATGCTCTATGTCGCCCTCGCCTGTTTCGTCGGCACCAGCCTCGCGCTCGCCATGGACGCGGGCCTGGGATTTCGCCTGGGCGCCCTGCCGACGCTGATGGCCGTTCTCGGCGTGAGTTTCCTGCTGGCCGCCAGCTATTCGTTGTGGCGTGAAGTCAATCTCGCGGTGAGCAGCTTCGATCGCGAACTCGACCACGAATTGTCACGCCGCCGGAACTGAGATTCACGACGGCGACTTGCCGCGCTTGGCCCGAAAGTAGTTGGTGAGCCGCATTCCTGCTTCTTCCGCCAACACGCCATCCGTCACTTCGATGCGATGGTTGTGGCGCGGATCGGCAAGCAGGTCGAACACGCTGCCAGCGGCACCTGTCTTGGGGTCGGTCGCACCGTAGACGACGCGCGCGATTCGCGCATGCACCATCGCCATCGCGCACATCGCGCAGGGTTCCAGCGTGACGTAGAGGGTGCAACCGACCAGGCGATGATTGCCGAGTCCCTGCCCCGCGCGACGCATCGCCACGATCTCCGCGTGCGCGGAAGGATCGTGTTCGGCGATGTTGCGGTTCCAGCCTTCGCCGACCACCACGCCATCGGGCGACACCACGACCGCGCCGACCGGAATCTCGTTGTCCTCGGATACCGCGCGCTCGGCCAGCGCCAGTGCATGGCGCATCCAGCGCTCATCGTCGGCACGCGTGTTTCCACTCCCCTGCCCGCCCGGCGCATCCAGCGATTTCCAAAACACCCGTGTCGCACCGAGACCGCCCAACGGCTTGTAGGCGTAATCCGGGATATCGCCGACGCTGCGATACCCGAGGCGACGATAGAACGTGGTCGCACCGTCTATCACGGCGGCATCCAGCGTCAACAACGACTTGCGATGATCACGCGCCGCCTGTTCCAGCGCTGCGATCAATGCAGCACCGGCCCCGCTGCCGCGCATCGATGGCGACGTCATCACCTTGGTCAATTCCGCGCGATGCGGCTGGCTGGGCGCCATCGCCAGCAACAGCGTGCCGGTTCCGACGAGCCGATCGTCTTGTCGCGCACCAAGGATGATGCGTTCGCCGCGCGCCGCCGACGCCAATGCCTGCGCCCAGAATGCCTGCGCCTCCTGTTCCGCCAGCGGATGCATGAAGCCGACCGAACCGTTGGCCGCGACCGTTTCGATCAGCAGCGTGGACAGTGCATCGATATCCGCATGGGTGACTGGCGCGATTTGCAATTCGTGACTCCTGGCCGATGGCGCCAATGATACCGACGGCCATGACCTCGGAGGTTATGGCCGTCGCCGTTGCCCCCGTCGCAGAATGCACCATCGCCTTCCCGGAGATCCGCATGCGTTCGTTCCTCATCGCCACCGCGTTCGTGCTCACGGCCGGCACCGCTGTCCCCACCCGATCGTCACCGCAACGGCAGATGCCGGCGACCTCGATCGACCACTTCCTGCTGTGGGGCCGCAGCATCGACCAGGTCACTGCAGACATGACGGTCAAGCTCGGTTTCCAGGTCACGCCGGGACGCGATCCGGCCGGGCTTGCCAATCGCTACGTGCGTTTCGCCGACGGCAGCTACATCGAACTGCTCGGCATCACCCGCGTGAATCCCGAGCTCGACCCCGGCGCGCAGGCGGACCAGGTTTCGCTGAAGGGGGCGGCCGGGGCGCGGACGCTGGGTCTGCGCACGACATCCCTCGAGCGGATGCACGATGCGGTCGCCGCGCTCGGTTGGACCCCGACGCCGGTGTTCGACGGACCGAAGATGGCGAATGGCCGCACCGGCTGGCGCCTGTTCGCGTTCGGGAAGCAGCCGCTGTCGAGCAACCTGTTCGTGATCGATTACGACAAGGCATGGGCGCCCGACCTCAGCGCCACGCCGGCACCCGGCGACTGGCAGGCCGCGCGCGTGCATCCCGACGGCGCCCGTGCGCTCACCGCCTACTGGCTGCTGTCCGCCAACGTCGAGAACGATCGTGCGCGACTGGCGGCCATCGGGCTCAAGGACAGCAAGCCGGTGCGGATGCCGGAAATCGCCGCCAGCGGCACCTGCGTGAAGGTCGGCGACAAGGCGATCCTGCTGCTGCAGCCCGATGGCGCGGGAATCGCCGCCGATGCCTTGCAGGCCGGCGGGCCGCAGATCATCGGCGCGAGCGTGGCCGTCGCCGATCTTGCCCGCGCGCAACGCCTGGTCGAACGCGGCTACGAGCATTCCGTGACGCGCTACAACGGGACGTTCGGGCCGTCATTCCTCGCGCCGACGCGCGACGATCTCGGCATGCTGCTGGAATTCCATGCGGAAATCCGCGGCAAGGATGTTTGCGGGATTTGATCCCGTCTTTCTTCGTTCAGCCTTATCGTTGCCATCCTTGGCGTGACAGTTTCAGCTTTCGGATCCCCCGGCCCAGCCATCCGTGGCTGGGCAATAAGCCGATCGCGCGCCATGGCGCGCAAACGATCTGCTTATTCCCACTCGATGGTCGCGGGTGGCTTGCCGCTGATGTCGTAGACCACGCGTGAAACACCGCGCAGTTCGTTGATGATGCGGTTCGACACCGTGCCGAGGAAGCCGTACGGCAGGTGCGCCCAGTGCGCGGTCATGAAATCGATGGTCTCGACCGCGCGCAACGCGATCACCCATTCGTAGGCGCGGGCGTCGCCGACCACGCCCACCGACTTCACCGGCAGGAACACCGCGAAGGCCTGGCTGGTCTTGTCGTAGAGATCGGCCTTGCGCAGTTCGTCGATGAAGATGTGGTCGGCCTTGGCCAGCAATTCGGCGTATTCGCGCTTCACTTCGCCGAGGATGCGCACGCCCAGGCCCGGGCCCGGGAATGGATGGCGATAGACCATCTCGCGCGGCAGGCCGAGTTCGACGCCGAGGCGGCGCACTTCATCCTTGAACAGTTCGCGCAACGGCTCGACCAGCCCGAGCTTCATGTCTTCCGGCAAGCCGCCGACGTTGTGGTGGCTCTTGATGACATGCGCCTTGCCGGTCTTGCTGCCGGCCGACTCGATCACGTCCGGATAGATCGTGCCCTGTGCCAGCCACTTGGCGTTCTTCAACTTGTTCGACTCTTCATCGAAGATCTCGACGAACAGGCCGCCGATGATCTTGCGCTTGGCTTCCGGATCCTCGACGCCCTTGAGCTTGTCGAAGTAGCGGTCGGCAGCGTTGACGCGCACGACCTTGACGCCCATGCCGCCTTTATCGGCTTCGCTGGCGAACATCGCCATCACCTGGTCGCCTTCGTTGTAACGCAACAGGCCGGTATCGACGAAGACGCAGGTGAGCTGGTCGCCGATCGCGCGATGCAGCAGTGCCGCGACGACGGACGAATCGACGCCGCCGGAGAGGCCGAGGATCACTTCATCGGAACCGACCTGTTCGCGCACGCGCGCGATCTGGTCCTCGATGATGTTGGCAGGGGTCCACAGCGTCTTGCAGCCGCAGACATCGACCACGAACTTGCGCAGCAGCGCTTCGCCGCCGCGAGTGTGCGTAACTTCCGGATGGAACTGCACGCCATGGATGCGGCGCTGGTCGTCGGCGAACGCGGCGATGCCGAGGCGATCGGTTTTCGCGGTGACATGGAAACCAGGCGGCGCCTTGGAGACGTGATCGCCATGGCTCATCCACACGTTGCTGCCATCGGCCACGCTTGCCAGTGCCTGCATCAGCACATCGTCCCTGGTGAACTGCAGCTGGGCGTGGCCGAACTCGCGCTGGTTGCCGGCCTCGGTTGCACCGCCCAATTGCACCGCCAGCGTCTGCATGCCGTAGCAGATGCCGAGCAACGGCACCTTGGCATCGAACACCTGTTGTGGCGCCGCCGGACAGTTCGGTTCGGTGGTCGATTCCGGACCACCCGACAGGATGATGCCCTTGGCACCGAACGCGGCGATCTCGACAGGATCGTGGTCCCAGGCCCAGATCTCGCAATACACGCCGATTTCGCGGATGCGCCGCGCGATCAGCTGGGTGTACTGCGCGCCGAAGTCGAGGATCAGGATCTTGTCGGAATGGATATTGGTCATGCGCTGCATTTTCAATGGTGAAAACAACAAAGGGAGTCTTGCGGCTCCCTTTGCGTGGATGGATCAACCCGCCCGGTAGTTCGGCGGCTCCTTGGTGATCTGGACGTCGTGGACGTGGCTCTCGCGCTGGCCGGCGTTCGACACCTTCACGAATTGCGGCTTCTTGCGCATCTCCTCGACGGTCGCGCAGCCGACGTAACCCATCGTCGCGCGCAAACCGCCTGCGAGCTGATGGACGACCGCCGCCAGCGGACCGCGATACGGCACGCGGCCTTCGATGCCTTCCGGCACCAGCTTGTCGGCGTCGGAAGCGTCCTGGAAATAACGATCCTTCGATCCCTTTTCCATCGCGCCCAGCGAACCCATGCCGCGATAGCTCTTGTAGCTGCGGCCCTGGAACAGCTCGGTTTCGCCCGGCGATTCCTCGGTGCCCGCAAACAGGCCGCCGATCATGATGGTCGATGCACCGGCCGCCAGCGCCTTGCCGAGATCGCCGGAATAGCGGATGCCGCCGTCGGCGATCAGCGGGATGCGATCCTGCAGCGCCTCGGCGACCATCGATACCGCGGTGACCTGCGGGACGCCGACGCCCGCGACCACGCGCGTGGTGCAGATCGATCCGGGACCGACGCCGACCTTGACGGCATCGGCGCCCGCATCCATCAATGCCAGCGCGGCGTCACCGGTGACGATGTTGCCGCCGATCACCTGCAAGTCCGGATAGTTCTTCTTCGCCCACGCCACGCGATCGATCACGCCCTGCGAATGTCCGTGCGCGGTATCGACGATGATCGCGTCGACTTGAGCCTCGACCAGCGCTTCGATGCGCGCTTCGGTATCACCACCCGCGCCCACCGCGGCGCCGACCAGCAACTGCTCGTCGGGATCGTAGGCGGCATTCGGATTGTCGCGCTTCTTCTGGATGTCCTTGACGGTGATGAGGCCGCGCAACGCGAATTCATCGTTCACCACCAGCACCTTCTCGATGCGATTGCGGTGCAGCTTCTCCAGCACTTCTTCGTCGCTGGCGCCTTCCTGCACCGTGATCAGGCGTTCCTTCCTGGTCATGATGTGGCGCACCGGATCGTCGAGCTTGCGTTCGAAGCGCATGTCGCGGCCGGTGACGATGCCGACCAGGTGGCCGTTCTCGTCGACCACCGGCACGCCGGAGATGTTGCGCGCCCGCGTCAGCTTCAGCACTTCGCCGATGGTCGTTTCCGGATGCACGGTGAACGGCTCGCGGATGATCCCGGATTCGAAGTTCTTGACCCGGTGCACGCTGGCCGCCTGTTCCTCCACGCTCATGTTCTTGTGGAGGATGCCGATGCCGCCGAGCTGGGCGATGGCGATCGCCAGCCGCGCGTCGGTCACGGTATCCATCGCCGCCGAAACGATCGGCAGGTTCAGGCGCAGTTTTCTGGTGAGATTCGCCGCCAGCGACACGTCCTTGGGCAGGACGATGGAATGGGCGGGCACGAGGGAAACGTCGTCGTAGGTGAGTGCTTCGGCCAGGATGCGGAGCATTGGCAGTCCGGTTGGCTTGGGAAGCGCGTCATTCTACCGCGAATCGGCCAGCTCCGCGGCTTCCAGCGTGTTCTGCATCAGGGTCGCCACCGTCATCGGGCCAACTCCACCCGGGACCGGGGTGATCCAGCTGGCGCGCTCGGCGGCCGCGGCGAAGCCGACGTCACCGACCAGACGGCCGTCTTCCAGGCGGTTGATGCCGACGTCGATCACCACCGCGCCGGGCTTGACCCATTCGCCGGGGATCAGCGCCGGGCGCCCAACCGCGACCACCAGGACGTCGGCACCACGCACCGCGTTTTCCAGCACGTCCGGCGGGGTGAACTTGTGGCAGCTGGTCACCGTGCAGCCGGCGATCAGCAGCTCCAGCGCCATCGGCCGCCCCACGTGGTTGGAGACCCCGACGATCGTCGCGCTCTGGCCGCGCACCGGGCGATCGGTCCACGCCAGCAGCGTGGTGATGCCGCGCGGCGTGCACGGACGCAGGCCGAACTGGCGCAGCACCAGATGGCCGACATTGGCGGGATGGAAACCGTCCACGTCCTTGTCGGGGCGGATGCGTTCGATCAGGCGGGTGGCATCGGGGATGCCCGGCAGTGGCAGCTGCACCAGGATGCCGTGCACCTGCGGATCGGCGTTGAGCCTGTCGATCAGTGCCAGCAATTCCGCTTCGGTGGTGCCTTCCGGCAAGTCGTGATCGAAGGCCTGGATGCCGACCTTGGCCGCGGCGCGGCGCTTGTTGCGCACGTAACTCTGCGATGCCGGATCGCCACCAACGAACACCACCGCCAGCCCGGGACGCGACTTTCCGGCGGCGATGCGCGCATCGACCTGAAGCTTCAGCTCGTCGAGGAGGGTGTCGGCGATGCGTTTTCCGTCGAGGATGCGTGCGGTCATGCAGGAGCCGTCAGGGGATGCGGACGCGCATTATCGCCGATGTGCGCCACAGGCCGGACACTCGGGATCGACCGGAATCCGCGTCTCGCGGAAACGCATCGACAGTGCGTCGAAGGTCAGCAACCGCCCGCTCAACGACTCGCCGATGCCGAGGATCAGCTTGATCGCTTCGGTCGCCTGCAACATCCCGACCACGCCCGGCAACACGCCGAGCACGCCGGCTTCGGCGCAGTTGGGCGCATCGGTCGGCGCTTCCGGAAACAGGCAGCGATAGCAGGGCGCGACGCCGCGATGGCGGCCGCCATCGAACACGCTCACCTGCCCTTCGAAGCGCTGCACCGCGCCGTAGACCAGCGGCTTGCCGAGACGCAGGCAGGCGGCGTTGAGGACGTGGCGTACCGGGAAATTGTCGGCACCATCGATCACAACGTCGGCATCGGCGATCAGGGCGTCGACATTCGATTCGTCGATGCGCAAGTCGATGGCTTCGATCGTCGTGCGCGGATTCAGCGCCGAGAGCGTTTGCCGCGCCGAAATCACTTTCGCCTCGCCGATGCGATCGTTGGTGTGCAGGATCTGGCGTTGCAGGTTGCTGCGATCGACCACGTCATCGTCGACGATGCGCAGGCGACCGATGCCCGCCGCCGCGAGGTAATACGCCGCCGGTGAACCGAGGCCACCGGCGCCGACCACCGCGATCGTCGCGGCCTGCAGTTTCCTCTGCCCGTCGAGACCGACCTGCGGCAGGCGGATCTGGCGCGAATAGCGATCGAGGAAATCGTCGTCCTCGGCCTTTGCCTGCATCGGCAAGCCTTCCGCCTGCCAGGACTCGGTGCCGCCCTCGACCGATGCGATGTTGCGATAACCGCGTGCCGACAATGCGTCCGCCGCAGCCAGCGAACGCGTGCCGCGCTGACAGATCAGCATCAATGCAGCCGAGGTATCCGGGAAACGTTCCGCCGCGGTTTCCAGCAATTCGGCGGCGACGATGCCCTGCGCCCCTTCGGCCATGCCCAGCGCGCGCTCGTCGGGCGATCGCACGTCCACCAGCACCACGCCACCACGGACCCGCCGCAAGGCTTCGGCCGGCGCGATGCGTTCGACGCTCATTCGTTGCGCTTGATGTGGCGGATCATCCGCTGGCGCTTGGCGAGCTGGCGATCGCTCAGCACGTTCTTCTTGTCCTTGTACGGATTGTCGTTTTCCTTGAAAACGAAACGCACCGGCGTGCCGATCAGCTTGAAACGCTTGCGGAAGAAATTCTCGAGATAGCGACGGTAGGTCTCGCTCAAGGTCTTCAGGCGCGTGCCGTGGATGATGAAGGTCGGCGGATTGGCGCCACCAGGGTGGGCGAAGCGCAGCTTGGCGACATGGCCGCGCACCACCGGCGGCGGATTGGCGGCATAGGCCGCTTCGATCGCCTGGGTGACCTCGCTGGTGCCGAATTCGCGCGTGGCCGACGCGTGCGCGCGATGGATCGCGCGGAAGAGTTCGCGCAGTCCGGAACCGTGCAGCGCCGAGATGCGCACCGACTGCGCCCACTCGACGAAGCTCAATTTGCGCGACAACAGGGATTCCGCCTGTTCGCGCTGGTAAGTGCTGAGGCCGTCCCACTTGTTGATGACGATCACCAGCGCGCGCCCGGCATCGAGCACTGCGCCCAGCACCGTCGCATCCTGGTCGGTCACGCCTTCGGTGGCGTCGAGCATCAGCACCGCGACCTGGCATTGCTCGATCGCCTGCAGCGTCTTCACCACCGAGAATTTCTCGACCGCCTCCTCGATCTTGGAGCGGCGGCGCAGGCCGGCGGTATCGATCAACCGGTACTTGCGGCCATCGCGTTCGAGATCAACGGAAATCGAATCGCGGGTGGTGCCCGGCACGTCGGACGCGATCATCCGCTCCTCGCCGAGGATGCGGTTCACCAGCGTCGACTTGCCGACATTGGGACGACCGACGAAGGCGATGCGGACGCGCTCGGGATCGCTGTCGAGCTCTTCGCCCTGCCCGGCTTTCGGCAGGCGCGGCCAGATTTCGTCGAGCAGTTCGTCGATGCCGGAACGATGCGATGCCGCGGTCGCCACCACGTCGGTGAACCCGTAGCGCGCGAATTCGTTGAGCGCCGTCTGGGTGTCGATGCCATCGATCTTGTTGACGATCAGCAGCGTTGGTCGCGCGGCCTTGCGCAGCCATTTCAGGATCTCGTCGTCGAGCGCCGACGGCCCTTCTCGGCCATCAACCACGAACAGGACGAGATCGGCTTCTTCCGCAGCCGCACGCGCCTGGCGCGCGGTGGCGCCGGCCAATCCTTCCTCATTACCGGCAATACCACCGGTATCGACCACCACGAACGGCCGTTCGGGATCGAGGCGGCAAACACCGTAATTGCGGTCGCGGGTCACGCCGGGCTGATCATGGACCAGCGCGTCGCGACTGCGCGTCAACGCATTGAACAGCGTGGATTTGCCGACGTTGGGGCGGCCTACGAGCGCTACCGTCGGCAACATGGCATCAAGGGGTCACACGGAACGCGGCGATATTGCCGTCGATGTCTTGCGCCACCAGCACGCCGTCCTCGGACACCACCGGCTGCGCGGCGATCGCCTTCGACGTCATGCGGGTGCGCGCGGCGAGCTGGCCATCGGCAAGCTTCAGCCAGTGCAGGTAGCCCTGGTAGTCACCGACCACCGCGTAGTTGCCCTGCACCGCCGGCGCCGAAATATTGCGCAGCGTGAAACCGTTCTGCTGCCACATCGGCGCGCCGCTGTTGCGATCCAGGCCCCAGACGATGTCCTTGTTGTCGGATACCACGGCATGATCGCCACCAACGCCGATGCCGCCGACGCCGCCGTGTTCCTGCACCCACATCAACTGGCCGCTCGGCGCATCCACCGCGATCGTGCGCGGCTTGTAGCTGGATGCATAAAGCACGTTGCCGACCATCACCGGCGCGCCATCGGAATCGTTCATGCGCGCGATGTCGCTGCGGCCATCGGCATCGGCCACGGTGGTTTCCCACAACAGGCCGCCATCACTCAGCGACAACGCCACCAGCTTGCCGCCGTCGGTGCCGACGAAGACATAGCCCGGGCCGATCACCGGCGTCGAATTGCCGCGTACGCTCAGCGGCACCGGTTCGGATGACCACGTCCAGCGCTTCTCGCCAGTCGCGGCGTCGAAAGCGGTGACCTTGCCGTCGTTGGAATGCACCACCGCCAGGCCATTGCCGATCGCCGGTGCGGCGAGGATCTCGTTGAGCAGCTTGCCGCTCCACTTCTCGGTGCCGGTGGCCTGGTCGAGTGCGATCACGTCGCCTTCAAGCGTGCCCACCACCACCAGTCCGCTGCCGACGCCGGGGCCGCCGCTGAAACTGGTGGTTTTCTTGTCCTTGCGTTCCTTGGGACGGTAAGTCCACAACACCTTGCCGGTCTGCAGGTCAATGGCATCGACCCCGCCGAGGCCGGCCGCGGCATAGACATGGCCATCGGCGATGACCGGGTGCTGGCGCGCACCGATCGTCTTCTCGCCCTTGCCGACGTTGATCGACCACAACTTGCTGACGGTCGCGCTGGACGCGAACTCGACCAGTTTGGCCGGCTTGGGGTCCTTGTCCGAGCCCTTGCCCTTGAACAGGTTCTTGGCGGTCTGGCAACCGCCAACGGCGACTACGCAGGCCAGTACGGCAGTGGCGCGGATCAGGGTCGTGCGGGAAATCATTCCGGGAAACCTCACAGTCATGGGGCGCCGCCAACATCGGCCAGCTTGAGTTCGACAATCATGCGCTCGGGACTACCCACTTCCAGCGTGGTCAGTGCGCGCTTGTAGGTGGCTTGCGCCGTCTGCGTCTGGCCTTGCTTCGCCTGTGCATCGCCGAGGACCTCCAGCGCGCCCGGCGACGTCGCCTTGCCGAGCAGCGCGATGGCATCGGCAGGCTTGTTGGTTTCGACCAGCAGGCGGCCGATGCGGACATCGATCACGTCGGCCAGGCCGCTGTCACCGGCCTGGATCGCGCGCAGCGTCGCCAGCGCGTCCTGCGGCTTTCCGGCATCGACCTGCGCCTTCGCCAGCTGCATGCGCGCCAGCGCGCCGTACATGGAGCCCGCGCTCAGCTTGCCGAGGCCGGCGGACAGCTTGGCCGGATCATTGTTGGCGTCGCTGACCAGCGTTTCGTATTGCTCGGCATCATGCATCTGCTGGCCGTGCTGGCGGTTGCCCCACCATTGCCAGCCCCAGATGATCGCGATCCCCACGGCGACACCGCCGATCAGGCTGCCGGCATTCTTCTGCAGCCAGGAGCGGACGCGTTCGCCCTGTTCGTGTTCGTTGAGGAGTTCATCCATTGCCATGCGGGTTCACCACCGCGCACAGCGCGGAACAATTGCGGATCGGTTGTCTTGCCGGCCAAGTCAGCCTTGCCAAGCCAGCCTTGCTCGGTACCGTCAGTTGGATACCGCGCCCGGCGTGCCGTCAGAGGATACCGCAAAGCGCGCGACATCCGATCGGATATAGGGCGTGAGGTCGACGGCCTGACCGGCATGCTCGACATGCACCTGACTGGCGTTGCCGAGCGTAATGCGGCCCAGCTGACCGGAAGCGAAACTGCGCGATTCGCCGGCCTTGACCAGACCCTTTTCGATCACGCTGCCGTCCGGGGCATAGGCCTGCATCCAGCTTTCGCCGTCGAAGCGGATGCTGACCGCAGTCGCGGGAACGCCGGCCTGTCCCGGCACCGGGGCCATCGACGCCATCGCCACCGCCTGCTGCGGTTGGGCTTGTGCCTGCCCCTGTGTGGTCGTGGCGGGCGGCTGCGTTGCCGCCGGAGTCGCGCTCTTCGGAACTTCAAGGCTGGCGGTTTCGCCCGGCAGCGCGGCGACCGGGGAACGGGTTGCCATCAACCACACCGGAATGCCGATGGTCAGGGTGATGACGACATAGACGAGCTTGCGGCCGATTTCATCGGCGAAGCGTTGCGCCATCGGCGTGCGCTGGTGGCTGACGAGCTTCGGCGGCTCCACTGCCGGCGCCTCTTCCATCCAGCCCGAGGTATCGATGCCGAGCAGACGGCCGTAACTGCGCAATTGTCCGCGCACGAATACGCCGGCACCGGCGCGATCCCATGCACCGGTTTCGAGCGCGTCCAGCGTGCGCATCGGGATGCGCGTGCGTTGCGCCGCCTCTTCGAGGGTCAGGCCCTGCGCCTTGCGCGCGGTGCGCAGCAGCGCCCCGTGTTCCGCAGTCGCCGACATGCTCGCTGCAAACTGGAATTGGTCGTCTTGCATTGCTCAATTTCCCCTGGCGTTGGGAGTGGCGTTCGGGAAGTCCTGCGCCAGCCGCTGGCGATAGCGACTGGCAGCGGCCTGGTCACCCAGGCGGGTTTCGATCTCGGCGGCGCGCGACAGCATGTCGGCCGTGGCCGCGCCCAGGGCGAGCCGGCGTTCGGAGAAAGCGCGGGCTTCCAGCATGCGGTCGCGCACGAACATCAGCTGTGCCATGCCATCCAGCGCCACCGCATTGGCCGGCGCCTGCTGGAGTGCGGCGCGCAGGTCGCGTTCGGCGCGAACGCTCTGGCCGGCGCGCAACGCGCACTTGCCGGCATTCGCCCGCATCCCGGCAAGATCGATCGCATCGGGATAGGCCAGCGAACGATCGAGCCATTGCAGCGACTCCGCCGGCTTGTTGGCTTCGCACAGCCAGGCGCCGTAATTGCCCCACTCCGCCGGACCGGAACCCTTCTGTTCGGAGGCGCGCTTGAACCATGTGCCGGCATTGGCGACGTTGCCGCGCCGCTGTTCGACCAGCGCGAGGATGGTCATCGCCGAGGTGTTGCCGGCATCTTCACCCAGCACCTTTTTGGCACCCTGTTCGGCGGCATCGAGGTCGCCGCCCTGCAGGCGGTTGCCGGCCAGTTGCAACGCATCCGACTGCGCCATGCGCTGGCGATCGGCGGCGCTGTCGCGCACATCCGGAAGATGACGGACCTGCTCGGTCTTCACCTTCTTCAGGTTCGGCTTGACGAAAGTCAGGCGATCGCAACCGGCCAGCAGTGCCAGTGCAGGCATCCCGCCGGTCAATGCGCCGTCACGCCACCGCATCAAAGCCTCCCTGTGCTTCCAG
>JAEKKW010000147.1 GCA_019510195.1 Lysobacterales bacterium | reverse complement strand
AGGAAAAAGAATGCATCCGGCTTGAGCAAGGCCGGGTCCAGCCAGAAGATTCAGCCAGAAGGCTCAGGCAGAAGAACCTGCCTCGAAGAACAGGAAGAGTACGAAGCAAACGAAGAGCAGGACGCGTCTGAGTACCGCTACTTCACGGCATCCCGCAAGCGCGCGAACACTTTCCAGAACGCGGCTTCCTGCGTGGTCGCGAAGTTGATCCGCATCAGCGTGCTGGGCGCACGCACCGCATGAAACAGCGCACCCGGCGCGATCAGATAGCCCTCGTCCAGCATGCGCTGCGACAGCGCATCGGTATCGACGCCCGTGTCGACCCATCCGAAGAGGCCGGCGGGCTCGGCCGCGAAGGTGCAGCCGTGGGCGATGGCCAGCTTGACGCTGCGGGCGCGCGCCGCGTCCAGCCGGTTGCGTATGCGTTCTGCGTGGCGGCGCAACTGGCCCTGGTCTATGCACCAGGCCAATGCTTTTTCAAGCAGGGCCGGCGTGGTCAACGTGGCCAGCAGCTTGGTGTCCAGCAGGCGCTCGACCAGGTCGGGCGGCGCGGCCATAAAGCCCACGCGCCAGCCGGGCGACGCGGTGCGCGCTGCCGGGCGTGAGGCAATAACCCGTCGGGTTGTGGAACACGCTCACGCTGACGAACAGCTTGGGCTGGTGAATCTCGCAGTACTTTGCCATCACCTCAAGGTCAGGCCCGTCGGCGCGGCGCGGTACCGGCAGTATGCGCATACCTAAAGCGTCGAGCCGGGCAAACTCCACCGCCCAGCCGGGCTCTTCCACCATCACGCAGTCGCCGGCGCGCAGCAAGGTGCGGCTCACGATGTCCAGCGCATGCGTGGCGCCTACGGTGGTGATGATCTGCTCGGGCACGGCGTGCACATTGAGGGCGCTTAACTTCTGCGACAGCGCGCGGCGCAAGCCGCTGTCACCCATGGGCTCGCCGTACTGCAGCGAAAAATCACGCAGCGCGTTGACGCTGGTCACCTTGCGCACCGCCGTCGGCATGAAGCTGGTCTCCAGCCAGTCCGATGGAAACACGCCCATGCCGGGCTGGGGTTTGTTGCTGACCTTGTGGAACATGCCGCGAATCAGCGCGGTGGCGTCAACCGGCGCCTGGCGCGTGGCCATCCAGCCGGCGGTACTCCAGGTGCCCAGCGGCGCCAAGTCCACCACAGTGTCAGCCCGCGCGCCTGCTTCTGCCAATCTTTTTGCTATCGTTTTTGTAGCTAGAGGTCCTTTAGGTGTCTGAGCCAGAGCCGCATTAAGCGATGCATCACGAACAAAAAACCCGCGATTCTTGCGCGCCACCACCAAGCCCTGTGCGAGCAACTGGTCGTACGCGGCCACCACGGTAGAGACACTCACGCCCTGCTGCTCGGCGCACAGGCGCACCGACGGCAGACGCGCGCCCGGCGCCAGCAGGCGGCTGCGGATGCGCTCGGCAAAGCGCGCCGACAGCTGTTCGGTCAGGGATTGCGAAGCGGTTTTCATCAACATGGCGCAACCTTTTGTCGCCCTCGCCGGGCACGTGTGCTGATTATTTGACCAATACAGT
>JAEKKW010000121.1 GCA_019510195.1 Lysobacterales bacterium | reverse complement strand
CGTGTTCTTCATCCTCACCGTGGCCGCGGCCGAGGCCGCGATCGGCCTTGCGATCCTGGTCACGCTGTTCCGCAACCGGCGCACGATCAACGTGGCCGAAATCGACACCTTGAAGGGCTGACAGATGCCGGGCATGGAATTCGCGATCTCGAAAACGGTGCTGCTGGCGGTCGTGCTGGCGCCGCTGATCGGCGCGACCGTGGCCGGGCTGTTCGGCCGCCAGGTCGGCCGCGCCGGCTCGCATTCGATCACCATCCTTGGCGTAGCCGCGAGCTGCGCGCTGTCGATCTACGTGCTGTGGCAGCTGGTCGGGCAGGGGGCGGCGCCGTTCAACGAGAACGTCTACACCTTCTTCCAGGTCGGCTCGATCGACGCCCATGTCGGCTTCATGGTCGACAAGCTGACGGCGATGATGATGGTCGTGGTGACTTTCGTTTCGCTGCTGGTCCACGTCTACACCATCGGCTACATGGCCGAGGACCCGGGCTACCAGCGCTTCTTCAGCTACATCAGCCTGTTCACGTTCTCGATGCTGATGCTGGTGATGAGCAACAACTTCATGCAGCTGTTCTTCGGCTGGGAAGCGGTGGGCCTGGTGTCGTACCTGCTGATCGGCTTCTGGTTCAAGCGGCCGACGGCGATCTTCGCCAACCTCAAGGCGTTCCTGGTCAACCGCGTCGGCGACTTCGGCTTCCTGCTCGGCATCGCCGGCATCGTCGCCTGGGTCGGCACCCTCGATTACGCCACCGCGTTCCACAACCTCGACAAGATCAACGGCACCGTGGAAATTTTCCACGGCCATCCGTGGTCGATGGCGACGGTGATCGGCATCTGCCTGTTCATCGGCGCGATGGGCAAGTCGGCGCAGGTGCCGCTGCACGTGTGGCTGCCGGATTCGATGGAAGGCCCGACCCCGATCTCGGCGCTGATCCATGCCGCGACGATGGTGACCGCAGGCATCTTCATGGTCGCGCGCATGTCGCCGATCTTCAACCTGTCGCCGGTCGCGCTCGACTTCATCCTCGTCATCGGCGCCACCACCGCGTTCTTCACCGGCCTGATCGGCATCGTCCAGAACGACATCAAGCGCGTGATCGCGTACTCCACGCTGTCGCAGCTCGGTTACATGACAGTCGCGCTCGGCGTCTCGGCTTATTCGGCAGCGGTGTTCCACCTGATGACGCATGCGTTCTTCAAGGCGCTGCTGTTCCTCGCCGCCGGCAGCGTGATCATCGGCATGCACCACGAGCAGGACATGCGCCGCATGGGTGGCCTGCGCAAGTACATGCCGATCACCTTCTGGACCTCGCTGGTCGGAACGCTCGCGTTGATCGGCACGCCGTTCTTCGCCGGCTTCTATTCCAAGGACAGCATCATCGATGCCGCCAAGGAGCATGCGCTGGAGCATGGCGGCTTCATCGCCCAGTACGGCTACTACGCGGTGCTGCTCGGTGCCTTCGTCACTTCGTTCTACAGCTTCCGCCTGCTGTACCTGACTTTCTTCGGCAAGGAACGCTTCCGCGAAGTCGCGCACGACGCCCATCATGGCGATCACGCGCATGGCCACGACGATCACGGCCATGCCCACGAACCGCACGAAAGTCCCTGGGTGGTGACGCTGCCGCTGATCCTGCTGGCGATCCCATCGGTCATCGTCGGCTATCTCACCATCGGCCCGATGCTGCACGGCAAGACCACCGCGGGCGCGGAAGCCGGCAAGTCGTTCTTCGACGGTTCGATCCAGCTGCCCACGCACGGCGTGATGGCCAAGCTCGGCGAGGAATTCCACGGCTCGCTGGCGATGGCGCTGCATGGCTTCACGCAGTGGCCGTTCGTGCTGACGCTGGCCGGTTTCCTGTTGGCGACCTGGATGTACCTGATCAAGCCGGAAGCCGCCGCCAGGGCGTGCAAGACCTTCGCGCTGCCGGTGCGCATCCTCGAAGACAAGTACGGCTTCGACAAGCTGTGGATCAATGGCTTTGCCGGCGGCAGCCTCCTGCTAGGCAAGCTGTCGCGCTGGTTCGACAGCCGCGTCATCGATGATCACCTGGTCAACGGTGCCGCGCGTGACACCCGTGACGTTGCCGCGGTGATCCGCCGCCTGCAGACCGGATACCTCTACAGCTACGCCTTCGCGATGATTGTCGGCTTGATCCTGCTGCTGGCATGGCTCATCAAGTCGGGGGCCGGAGCATGACCTCGATGACCCATACCCCGATTCTCAGCCTGTTGATCTGGCTTCCGATCCTCGGCGGCGTCCTGACCCTGTTGATGGGCAAGCGCGACAACGGCGCCCGCTGGATGGCGACCGTTTTCGCCGCGATCACGCTGCTCGCCAGCCTGCCGCTGATCGGCAGCTTCGATTACGCCAATGGCGGCCTGCAGTTCGTCGAGCAGTGGGCGTGGATCGATGCCTATCGCATCCAGTACCACCTCGGCACCGACGGCATCTCCGTTGCGCTGATCGTCCTCACCACCATCACCAGCCTGCTGGTGCTGATCGGTGCCTGGGGTTCGATCGATCGCAAGGTCAACCAGTACTACGCGTTGTTCCTGATCCTCGAAGGATTGATGATCGGCGTGTTCAGCGCCCAGGACGCGATCCTGTTCTACGCCTTCTTCGAAGGCATGCTGATCCCGATGTTCATCCTGATCGGCGTGTGGGGCGGGCCGCGCCGCGTCTATGCCGCGGTGAAGTTCTTCCTCTACACCTTCCTCGGCTCGGTGTTCATGCTGGTCGCGCTGGTCTATCTGTACCTGAAGGCCGGCAGCTGGCAATTGGCCGACCTGTACGCGTTGCCGCTGACTGCGAAAGAGCAGGCGTGGATCTTCTTCGCCTTCCTCGCTGCGTTCGCAGTGAAGGTGCCGATGTTCCCGGTGCATACATGGCTGCCGGATGCGCACGTCGAGGCGCCGACCGGTGGTTCGGTGATCCTGGCCGCGATCATGTTGAAGATCGGCGGGTACGGCTTCCTGCGCTTTAGCCTGCCGATCACCCCGGATGCCAGCGTCGAATGGGCGTGGCTGGTGATCACGCTGTCGCTGATCGCGGTGGTCTACGTCGGCCTTGTCGCGCTGGTCCAGGACGACATGAAGAAGCTGGTCGCGTATTCGTCGGTGTCGCACATGGGCTTCGTCACCCTCGGCACTTTCGCCGGCGTGCTGATGGCGCATTCGCAGGGCGCGAATGGTCCCGGTACCCAGCTGGTGCTGCAGGGCGCGATGGTGCAGATGGTGTCGCACGGCTTCGTTTCCGGCGCGATGTTCTCCTGCATCGGCGTGATGTACGACCGCATGCATACCCGCATGATCCGCGACTACGGTGGCGTCGCCAACGTGATGCCGTGGTTCGCCGCCTTCGTGGTGCTGTTCGCGATGGCCAACTCCGGCCTGCCGGCGACCAGCGGTTTCGTCGGCGAGTTCATGGTGATCGTCGGCGTGTTCCAGCAGCATCCGCTGTTGGCTTTCGCCGCCGCGACCACGCTGGTGATCGGCGCGGGTTACACGCTGTGGCTGGTCAAGCGCGTCATCTGGGGCGAAGTGGGCAACAGCCACGTTGCCGAAATGAAGGACATCGGCCTGCGCGAGGCGTGCGTGCTCGGCGTGTTCGCGCTCGGCGTGCTCGCGATCGGCCTCTATCCCAAGCCCCTGACCGATCTGATGGCGCCGGCCCTGCAACATCTCGGCAGCCAGATCGCCGCCAGCAAGCTCACCGGACTCTGATGATGGGCAATCTCTCGACTCTCAATCCCGCCGAACTCTGGCCGCTGCTGCCGGAACTGGTCATGGCCGCCGGCGCATTCGCGCTGCTGGTCGTTGACCTGTTCGTGTCGCCACGGCGCGTCGGTATCGTCCATGCCCTCGGTCTTGTCCTGGTGCTCGCGGTCGCCGCGCTGTGCGTTGCCGGCAGCGGTGGCCACGGCATCGTGCTCAACGGCATGTTCGTCCGCGACACCCTGGCCGACCTGCTGAAGGGCGGCATCCTGCTGACGACCGCGTTGGCCTTCGTCTATGCCTGGCCATTCCTGCGCGAACGCGGCCTGTACAAGGGTGAAGTGACATTGCTGCTGTTGTTCGCGGCGCTCGGCATGATGCTGCTGGTCTCGGCCGGGAGCCGCTGGCCTCGGGCATGCTGCTGTTCGGCATGTCGCTGATCTATGGCGCGACCGGCACCCTCGACCTCGCCCAGATCAACGCTTCGGCGCAGGGCGGTGGCGCGCAACGCGACCTGCTGCTGGCCGGCACCGCCTTCGTGGTTGCGGGCATCGCCTTCAAGTTCGGCGCTGTACCGTTCCACATGTGGCTGCCTGACGTCTACCAGGGCGCGACCACTCCGATCACGCTGTTCATTGCTTCCGCGCCCAAGATCGCCGCGCTGGGCATGGCATTGCGCCTGCTCGACAACGGCCTGTCGCCGGTCGGCGATCGCTGGCAGCCGATGGTGGCCGTGCTCTCCGCACTATCGTTGATTCTCGGCAACTTCGCCGCGTTGATGCAGACCAACCTGCGGCGCATGCTCGCCTATTCGACGATCTCGCACATCGGCTTCCTGCTGATGGGCCTTGCCGGCGGCGGGGTGGAAGGCCATGCCTCGGCGGTGTTCTACGCGATCGTGTACGCGGTCACGGCCGCGGCGGCGTTCGGGCTCATCACGCTGATGGCACGCCAGGGTTTCGATGCCGACGAGATCGACGACTACAAGGGCCTGGCCTCGCGCCAGCCGTTGATGGCGCTGCTGTTCCTGTGCGTGATGGCATCGCTCGCGGGCGTGCCGCCCTTCATCGGCTTCTTCGCCAAGTTGTCGGTGATCGAGGGTGCGCTCAATGGCGGCCTGCTGTGGCTGGCCATCGTCGGCATCATCTGCGCCGTCGTCGGTGCCTTCTACTACCTGCGCGTGATCAAGGTGATGTACTTCGACCAGCCCGTCGAAGGCGCACATGCGATGACCGCGCGCGGAGAGGGCGGGGTGAAGTGGCTGTTCGTGGTCAACGCCGGCATGCTGCTGGTGCTGAGCGCCTTCCTGCAGCCGCTGATGGCCTGGTGCCGCAGCGTTTTCTGAAGCCCGGTTTCAGCTGCAATCGCGATGCCCAAGCCGCCGGGAAATCCGGCGGCTTCTTTATTTGGGAAGCCCGGGCTTGCAACAGATTCCGCGGCGCGTCATAATGGTCGGCCTGGTGCGGGGTGGAGCAGTCTGGCAGCTCGTCGGGCTCATAACCCGAAGGTCGCAGGTTCAAATCCTGCCCCCGCTACCATTTGTACTGGAGAACGGCGTGCCGCGAGGCGCGCCGTTTTTCTTTGGGCGCAGATGGTATTGGATGGGTGCAGACGGTAGGATCGTCCGACCGGACAGATTCCCGAGACGACCCACGTGACCCCAAGCGATTCCGCCGAATTCCTCGCTGCAGACATCGGTGGAACGCATGCGCGGATCGCGCGGGTGCAAGCGCAAGGCGATCGCATCGTCGTGCTGGAACAACACGTGGTACCGGTGCCGGGTTCGCGTTCGCTGGCGGCGTTGCTCGAAGATCGCCCGGCATCGGTCACGGTTGCCGCGATCGCAGTCGCCGGCGCAATCGCCGCGAATGGCGAGGTGTTGAGCCAGAATCTGCCATGGGCGGTTTCGGCGGCGCAGGTTGCGCAGGAAGCTGGTCTCGCGCATGTCGGCCTGGTCAACGATTTCGAAGCGGTCGCGCACGCCATTCCGCATATCCGCCCGGAATCGTTGACGCATGTCTGTGGTCCCCGCGATGCGACCGCGAAGACGGCGTTGGCACTCGGGCCGGGCACCAGCATGGGCACGGCGGTCCGTTTCGATGATGGCCGCGTGCTGCCCAGCGAAGCCGGCCATGCGTCACTGGCGCCTGGCACGCCGCGCGAATGCGATCTGGTGCGCTGGATGTTGGACCGGCACAGCCATATCGATAACGATCGCGTGCTGTCGGGTCCCGGATTGCTGGAAGCCTATCGTGGACTGTGCGCGCTTGATGGCGTCCCGGCCATGCATGCGTCGCCCGCGGAAGTGGTCGCGGCCGCGAACAGCGGATCGGATCGGCTGGCGCTGGAAGCAGTCGAGTTGTTCTGCTCGATGCTGGGTGCATTCGCCGGTGATCTCGCCGTCACCTTCCATGCTGACGGGGTCTATCTCGCTGGTGGCGTGGCCGCGCATGTCAAGGCATTCCTGCCCGGCAGCGGCTTCCAGCGACGCTTCGTCGACAAGGGCGTGCTGCGCCCGATGATGGAGCGCGTGCCGGTGCGCCTGGTCGAGGAACCGCATCTTGGCGTGATCGGCGCGGCGGCGTGGTATCTCGGCCGCCACGGCAACAGGAGCATGTGAAATGAAAACGACACGACGCGGATTCCTGCAGGCGGGCGCTGCCGGGTTGGGTGCGTTGTGGATGCCGGGTGGCCTGGTCGCTGCGGTGAAGCGTCAGGCACCGGCGAAGTTTCCGCGTGTCGTTTCGACCTGGGATTTCGGCATCGGCGCGAATGCAGCCGCATGGAAAGTGCTTGGGCAAGGTGGCAACGCACTCGATGCGGTCGAGGCCGGTGCGCGCTGGGCGGAGTCCGACCTGTGCAACCCGACGGTCGGGCATTGCGGCAATCCCGATCGCGACGGTGTGCTGACGCTCGATGCCAGCATCATGGATGGTGATGGTCGTGTCGGCGCAGTCGCGGCGATCGAGGACATCCTTCATCCGGTATCGGTGGCGCGCAAGGTAATGGAAGACAGCCCGCATGTGCTGCTGGTCGGGCAGGGGGCGCAACAATTCGCCATCGAACACGGGTTCGAACGGAAGGCCCTGCTGACCGACAGCGCGCGCCAGGCATGGGAAGAGTGGAAAAAGACGTCGAAGTACGAACCCGTCATCAACGCCGAGCGTCGCCTGCGTCCCGGCGATTCCACCAATCACGACACGCTGGGCATCCTCGCCATTGACGCCAGGGGCCACATGGCCGGTGCCTGCACGACCAGCGGCATGGCATGGAAAGTGCATGGTCGCGTCGGTGATAGTCCGATCGTTGGTGCCGGCTTGTATGTCGATGGTGAAGTCGGCGCTGCCACCGCGTCTGGTGTCGGCGAGGAAATGCTGCGCAACGCCGCGAGCTTCCTCGTGGTCGAACTGATGCGCCAGGGACGTTCGCCGGCGCAGGCCTGTCGTGAAGCAATCGCGCGCGTCGTCCACAAGCGCCCAGCCGCGAGCAAGACCCTGCAGGTGTGCTTTCTGGCGATGAATCGTCGCGGCGAAGTCGGCGCGTTCGCGCTGCACAAGGGCTTCGTCTACGCGATGCAGGACGAGGGTGGCGCCCACGGTCTTGCCGATTCGGCATCGGTCTACACGACAGAGCAGAAGTGAGGAAATTGCTGGAAATCGCCGCCGACGGCGTGCGCTCGGCGATCGCCGCGGAGGCCGGTGGCGGTGATCGCATCGAACTGTGCGCGGGACTCGGCGAAGGCGGCACCACGCCATCGCATGGCGTGATCGCGGCAACGCGCGATGCCGTGAACATCCCGATCTTCGTGCTGATTCGCCCGCGCAATGGCGACTTCGTCTACGACGCGCGGGAAATCGAAGCGATGTGCAGCGACATCCGCGATTGCGCCGCGTTGGGTTGCGAGGGCGTGGTGATCGGCGCACTCGATGCCGATGGCGGGATCGATCTCAATGCCTGCCGCGCCATGATCGATGCAGCGAAAGGGCTGAAAATCACTTTCCATCGTGCATTCGACGCGGTGGCTGATCGTGCGCATGCGCTGGAACAGATCATCGGGCTCAGCTGCTCGCGCGTGCTGACCTCCGGCGGTGCGCGTAGTGCGCCCGAAGGCGCTGATGCGATTGCCGACAGCGTGCGCCGGGCAGCCGGGCGGATCATCATCCTGTCCGGTGCAGGCATCGATGCCGGCAATCTTGGCGAGCTGGTGACGCGGACTGGCGGGCAGGAGTTCCATGCCTCGGCGCGCAGCATCGTGCATTCGCCGATGCGCTATCGCAATCCCGCGCTGGAAGGACTGTCGGTGGATTGGCAGGACAGCGACGTCGCGCGGGTGCGGACGTTGCGGGAGATTCTCGACGCAGCGGAATGAATGTGCCGGTCTGGTTATTTCGCGGAGTGCAATGCCGCCGCCTGCGTGGCGAGCGTGCGAATGCGATCCCAATCGCGCGCCGCGACTGCGTCCTTTGGCGTCATCCATGAACCGCCGACCGTCAACACGTTCGGCAGCGCCAGATAACCCGGTGCGGTCTCCGCACTGATGCCGCCGGTCGGGCAGAAGCGTGCTTCCGCGAACGG
>JAEKKW010000035.1 GCA_019510195.1 Lysobacterales bacterium | reverse complement strand
ACGCTCGTCCGAGATCATTCCGTCAAAACTTCGCGGTCGCGGTCAACATCGCCTGGCGTGGCGCACCCGCCTGCATCGTCGCGAAGTAACCACTGGCATCACTTGCGGCGAAACCGTTCGAACCGATGGTGCCGAAGTAGTGTCTGTTGGCCAGGTTGGTCACGTTGAGGGCCACGCGGAAATCCTGCAGGAAACCGGTCTTGCCGAAATCGTAACCCGCCGACGCGTTGAACATCCAGTAGCCAGGCACCGAATTGTCATTGAGATAGGTGTAATAGCGCTTTCCGGTGTAATTGCCGGCCAGGCGCGCGTCCCAGTCATTCATCGCCCACGCCAGTTCGGTGCTGAACAGCAGTCTGGGCGAATCCACCGTCGTCTTGCCCTTGACCGGGACTAGGGTGGCGCCATCAGTGTAATCGTCCGCGTAGGTCGACTTGTTGTACGACAACGTGCTGTACCAGCGCAGGCCCTGCATCGGCTTGAGAATGAAGGTCGCTTCGGCGCCACGGCTGTTCACCGTGCCGACGTTGGCATAGGCCGACGGGCAGCCCTGGATGCCGGACGTGCATTGCGCGATCGACAGCAGGCGATTCTTGAACTTCACCGTGTACAGCGCCAGCGAACCTTCGAACAGATCATCGCCGTGGCGATAGCCTGCCTCCAGCGTCGACGACTCCTCGGGCTTCAGCTTGCCGCCGAAAGTATCGAACGCCACCTGCGTGGTCGCCAGCGGGCCGCTGATGCCGGCCTGGAACGCCGCGATGTTCTGTGCGTACGAAGCAAACAGCTCGTTGTGGTCATCGAACCTGTAGCCGAAACCAAGCTGCGGCAGCACGCCCTTGCCGGCTTTCAGGCTGCCATTGGCATACGAACCCAACACCGAAGTCGAGGTCGTGGTGGTGTGCGGGCTCTTCACGCCGACATCGACATGCATGCGGCCATCCAGCAGGGTGATGCTGTCCTGGAGGTAGAACATGCGCGTCCGCGTGTTGTAGCGCTGGTAGAACTTGCGGATGTTCGGATTGTGCAGGAAGTAGCTGTCGTCCACCGGGCCGCTGATGAAATAGAAATTGCGCTGCACGGTGTGCTTGCTGTCCTCGCCCCACACGCCGGCCTGCAACAGGTTGTTGCCCAGCGTCCACTCGATGTTGGCCGTCAGGCCGGAGCGGTTGATGCCGTACTCGGTGGTGCGGATCGAAATCGGCGTTTCCTGCGGCGTGCCCGGAAACGACGCCTGGTACGGCGTGAACCAGTGGCCCTGGCCGCGATTTTCATGGTGGTAGGCGGTCGCCTTCAGGCGCACGCCTTCGGCCAGCGCGAAATCACCGAACACCGATGCCACGCTGTCATTGCGCAGGCCGCGACCGGCGTAATAGGCGTCATCGCAGGTATAGACATAAGCCGCACCGCACTGCGTCTTCGCCGTGTCCACCGCAGCCTGCCAGTCCGGCGCGTAGTTGTCCCAGTTCCAGCCCAGGCGCTTGAGCATGTCCCAGGACAGGTCCTGATAGTCGGTCTCGTTGCGCTTCGATGTCGTGAACAGCGCGCCGACCTTGCTGTCGCCGAAGTTGTAGATCGCCTTGCCGTTGAACTGGAATTGCTTCTGCTTGCCATCGCCCTTCCACTTGTCGGCGCTGGCCGATTCGGCGGAGAGATACATCGCGAACCCATGGTGATCGCCGGTATCGAGGCGTCCATACGTGCGATACGTGCTGTCGCTGCCGATGGTCTGCGCGACCGTCACCCCGTATTCCGGCGCCGGATCGCTGGAATGGAACTGCACCGTGCCGCCAAGATTGCCGGTGGACGCGGTGCCCAGCGCACCGATGCCCGACGCCAGTTCGGCGCCGCCCAGGTTTTCGGAAATCAGCGCGCGACTGATGTGCAGGCCGTTGTTGTTGCCGTAGCTCATGTCGCCGAGCGGGACGTCGTCGAGCGTGAAGCCGAGATGCGTCTGGTTGAAGCCGCGCAGGCTGATGCGGGTCGACCACTCGTAATTGCCGTAGCTGTCGGCCGATTCGAAATGCACGCCCGGCAGTTTTTCCAGCACCTTCAACGGGCTCGCGCCCGGCGGCAGCGTCTTCATGTCCTTCGCGGTGATGCGCTGCACCTGGCGCGTCTCGCCGCGACCGATCACCGAAATGCTGTCGAGCTCCTTGCTGGTGGTGGTGTTGCCCGGTTGCGTGTCCGCAGGACCGGAAGCCGCTTGTTGTGCGGGCATTTCCCGGGCGGAGACGGAAACGGCGCAGCTTGCGGTTTTCCGATTTCAGTTCCGTGACGCTTCGCCTTCACATTGTTTGCATCGACCGACGCATCGCAAGGAAAGCGATCGATTCATGCAAAAAAAGCGGGCCTTTCGGCCCGCCTTTCAATTCCTTGCGGAAGTGCGACAGATCACTCCGCGGCGGGAGCGCCCTCGCCTTCTTCCACGGCCTTCATCGACAGGCGGATGCGACCCTGCTTGTCGACTTCCAGCACCTTGACCTTGACCACGTCGCCTTCCTTCAACTTGTCGCCGACCTTCTCGACGCGCTCGTTGGAGATCTGCGAGACGTGCACCAGGCCGTCCTTGCCCGGCAGGATCGTGACGAACGCGCCGAAGTCCATGATCTTGGCGACCTTGCCTTCGTAGATGCGGCCCGGCTCGACGTCACTGGTGATCTGCTCGATGCGTGCCTTCGCGGCAAGCGCGGCGGCGTTGTTCACCGAGGCGATGGTGATGGTGCCGTCGTCCTGGATGTCGATCTGGGTACCGGTTTCCTTGGTGATGCCCTGGATCGTCGCACCACCCTTGCCGATCACTTCGCGGATCTTGTCCGGATGGATCTTGATGGTGAGCAGGCGCGGCGCGTATTCCGACAGTTCGGCACGCGGCGTGGTGAGCGCATTCGCCATCTCGCCGAGGATGTGCAGTCGACCCTGCTTGGCCTGGGCCAGCGCGGTCTTCATGATTTCCTCGGTGATGCCCTGGATCTTGATGTCCATCTGCAGCGCGGAGATGCCATCGCTGGTGCCGGCGACCTTGAAGTCCATGTCGCCGAGGTGATCCTCGTCGCCGAGGATGTCGGACAGCACGACGTAGTTGTCGCCTTCCTTCACCAGGCCCATCGCGATGCCGGCAACCGGCGCCTTGATCGGAACGCCGGCGTCCATCAATGCCAGCGACGAACCGCAGACCGAAGCCATCGACGAGGAACCGTTCGATTCGGTGATTTCCGAAACGACGCGGATGGTGTACGGGAACGCTTCGATCGTCGGCATCACCGCCAGCACGCCACGCTTGGCGAGGCGGCCGTGGCCGATTTCACGACGCTTCGGGCCCATCATGCGGCCGGCTTCGCCGACCGAATACGGCGGGAAGTTGTAATGGAACAGGAAGTGTTCCTTGTACTCGCCGGCGACGGCGTCGATGACCTGGCCATCGCGCGCGGTACCGAGCGTGACGGCGACGATCGCCTGGGTTTCACCGCGGGTGAACAGCGACGAGCCGTGCACGCGCGGCAACACGCTGACGCGCGACGCGATCGGACGCACGGTGTCGAGCTGGCGGCCGTCGATGCGGACCTTGGTGTCGAGCACCGAGCCGCGCATGGTCTGGTATTCGAGTTCGCCGAATTCCTTGGCCATGTCGCCGGCGTTCCAGCCTTCCGCTTCGGCACGGCCCGCGAGCGCCTGCATCACGTCCTTCTTGATCGCCGAGATCGCGTCGCGACGCTGCAGCTTGTCGCGCACCTGGAAGGCTTCGGCGAGCTGGTTGCCCACGGTTTCCTTCAGCGCGGCGATCATCGCCTCGTTCTTGGCCGGAGCCTGCCACGCCGACGGCTTGGTGCCGGCTTCGACGGTCAATTCATTGATCGCATTGATGACCTTCTGCATCTCGCGATGACCGAACATCACCGCGCCGAGCATCACGTCTTCCGAAAGCTCGCGGGCTTCGGATTCGACCATCAGCACCGCGTTGGCGGTACCGGCGACGACGAGTTCAAGCTCGGAATCCTTCAGCTCGGTGACGGTCGGGTTGAGCAGGTACTGGCCGTTCTTGTAACCGACCTTGGCGGCACCGATCGGGCCCTGGAACGGGGTGCCGGCCAGCGACAGCGCGGCGGATGCACCGATCAGCGCGAGGATGTCACCGTCGATTTCCGGATTCATCGACATGACGGTGGCGATGATCTGGACTTCGTTCTTGTAGTCTTCCGGGAACAGCGGGCGGATCGGACGATCGATCAGGCGCGAGATCAGCGTTTCCTTTTCGGTCGCACGGCCCTCACGCTTGAAGAAGCCACCCGGGATGCGGCCACCGGCGTAGAACTTTTCCTGGTAATCGACGGTCAGGGGGAAGAAGTCCTGGCCCTCGCGCGCGCTCTTGGCGGCCACCGCGGTGGCGAGGACGACGGTGCCCTCGCAGGAGACCAGCACGGCGCCACCGGCCTGGCGGGCGACTTCGCCGGTTTCGAGGGTGACGGTCCGATTGCCGAACTGGAAAGACTTGCTGATCTTGGCCACGAATGTTCCTTGGGATTTGCTGTTGGTCCGTGCGAACCCCTGTCCGCACGGCGAGGGAGTGTTGCCTGGTATTGCGTACTACGAAAATTTCGTGCTCTGCAAAAACAAATCGCGGCCCGTCTCCGAGCCGCGATGTGGAAGCTTAGCGGCGCAGGCCGAGCTTCTGGATCAGTGCCTTGTAACGCTCGGCATCCTTGCGATGCAGGTAGTCGAGCAAGCTGCGACGGCTGTTGACCATCTTGAGCAGGCCGCGACGGCTGTGGTGGTCCTGCTTGTGGGCCTTGAAGTGTTCGCTCAGCTGCTCGATGCGGGCTGTGAGCAGTGCAACCTGCACTTCCGGCGAACCGGTATCGTTGGCGCCGCGCTTGTTGTCTGCGATGACCTTGCTGGTGTCGATGGACATTCTCTTTTCCTGGGTAGATGCGGGACTGGCAGGAACGCGCGCGGAAGATTTCTTCCGGAGTCGCACCGCTGGGTCCGCCGTTAACGTGAATGCGCCAACACAGTCCGCGTTGGGCGCCAATAGTCTACCGGGCTTCGGCCTCGTGAACAACGTTTGACACCGTATTCGTGTCCGAATTGCCCAATTCCGGTGATTCCCGACCCGGAACGGCCCAGGTGAACATGCGCCGGGCACGCAGGCGTCCGGATGGGTCGACCTCTCCCAGGCCCAGCGCCTTGCCCCAGCCATCCATCACCGCGACCTCGCCCGACTGCTGGAACGGCCCGGCCACCGACTGGCCCTGCCCCAGCAGCTTGGCCTGCGCCGGCGACAGGTGAACCTGCGGCCACGAGGCCATGCCGGTCTCGATCGGCAGCAGGCAAGCGTCGAGCGCGCGTTCGCCGCGTTCGGCCAGTTCCTCCAGCGCCTGGAGTGTCCACATCTTCGGTTCGCGGAAGGGGTCGACCCATAGCCGCCGCAGTTCGGTCACGTGCGCGCCGCAACCGAGGATCTCGCCGAGATCGCGTACCAGGCTGCGGATATAGGTCCCCGATCCGCATTCGACATGCAGGCGCAGGTTCGGATGCTCGTCGAGCAGGTCGGCCGCGTTCAACAGATCGAACGCGTGGACGTCGACCGGGCGCGGTTCCAGTTCGATGGTCTCGCCGCGCCGGGCCTTGGCGTACAACGGTTCGCCGCCGCGCTTGAGCGCGGAATAGATCGGCGGGATTTGCTGGATGTGGCCGGTCAATCCGCGCAATGCGGCATCGAGCGTGGGAATGTCGAACTGCGGCACCGGGCGCTCGCGCAGCGGTTGGCCTTCGGCATCGTCGGTATCGGTGACGATGCCCATGCGGGCGACCGCCTCATAGGCCTTGCGCGCGCCGAGCAGGCCGCCGGCGATCTTGGTCGCCTCGCCGAAGCAGATCGGCAACAGGCCGGTCGCCAGCGGATCGAGCGCGCCGGTATGCCCGGCCTTGTGCGCGCGGAACAGGTGGCGCACGCGCTGCAACACCTGATTGGAACTCGGGCCACGCGGCTTGTCCAGCAACAGGATGCCGTCGACCTTGCGGAAGCGGCTGCGTGGACGCGGTGTCGTCATTCGGGGGATTGTAGTGCCGTCGCCGTGACCTTCAACCAGGTCACGACCGGGCCTCACGCCTCGGCTGCGCCGTCGTCGTCGCCAGGCGGCGGCAGCTCGCGCAACAGCTGCTCCATGCGTTCGCCGCGATCGACCGAATCGTCATAGAGGAAATGCAGTTCCGGCACGTGGCGCAACTTCATCGCATGCGCCAGCTGGAAACGGATTTCCTTCGACTGTTCCTGCAAACCCTTGAGTGCTTCCCTGGCGCGCGACGGATCGAGCGCGGTGAAGAACACCTTGGCATGGGCGAGATCGCGGGTGACCTCGACATCGGACACGCTGACCGACGGCAGGCCATGCTCGCGCACGCTGTTGTGCACGAGCGTGCCCAGATCGCGCCTCAGCTGGGCGGAGATGCGATCGGTGCGATGGAAGGATTTCTTCGTGGCCATCGGATTACAGCGTGCGCTGCACTTCCACTCGCTCGAAGCACTCGATCTTGTCGCCGGCGCGCACCTGGTCGTAGCCCTTCACGCCGATGCCGCATTCGGTGCCGTTCCTGACCTCGTCGACATTCTCCTGGAAGCGACGCAGCGAATCGAGTTCGCCGGAGAAGAGGACGGTGTCGTCGCGCAGCACGCGGATCGGCTTGCCGCGGCGGATGACGCCTTCCACCACCACCGAGCCGGCGATCGAGCCGAACTTGGAGTGACGGAACACCTGCTGGACTTCGGCGGTGCCGATGATCTCTTCGCGGATTTCCTTGCCGAGCACGCCGGAGGCGATCTGCTTCACCTGGTCGATCACGTCATAGATGATCGAGAAGTAGCGCAGGTCGACGCCGTTGGCATCGATGATCTTGCGCGCGGAAGCATCGGCACGGACGTTGAAGCCGATCAGCGCGGCCTTCGAGGTCGCCGCCAGCTGGGCATCGGATTCGGTGATGCCGCCCACGCCGGAACCGATCACGCTGATGCGGATCTGGTCGTTCGACAGTCCGGTCAAGGCTTCGCGCAGCGCTTCCATCGAACCGTGGACGTCGGCCTTCACCACCAGGTTCAGCACCTGCTGGGCGGCGCCCTGGCCCATCTGCGCCATGACGTCTTCCATGCGGTTGCCGGCCTGCTTGATCAGGCGCGTTTCGCGACGCTTCGCTTCGCGTTGCTGGGCGACATCCTTGGCCAGGCGTTCATCGGCCACGACCACGAAATCGTCGCCGGCACCGGGCACGCCCGACAGGCCGAGCACCTGCACCGGAATCGACGGGCCCGCTTCCGCAACCTGTTGACCGTTCTCGTTGAACAGCGCGCGCACGCGGCCGTACTGCACGCCGCATACCAGGTAATCGCCCTTGCGCAAGGTGCCGCGCTGGACCAGCACGGTCGCGACCGGGCCGCGGCCCTTGTCGAGCGCCGATTCGATCACGATGCCGGCGGCACGACCATCCGAAGCAGCCTTGAGTTCCAGCACTTCCGTCTGCAGCAGGATGGCGTCGAGCAGTTCGTCCACGCCCTGGCCGGTCTTGGCCGACAGTTCCACCATCTGGGTGTCGCCACCGAAGTCTTCGGCCACCACTTCCTGCGTCAGCAATTCGTTCTTGACGCGCATCGGATCAGCGTCCGACTTGTCGACCTTGTTGATGGCGACGATCAGCGGCACCTTGGCGGCGCGCGCATGCTGCACCGCTTCGATGGTCTGCGGCATCACGCCGTCGTCGGCCGCCACCACCAGCACCACGATGTCGGTGAGCTTGGCGCCGCGCGCGCGCATCGAGGTGAACGCGGCGTGGCCCGGGGTATCGAGGAAGCTGATCGTGCCCTTCGGCGTCTTCACGTGATACGCGCCGATGTGCTGGGTGATGCCACCCGCTTCGCCGGTCGCGACCTTGGTGCGGCGGATGTAATCGAGCAACGAGGTCTTGCCGTAGTCGACGTGACCCATGATGGTGACCACCGGCGGACGCTGTTCGAGATCGCCCTGCTGCCCGGCGTCTTCCACCTGTGCCAGCAGTTCGGTTTCGGCGTCGCTGTCGCTGGCGCGCACGGCCTTGTGGCCGAGTTCTTCAGTGACCAGCACCGCGGTGTCGTGGTCGATCGACTGCGTCACCGTCGCCATCACGCCCATCTTGAACAGTGCCTTGACCACGTCGCCGCCCTTGAGCGCGAGCTTCTGCGCGAGGTCGGACACGGTGATGGCATCGCCAACGGTGATTTCGCGGATGATCGGCGCGGTCGGGCGCTGGAAGCCGTGCTCGCCGCCGCCGGTGCGCGACTGGTCGAGCGAACGCGACTGATGGCGCGGCTTGTTGCGGCCGCTGGTGGTGGTGCGACGGGCACGATCGGCGGCACTGAGGTGCAACTTGCCGGCGAAACGCGCGGCGTTGTCGTCATCCTCGACGCCCGCAACCATCGCGTGCGAACCGCGACTCTTGTGCGCCTTGTTGCGGTCATCCTGCGCACCCGCGGGACGTGCAGGTTTGGCCGGCGCATGCCCGTGACCATGGGCCCCCGGCTTGACGGCCGCGCGGGTCGGCTTGGTTTCCTGCGCGACCTCGTCGGCCTGGCTCGCGGCAGCCTCTTCGGTAGCGCGACGCGCTTCCTCGGCAGCCTGGCGTGCTTCTTCTTCCACGCGCTTCTTGTCTTCCGCGCGTGCGCGATCGGAATCGGCGAGGCGCTGCTGTTCGTCGAGGTTGCGCTGCTTGGATTCCTCGAGCTTGCGCAGGATCTCGGCGCGCTCGTCGTCCATCGGACCCGCCGCGGCCGCTTCCGCGACGGCGTTCGGCTTCAGCGTGACCTTCTTGCGCACGACCACGTCGACGGTGGCCTTGTTCTTGCCGCCACCGACGGTGATTTCCTGCTTGCGGCTGCGGCTCAGGGTGATCTTGCCCGTGCTTTCGCTGGCAGCCGCGCCCGATGTCGCGCTCTCGCCGCGACCGTGGGTGCGGCGCAGGAATCCGAGCAGCTTGACCTTCTGTGCGCTCGTGACTTCCTGGTCGGCACTGTCGAACGGCATGCCGGCTTCCTTGAGCTGCTCGAGCAGCTTGTCGACCGGCGTATTGACCAGTTCGGCTAGCTGGCGAATGGTGTTGTTCTGCGACATGCGGTTTCCGGTGTCTTTGCCTGCGCCGACTCGGCGTCGCTGGCAGGGGGTGGAGATGTTACTCGCGCATTGGATTCGTCATTACTCGAACCAGTGCTTGCGAGCTTCCATGATGAGGGCGGCGGCGCGTTCGGCGTCCATGTCCTCGATGTCGGTGATTTCATCCACCGCCAGTTCGGCCAGGTCGTCGCGGGTGCGGGTGCCACGGCTGGCCAGGACGTAGGCGGTGGCCTCGTCCATGCCCGGCAGGGTCAGCAGGTCCTCGGCAGGACCTTCCTCGCCTTCCTCGGCAGCCAGCGCTTCGTTGATCAGCGCATCGCGGGCACGGGCGCGCAGTTCCTCGACGATGTCCTCGTCGAAGCCCTCGACCGCCAGCAGTTCACCGACCGGCACGTAGGCGATTTCCTCGACCGTGGTGAAGCCTTCCTGGACCAGGATGCCGGCGATTTCCTCGTCGACCTCGAGCTTGTCCATGAAGGTCTGGCGCGCGGTGGCCTGCTCGGCCTCCGACTTCGCCTGCACCTGCTCGGCGGTCATCACGTTGAGCTGCCAGCCGGTCAGGCGGCTGGCGAGGCGCACGTTCTGGCCACCGCGGCCGATCGCCTGGGCCAGCTTCTCTTCCGAGACGGCCAGGTCCATCGAGTGCTTGTCCTCGTCGACGATGATCGACTGCACTTCCGCCGGCGCCATCGCGTTGATGACGAACTGGGCGACGTTGTCGCTCCACAGCACGATGTCGACGCGCTCGCCATTGAGTTCATTCGTCACTGCCTGCACGCGCGCGCCGCGCATGCCGATGCACGCGCCGATCGGATCGGTGCGGGTGTCGTGGGCCAGCACGGCGATCTTGGCGCGGTCGCCGGGGTCGCGGGCGCAGGCCTTGATCTCCACCAGGCCCTGGCCGACTTCCGGCACCTCCAGGCGGAACAGTTCGATCATGAACTCCGGGGCGGCACGGCTGACGAACAGCTGCGGGCCACGCGGTTCGGTGCGGACGTCGTAGAGATAGCCGCGGACGCGATCGCCGACGCGCAGGGCGTCGCGCGGGATGCCCTTGTCCTTGGCGATGAAGCCTTCGGCGTTGCCGCCGAGGTCGACATAGATGTTGCCGCGCTCGACGCGCTTGACAGTGCCGGTGACCAGCTCGCCAATGCGATCCTTCCACGCGTCCACCACCTGCTGGCGCTCGGCCTCGCGCACGCGCTGGACGATCACCTGCTTGGCGGCCTGCGCCGCGATGCGGCCGAAGTCCGGGTTGTCGATGTGCTCTTCGATGTAGTCGCCGACTTCGGCGCCTTCGCTCTCGTCCACCGCATCCATCAGGCGGATCTGGCGATCGGGCGATTCCATCACTACGTCGTCGGCCACCACTTCCCAGCGGCGGAACGTTTCGTAGCTGCCATCCTTGGGATCGATGGCCACGCGCACGGAGACGTCCTGCTCCGGGTAGCGCTTCTTGGCGGCGGACGCCAGCGCGGCCTCGATCGCCTCGAGGATCGTTTCCGTCGGCACGCCCTTCTCGTTGGCCACCGCATCGACGACCAACAGCAATTCCTTACTCATGTTCGACTCCACCCATGGCGGATCCTGCTCCGCCGGTTGACGTTGTTGATGTTGATTTGCCCTTGACCGCCTTGCCGGCAGCACTGCCCGGCCTGGCACCCTTGGGCGCTGCGAATCCCATGGCCACCCAGTCGGGAGCGATGCGGGCTTTTTCGATATTGGAATGCGCGACCTCGAACGGCTTGCCGTCGAGTTCGAAGCGAATCATGTCGCCTTCGACTGCCACGATCCGGCCCTGCAAGCGCCGACGACCGTCCTGCGGCAGCTTCAGCCCGACCTTGGCGCTCTCGCCGGCGAAGCGGGCGAAGTGGGCCGCGGTGAACAGCGGGCGCTCGATGCCCGGCGACGACACTTCCAGGGTGTAATTGCCGGAGATGGGGTCCTCGACATCGAGCACGGCCGACACTTCGCGGCTCATCTTCTCGCACTCGTCGATGCCGACCGATCGCTCGGCCGCTTCCGCTTCCGGCACGTCGATGTACAGGCGCAGCAACGACCCGCCCGGCTGCGGCAGGTACTCGATGCCCAGCAGCTCGAGACCGAGCGCATGCGCGGTCGGGGCGAGCAGGTCCTGCAGCTGGTCGGTCTTGGTCATTTACCTGTCTGGTTATTCAAGGAAGCCGGAAACAAAAAAAGGCCCGAGGGCCCTTGTCCGGTCTTGCGATGTCCGGTCTGGCGGGGAGGATTCCCTGCCAGGGCCCTGACGGTCGGCGAACCGGCCATCGGGTCGTGCCCATGGCCAAACACGGCGTCCGGGCGACGAAGCGGTGAATGATAGCCGGAAGGGCCATTCCGGGCAACTGCAATCGTTTACGCAGGTGCAGCAAAGGTCGCGAGCGGTTAGGCTCGGGGTTCCCAGGAGACAACGATGTCAACCCCGAAGACCGCGCACCTGCTCACCCTGTTCGGCGCCACCGGCGACCTCGCCCTGCGCATGCTCTGGCCTTCCCTGTACAGCCTCGAGGCGGAAGGCCTGCTGGTTCCGCAACTCAAGCTGCTCGGCACCGCCCGCGCGCAACTGGGCCGGGAAGAATTCCTCGGGCAGGTCGGCGCGGCGCTGCTCAAGCGCATTCCGAAAAACGAATTCAAGGCCGAGGTGCAGGACAAGCTTTTCGCCCGCATCGACTACCAGCCAGCCGACATCGATGACGACGCCACCATGACGGCGTTTTCGCGAAAGATCGAACAGCTGCGCGGCGATGGCGACGTCCTCTACCACCTCAGCACCGCGCCGCGCTTCTACGTGCCGGCGTGCCAGGCATTGGCGAAGCATGGCGCCGCCGGGCCATGGGCGCGGGTGATGCTGGAAAAGCCGATCGGCGAGGACGCCGCCAGTGCCGAGGCGATCAACGACGGCGTCGGCCAGATCTTCCGGGAATCGCAGATCTATCGCGTCGACCACTACCTCGGCAAGGAAGGCGTGCAGAACCTGATCGCGCTGCGCTTCGGCAATGCCTTGTTCGAGCCGCTGTGGAACGCCCGCAACATCGAGCAGGTGCAGATCACCGTCGCCGAAACCGTCGGCGTCGAGGGCCGCGCCGATTATTACGACCATTCCGGTGCGATGCGCGACATGGTGCAAAACCACCTGTTGCAACTGCTGACGCTGGTGGCGATGGAACCACCGGCGCGCTTCGAACCGACCGCGGTGCGCAACGAGAAGATCAAGGTGCTGCATTCGCTGCGACGAATCCATGCCGACAATATCGAGCACGAAGCCGTGGCCGGCCAGTACACCGCCGGCGCCGTCGATGGCGTGGCGGTGAAGGGGTATGCCGACGAACTCGGGCGTTCCAGCAAGACCGAAACCTTCGTCGCGCTGCGCGCGCATGTCGACAATTGGCGCTGGTCGGGCGTGCCGTTCTATCTGCGCACCGGCAAGCGCATGCCATCGCGCCAGACCGAGATCTACGTCCAGTTCAAATCGGTGCCCTACTCGATCTTTGGCGGCGCCACCCGCCGCGACCTGCAACCGAACGGACTGTTGATCCTGTTGCAACCTGAAGAACGCATCGAACTGCAGTTGATGAGCAAGACGCCGGGCCTCGACCGCAAGGGCATGCGCCTGAGCAAGGTCGGCCTCGATCTCGATTTCCACGAGGAATTCGCCAACGCGCGTCGCCGCCTCGCCTACGAGCGCCTCTATCTCGATGCGCTGGAAGGCAATGGCACGCTGTTCGTGCGCCGCGACGAAACCGAAGCCGCGTGGGAATGGGTCGACGGCATCCTCTCGGCCTGGCAGCAATCGGGGGCGCCGCCGCGTTCGTATCCGGCCGGCACCTGGGGACCGAATGCGGCGATTTCGCTGATCGAACGCCACGGCCACCAGTGGCGCGAGTGAGAGCGATGGAATTGCATCGCCACCCGGATCCAGCTGCGATGTGCGATGCGCTGGCATCGCTGCTCGGCGATATCTGCGCGACATCGGCCGCACCGAACCTGGCACTGGCCGGCGGCAAGACGCCGCTGCCGATCTATCGCGCGCTGGCGCGGCGCTGGTCGCGGGAGGGCCAACGCGCGCGCATCGTCCCCACCGACGATCGCTGCGTCGCCCACACGCACCCGGCCAGCAACATCGCCGCGTTGCGCAACGCCTTCGGCGACAGCGCCGACTGCTTCGCGATCACGACCGCCGAGGGTGATGCCAATGCATCGCTGGCGATCGCGAAAGACACGCTGCACGAGTTCGACATCTTCGATGCCGTGCTGCTCGGCATGGGCGAGGACGGCCATTTCGCTTCGCTGTTTCCCGGCGCGGCCAATCTGCAGGATGGCCTGGCACCGGATGCGCACGACGACGCCATCCTCACCACTCCCGTTCCCTTGCCGCCGGAAGCACCATTCAACCGCATCAGCCTGACGCTGTCGCGCCTGCTGCGTACGCGCTCTGCACATCTGTGCATCACCGGCGCGCGCAAACTCGACATCCTGCAACAGGCCGTTTCCCAAACCACCGACTTGCCCTACCCGGTCGCCGCGCTGTTGCGGCAGACCTCCGTGGCGGTCCACGTCCACTGGAGCCCGTGATGACTTTGCATCCCGTCGTCGCCCGCGTCACCGAACGCATCGTCGAACGCAGCCGCGCCACCCGCAGCGCATATCTTGCGCGCATCGATGCCGCCGCGCGCCGTGAGCGCCCGAGCCGCGACGAACTGTCCTGCGGCAACCTCGCCCACGTCTTCGCCGCTGCCGGCCCCGACAAGGCCAGCCTGCGCAACGGCGTCGGCGCCAGCATCGGCATCGTCACCGCCTACAACGACATGCTCTCGGCGCACCAGCCGATGGAGCAGTATCCGAGCCTGATCCGCATGGCCGCGCGCAATGCCGGCGCCAGCGCGCAGGTCGCGGGCGGCGTGCCGGCTATGTGCGACGGCGTCACCCAGGGCCGCGACGGCATGGAGCTGTCGCTGTTCTCGCGCGACACCATCGCGCTCGCTACCAGCGTTGCCCTGTCGCACGACAGTTTCGATGCCGTGCTCTGCCTCGGCGTCTGCGACAAGATCGTGCCCGGGATGTTGATCGGCGCGTTGGCATTCGGCCACTTGCCGGTGGTCTTCGTGCCCGCCGGACCGATGCCGTCCGGCATTCCCAACAAGCAGAAGGCAGCAGTGCGCGAACGCTATGCCATCGGCGAAGCGACGCGCGAGGAACTGCTGGACGCGGAAGGCGCCTCCTACCATGCGCCCGGCACCTGCACTTTCTACGGCACCGCCAATTCCAACCAGATGCTGGTGGAAATGATGGGCCTGCACATGCCGGGCAGTGCCTTCGTTCCGCCGAACACGCCGCTGCGTGATGCGCTCACCGTTGCCGCCACCGAACAGGTGCTGCGCATCACCGCGCTCGGCGACGACTATCGCCCGATCGGCCGCACCATCGACGAAAAGGCCATTGTCAATGCGCTGGTCGGACTCGCCGCGACCGGTGGCTCGACCAATCACGCGATCCACCTGGTCGCGGTCGCGCAGGCGGCCGGCATCCACATCGACTGGGACGATCTCGACGCGCTATCGCGGGCGACGCCCCTGCTGGCGCGCGTGTATCCCAATGGTTCCGGCGACGTGAACCAGTTCCACGACGCCGGCGGACTCGGTTTCATCATCCAGCAACTGCTCGATGCCGGGATGCTTCACGAGGACATCCTGTGCGTGCATGGCGGTGGCATGCGCCAGCAGGCGTTGCATCCGGAACTGGATGGCACGGCATTGAAGTGGGCGGGTGTGCCGGTGCAGTCGAGCGACCCTTCGATCCTGCGCCCACTTGCCGAAGCCTTCGACAAGGAAGGCGGATTGCGTCGCCTGCAAGGAAATCTCGGTCGCGCGGTGGTGAAGGTTTCGGCGGTCACGGCCGAACATCGCGGCATCGAAGCGCCGGCAAAAGTCTTCGAATCGCAGGATGCGCTGATCGCCGCGTTCAAGGCCGGCCGGCTCGAAGGCGATTTCATCGCGGTGGTGCGTGGGCAGGGTCCGCGCGCAATCGGCATGCCGGAACTGCACAAACTGACGCCAACGCTGGCGGCGCTGCAGGATCGCGGCCAGCGCGTCGCGCTACTCACCGATGGCCGCATGTCCGGCGCATCGGGCAAGGTGCTGGCGGCGATCCATCTCCATCCGGAAGCGGTGGAAGGCGGCCCGATCGCGAAGCTGCGCGATGGCGACCGCATCCGCATCGACAGCGATGCAGGCACGATCGATGCGCTGGTGCCCGAAGCCGAATGGAACGCACGCGCGGCGCAGCGTCCCGATGTTTCCGCGCATCACGCCGGCATGGGCCGTGAACTGTTCGGCCTGATGCGCAACAACGTCGGCAACGCCGAAACCGGCGCCTGCAGCCTGTTCGCCCAGGACACGCGGGCATGAGCAGCACGGACCGGCTGGCACTGGTTGGCGACGTCGGCGGCACCAATGCGCGCTTTGCGCTGGTCGACCTCGACGCTGGCGACTGCACACTGCAACACGCGCAGACACTGCACAACGATGATTTCGCCAGCCTGCAACACGCGATCGAGTCCTACCTCGCCGCCGTCGGTCAACGGCCGAAGCATGCCGCGATCGCGGTCGCCAGCCCGGTCAGTGCCGACGAAATCCGCTTGACCAATCGCGCCTGGTCGTTCAGCCAGCGCGAACTGGAGGCATCGCTCGGCCTCGAGGCACTGCATGTCATCAACGATTTCGGTGCAATCGCCTGGGCGATTCCCACGCTGCAGCCACAAGACTATGTCCACCTGTTCGGCCCGGACAATATCGACACAGGTCCAATCAGCGTGCTCGGTCCCGGCACCGGCCTCGGCGTCGCGCTGCTGGTCGGTGATGCCGCGAAGGGCTGGAATGTCGTCGCCACCGAAGGCGGGCACGTCAGCTTCGCGCCGGTCGGCGACGAGGAACGCATGATCGAACAGTGGATGACCGCGCGCCATGGCCGCACCTCCACCGAGCGCGTGCTGTGCGGCAAGGGCATCTCGGAAATCGACGCGGTGTATCGCGGCGTGCCCGCGGTGGCGTCCAGCGTCGGGCCCGGCGAAGCAGGATTGAACGGCGGCCTGCGCGATCCCGCCAACATCGTCGCCGCGGCGCTCGACGGCCATGACCACGCAGCAAGAGAGACGCTGGCGCGCTTTTGCGCGATGCTCGGCAGCGTCGCCGGCGACTGCGTACTGATCCATGGCGCACATTCCGTGGTGATCGCGGGCGGCATCGTGCCTCGTTTCATTCCATTCCTGCGCAGCAGCGCGTTCCGCGAGCGCTTCCTGATGAAGGGACGTTATGTCGCCTACCTCGAGCGCATCGACGTACGCGTCATCGTCCATCCCAATCCCGGCCTGCTCGGTGCAGCGATGGCCATCCACAGTTTCGAGAACAGCACATCATGACCATCCCACTGACGCCCGACCAAGTCTTGCGCGCCGCACCGATCATCCCCACCATCACCATCGATCGCCTCGAAGACGCGGTGCCGTTCGCGCGCGCGCTGGTCGATGGCGGATTGCGTGTTCTGGAGATCACCCTGCGCACGCCGGTGGCGATGGAGGCGATCGCAAAGATCGCGCGCGAGTTGCCGGACGCGATCGTCGGGGCCGGCACCGTGCTGACGACGGAACACTACGAAGCCGTGCGCGATTCCGGCGCGGTCTTCGCGATCTCGCCGGGCTCGTCGCCGGAACTGCTGCGGGCGAATGCGGTAGATTGCCCGCTGATCCCCGGCATCGCAACCGCCAGCGAACTGATGCAGGGAATGAAC
>JAEKKW010000148.1 GCA_019510195.1 Lysobacterales bacterium | reverse complement strand
CCCGGATAGAGATAGGTGCAGCGATCGACGGCCCCGCGACCCCGATCGCCTGGCCGCTGCCGGGCGGGGCATTTCCTGAGCCAGCGCCGTGGCCGGATATGAGCGATGAGAGATTCCGGCGTTCACTCGCGCTCGGGATCATTCCCGGCAGGGCCTAACCCCAAGATCGTCTTTCCCGCCAAAGCGGGGGGATGACAATGGGCGTCAGACGGCCGCTGCGGTCGACTGATGGATGCGCACGCCCGCTGCCGCGTGTGCAGCCATCGGCGAAATAGATCGCGGTGTAAGCGCGGCGCGTGATCCCCGATCGGTTAGGCAGCGCCATGTGCATCGTGCGACCGTGATGGAACAGCACGTCGCCGGGCTGGGCGGGGACGAATACCGCTCGGTCCTCGACTTGCGGTGCCTTGCTGTCGTCGCCGGCGAAGATGTCGATGAATTGGCGCGCGTCGCGGTGCGAGCCGGGGACATAGCCCATGCAACCGGTCTCGCGATCGACCTCGACCAACGGAATCCAGGCAGTGATCGTCGCGTCCTCGGCGATCGGCCAATAGGGATGATCCTGGTGCGCCTGGGTCGATTTGCCTCCGGCCTCTTTGTACAGCGCCTGGTCGTGCCACAGCCGTATGGCGCCGGCGCCGACCAGTTCGGCGGCCATCCGGCAGATCTCCTGGTGAAAGGTGAGGGGGCGGATGTCGGGCGAATCCTCCCACATATATTGGCACTGCACGAACGACTGTTCGTAGCGCGATTTATCCGCCAGGCTGCGCGTGTCGCCGGCCTTGCGCCGCGCGACCGCGGCATCGACGGCGGTGGCGAGGGGCGTGAGTTCGGCTGGATCGATCAGCCCGCGCACCGCGACGAAACCGTCTCTGCGATAGGCCCCGATCAGCCGATCGCGATCGTCGCGCATCATTGCTCGGCGGCTTCGATCACGAACTGGCGCTCGGCATCGTCCTGGCGGACGGCTTCGCCGTTGACGACGGTGTGCGCCCCCTCCG
>JAEKKW010000030.1 GCA_019510195.1 Lysobacterales bacterium | reverse complement strand
CTTCGCCGCGCTGATGATGGCCGGCCTGGACGGCATCAAGAACCAGATCGACCCGGGCGCGCCGAGCGACAAGGACCTGTACGACCTGCCGCCGGAAGAGGAGAAGAACATCCCGACCGTCTGTCATTCGCTGGACCAGGCGCTGGAAGCGCTCGACACCGATCGCGAGTTCCTGAAGGCCGGTGGCGTGTTCACCGACGACTTCATCGACGCCTACATCGCGCTGAAGATGAAGGAAGTCACCAGCTTCCGCGCGGCGACGCATCCGCTCGAATACCAGATGTACTACACGATCTGATTTCCGCGACAACGTCAACCCGGGCTGCCACCGCGCATCGAGCGGTGGCGCCCATCCACGAACAAGGGAGGTGAAACACCAGACCGCATCACACGCCAATGGATAGAGAACGAAACCGATGACCGCGGGGAAGGCAGACCACTGAAAGGAGCCTGTGTCATGACGTCTCACTACGAATTTCGTTCCACATCCATGAATGCCGCCCGCACTCTGACGGGCATGCGCGCGCTAGCGTTCGCAATCCTGTTTCTCGCATCACTACATGCACTCGATGTGCACGCCGGAACCGCCACGGGGTCGCTTGCAATCGCCAGCGATGATGTGTTCCGCGGAATTTCGCAAAGCAACCGCAAGCCGTCGTTGCAGGGCAGCCTGGAATATGGCGCGACCAATGGCTTGTATGTTGGAACGTGGGACGGCAACGTCAATTGGCTGTCCGATCAATCGACCAGCGAGGCACGGGTTTCCAACAGCCTCGAGATCGACCTCTACGCGGGTTACCGCCGCAAATTCGGTGGGAAGACCACGCTCGACGTCGGCGTCCTGTCCTACACCTATCCTGGCACGTACCCGGCCGGATTCACTCATCCCGACACCACCGAAGCCTATGCCGGCGTGACCTATGGCGTCGCGACGCTGAAGGCATCGCATGCGCTGGGCAATCTGTTCGGCTATGCGCGCTCGAAAGGCAGCGATTACGTCGAAGGGGCGGTGAACTGGGAATTTACGCCGGGCTGGACGCTCAACGCGCACGCCGGGAAACAGTGGATTCGCCACAGCCGTGCGTACGACTACGGCGACTGGCGACTTGGCGTCACCAAAGCGTGGAAGAACGGCTATTCGATCGCCGTCGCCTATGCCGGTACCGATGCCGACAAGATCCTCTACACCAACGCGCATGGCAACAACATCGGTGGCGACACGGGTGTCGTGACGCTAAGCAAGTCTTTCTGAGAACAGGAGCCACGAGATGAAACTGATGACCGCAATCATCCGGCCGTTCAAGCTCGACGAAGTGCGTGAAGCGCTTTCCGAAATCGGCGTGTCGGGAATCACCGTGACAGAAGTGAAAGGCTTCGGGCGACAAAAAGGCCATACCGAGTTGTACCGCGGCGCCGAGTACGCCGTCGATTTCCTGCCCAAGCTGAAGCTCGAATGCGCAGTGCCGGAGGCGCAGGTCGAGATGGCGCTGGAAGGGCTGGTCAAGGCGGCGCGCACGGGCAAGATCGGGGACGGCAAGGTGTTCGTGCAATCCCTCGAGCGCACGGTGCGCATCCGCACCGGCGAACTCGACGACGACGCATTGTGAAGGGGAAGAAGACATGAAAGAGATCTTTCGACATGTACGCGCGCTGGCCGTGGCGTCATTGCTGATGCCCGGCATCGCGCTGGCGCAAACCGCTGCCGCGGCACCAACGCCCGACAAGGGCGATACCGCGTGGATGCTGATGTCGACCGCGCTGGTATTGCTGATGAGCGTGCCGGCACTGGGATTGTTCTATGGCGGATTGGTACGCACCAAGAACATGCTGTCGGTGCTGATGCAGGTGTTCGTGGTGTTTTCGCTGATCAGCGTCCTGTGGTGCATCTACGGCTACAGCCTGGCCTTTACCGAGGGCAACGCCTTCATCGGCGGCGGGTCACGGCTGTTCCTGGACGGCACCTTCAATCCGGCGGATGGTTCGTTCTCGCTGGGGGCGACGTTCTCCAAGGGCACGCCGATGTACGAGCTGGTCTTCGTCGCGTTCCAGGCCACGTTCGCCGCGATCACCGTGTGCCTGATCCTGGGCGCGATCGTCGAACGCGTGAAGTTCTCGGCGGTGCTGATCTTCGCGGTGATCTGGTTCACCTTCAGCTATTTGCCGGTGGCGCACATGGTGTGGTTCTGGGCCGGTCCCGATGCTTATGTCGATGCTGCCAAGGCGAGCGCGGCGAATGCAACGGCCGGTTACATCTGGCAGATGGGCGCGCTCGATTTCGCCGGCGGCACGGTGGTGCACATCAACGCCGGCGTCGCCGGACTGGTCGGCGCATTCGTGCTCGGCAAGCGCCTGGGATACGGCCGCGAGGCGATCAAGCCGCACAGCCTGACGATGACGATGATCGGCGCTTCGCTGCTGTGGTTCGGCTGGTTCGGTTTCAACGCCGGTTCCGCGCTGGAAGCGAATGGCACGGCCGGCCTCGCCTTCATCAACACCTATCTCGCCACGGCCTGCGCGGTGCTGTCGTGGACCTTCGCCGAGTGGCTGTTGAAGGGCAAGCCGTCGATGCTCGGCGCGGCATCGGGCGCGGTGGCCGGACTGGTCGCGATCACGCCGGCAGCGGGCAATGTCGGCATTCCCGGGGCGTTCGCGATTGGTGCGCTGGCGGGCCTGATCTGCCTGTGGGGCGTGACCGGATTGAAGCGACTGATCAAGGCCGACGACGCGCTCGACGTGTTCGGCGTCCACGCGTTGGGCGGCATCTGCGGCGCGCTGCTGACCGGCGTTTTCAATTCGCCGAGCCTCGGCGGCCCGGGGTCGGTGCAGGACTGGGTGAAGATGACGACGGGCTACCCCGGCATGTGGGAGCAGTTGCTGATCCAGGCCAAGGCGGTCGGCATCACCGTGGCGTGGACGGCGGTCGTCGCCTTCGTGGCGTTCAAGATCGCCGACAAACTGGTGGGCCTGCGCGTGAGCGAAGAAGACGAGCGCGAAGGCCTCGACATCACGTCGCACGGTGAATCGGCCTACGATCTGTGACGAACGGCGATCTCCGGATTCGTGATGCGGTGGCGGCGGATGCCGCCGCCATCGCCGCGATCTACAACGTGCACGTGCGCGACACCATCGTCACCTTCGAGCTCGATGAAGTGGACGAGGGCGAAATGGCACGACGGATGGCGCAGGTCCGCGATCACGGGCTGCGGTGGCTGGTGCTGGAAGAACGCGGCGGCGTGGTCGGTTACGCCTACGCCGGACAGTGGAAGGCGCGAGCCGCTTATGCACGCACGGTCGAGAGTTCGATTTATCTCGATGATGCGGCGATCGGGCGCGGACTCGGGAAACAGTTGTACGCCCAGCTGCTGGAATGCCTGCGTGATTGCGGCATCCATGTGGTGATCGGCGGGGTGTCGCTGCCGAATGCGGCGAGTGTCGCCTTGCACGAAGGCCTCGGTTTCGAGCCAATCGGTGCATTCCGCGAGGTCGGCTGGAAGCTCGGGCGCTGGATCGATGTCGGCTACTGGCAATTGCGACTGCCGGAGCAAGTCGTGGCATGATCTGGCCATGCGCCGGATTTCACTCGTCCCGAAATTGTTGATCGCCGCGCTGGCACTGGGCCTGACGGCCTGCGCCACCCAGCCGGCGCGCAACCCCATCGCCACCTTCGTCAAATCGCCGAATGTCGACGATCGCAAGGCGCAGCTGATCGTCGTCCATTACACCGAGCAGGGTTCGGTGGACGAAAGCCTGCAGACGCTCAGCGATGCAAAAGCCGCGCATCCCGTCAGTGCACACTACCTGCTGGGCAAGGATGGCCATATCTACCAGCTGGTGCCGGATGGGTTGCGCGCGTGGCAGGCCGGTGCCGGGCGCTGGGGCACGATGACCGAGCTCAACAGTGCGTCGATCGGCATCGAGATCGACAACAACGGCAGCGAACCGTTCACCGAGCCGCAGGTGCAGGCCTTGCTGACCTTGCTCGGCGATCTCACCACGCGTCTGCACATCCCCAAGGGCAACGTGATCGGCCACCAGGACCTGGCGCCGACGCGCAAGATCGATCCGGGCCCGCTGTTCCCATGGAAGCGTCTGGCCGATGCCGGTTACGGGCAATGGCCACAAGGCGAGCTGGTCGATCCGCCGGCCGGATTCGACGGCTGGATGGCGATGCGCGTGGTCGGCTACGACATCCGCGATCGCGCCGCCGCGTTGCGTGCGTTCCGCATGCACTACCGCGCCCGCGACGACGGCAAGGATCTCGCGCCCGAGTTCCAGCCCGAGGACCTCAAGATCCTCTACGCGCTGACCCGGCCGGGCAGCTGATTCTTCTCAGGCATCGCGTTCGATCGCGCCTTCGCGTTGCAGCAGCTTCTTCTTGCGCTGCACGCCCCAGCGATATCCCGACAAGGCGCCATCGGCGCGCACCACGCGATGGCAGGGGATGGCGACCGCGAGGGGATTCGCCGCGCAGGCGCCGGCGATCGCGCGCGCGGCGTCCGGTGCACCGATCTGCGTCGCCAGCTCGGAATAACTGACGGTCTTGCCGGCGGGAAGGCGCCGCAGTTGCGACCACACCTTCTGCTGGAAGGCGGTGCCACGGATGTCGAGCGGCAAGTCGGGGCCATGGGCGGGATCGTCGACCAGCCGGATCACGTCGGCGAAATGTTTCGCCAGCGCGGCATCGTCGGAAATGCATTCGGCGCGGGAGAAACGCGCGTGGAGGTCGGCGACCAGCGCATCATCATCCTCACCAAACAAAATCGTGCACAGGCCGCGATCGGTTGCCGCGATCAGCACGCGTCCCAGCGAAGTGTCGCCGAGCGCGTAACGGATGCGCTCGTGTTTGCCGCCGTCGCGATACGTGCGGGCCGGCATGCCGAGGTGGTCCTGCGCCTGGGCGTGGAAGCGCGACGCCGAACCGAAACCGGCATCGTGCATGGCGGTGGTGACGTCACTGCCGGCATCGAGGCGTTCGCGAACCAGGCGCTGGCGGCGCGCCCTGGCGTATTGCTTCGGGCTGATGCCGAGCACGGCCTTGAAGATGCGCTGGAAATGGAATGGACTCATGCCTGCCGTTGCGGCGAGTTCGGCCAGGGCCGGTTCGCGCTCGGCGCTGTCGATGTGCTGGCAGGCGGCTTCGACCAGCACCCGATTGGCTTGCGCATCCGACAATCCTTCCGGGCGGCAACGCTTGCAGGGGCGGAATCCCGCCGCCTTGGCCGCATCGATGCTGGTGAAGAAACGCACGTTCTCCGGGCGTGGCGTGCGTGCGCCGCAGCCGGGCCGGCAGAACACGCCGGTGGTGGCGACACCGAACCAGAAGCGGCCATCGGCGGTGGCGTTGTGGGTTTGCACGTCCGGCCAGCGCGGATCGCTCAGCGTAGCGGCGGCAAGGGCATCTCGATGCATCGCGGGGGTCATGTCCATGGCACGCAGTCTGCGTCCGCGCCCAGTGTCGCGCCTCCCGGGTCTTGCGGTCGAATCCGATGGGCGTGCCGGGTCCGTATCGTTCATGCACACTATTGGTGCAATGACCACGTCCGCTCCCGATCCCGACCTGCTGACCACGCCACTGGCATGGAGCGATGGTGCCGGCCATATCGCCGGCTGCAATCCGGCCTTCGCGCGCTGGCTGGGCGTCGGCCTGCGGCGGCCACTGGGCCTGCCGCTGGCGGCATTGGAAGTCAGTGGCGATGTCCTGGCCACCACACTGGCCGATGCCGGCGACGATGCGCCGCCACGGCGCCTGCGCCGGGTGCCGATGCAGGTTCCCGGTGTCGGCGAACCACGTTTCGCCGATCTCTGGCTGTCGCGATGCGCTGACGGCTGGTTGCTGGAGGCGCATCCGGTGGATGAATTCGCGCAGCGTGACGGCGACGCGCTGCCGGCGGCGGTCGCGGCGGCATTGAAGGGGCTCGCGCACGAATTGCGCAATCCCCTAGCGGGCATCAAGGGCGCGGCGCAGTTGATCGCGCGTCGCGGCGGTGAATCGACGCAGGAACTCAGCCAGCTCATCCAGTCGGAAGTGGAGCGCCTGATCATCTTGCTGGAACGGTTGATGTCGCCGCGCCCACAGCAACCGCATGCGCCGGTGAACGTGCACGCCGTGCTGGAGCGCGTGTTGCGGCTTGCCGAAAGCGATGCCGGCTGGGCGGTGCGGATCGGCCGCGATTACGACCCCAGTCTCCCGGAATTGTTCGGCGACGCCGATCGCCTCAGCCAGGCGGCGTGGAATCTGGTGCGCAACGCGATCGAAGCCGGCGCCAACAACATCACCTTGCGCACGCGCGCCGAACATGGCGCGCGCATCGGTGCGGAACAGGTGCCGCTGGCCTTGCGTTTCGACATCGTCGATGACGGCCCGGGCGTGCCGCCGGAACTGGCCGAGCAGGTGTTCCTGCCGCTGGTGAGCGGGCGCGCCGATGGCAGCGGGCTGGGATTGGCGCTGGCGCAACAGGTGGCGCGCGAACATCGCGGCACCGTGAGCTACCGTTCACGACCGGGCCACACCGTGTTCACCCTGTTGCTGCCGGTGCGGGAGGAGGGCAACGATGCACCGGCCTGAACTCTGGGTGGTGGACGATGACGCATCGGTGCGCTTCGTGCTGGCCACGGCGTTGCGCGATGCCGGGCATGCGGTGCGCGAATTCGCCGATGGCGCGACGGCGTGGTCGGCGTTGCAGGAAGCCGCGTCTCCACCCGCGTTGCTGTTCACCGATGTACGCATGCCGGGCGACGATGGCCTGAAGTTGCTGGAACGCATCAAGCGCCTGCATCCGGATTTGCCGGTGGTGGTGATGTCGGCGCATACCGACGTCACGTCTACCGCCGGCGCGTTCCGTGGCGGTGCCTACGAATTCCTGTCGAAACCATTCGACCTCGACGATGCCGTTGGATTGGCGGCACGCGTGCTCGACACGCCGGCGGTGGCAGAGAGCGAAGTCGCGCCGGAAGTGCCGGAGACGCCCTTGCTGATCGGTGATACGCCGGTCATGCAGGCCCTGTTCCGCAGCATCGGCCGCGTCGCCCAGGCGCCGTTGAACGTGCTGATCACCGGCGAAACCGGCACCGGCAAGGAACTGGTGGCGCACGCGATCCATCTCGAGTCCCCGCGCGCGTCGCGCCCGTTCGTGGCGCTCAACACCGCGGCGATTCCCGCCGAACTGCTCGAATCGGAATTGTTCGGCCACGAAGCCGGCGCCTTCACCGGCGCGGCGCGGCGCCACGTCGGTCGCTTCGAGCAGGCCGACGGCGGCACGCTCTTCCTCGACGAGATCGGCGACATGCCGGCGCCGTTGCAGACGCGATTGCTGCGCGTGCTGGCCGAGGGAGAATTCTTCCGCGTCGGTGGCCGCGAGCTGATCCGCGTCGACGTCCGCATCATCGCGGCGACCCACCAGCCGCTGGAACAACTGGTCGCGCAGGGGCGATTCCGCGCCGACCTGCTGCATCGCCTCGACGTGGTGCGCCTTGCCATTCCACCATTGCGCGAACGCCGCGACGACATCCCGCGCCTGGCCGAAGGCTTCCTGCAACGCGCGGCGCAGCGGCTGGACGTGGGACCGAAGCGCTTCACTCGCGCCGCGATGCAGAGGCTGCAGGCGCACGACTGGCCCGGCAACGTCCGCGAACTGGAAAACCTGTGCTGGCGACTGGCGGCGATGGCGCCGGACGCGCGCATCGGGGTCGATGACCTGCAATTGAATTCGATGCAAATACATGTTGCCGGCCTCGATTGGGAGCAGGCACTCGCCGCCTGGGCGTATTCGCAACTTGCAACAGATGTCGACGATCTCCACGCCAAGGCACGTGCCCGTTTCGATGCAGTCATGCTGCAGGCCGCGCTTGACGCCACCGATGGCCATCGCGGCCACGCCGCCGATCGCCTCGGGCTGGGACGCAACACGGTGACGCGCAAGCTGGGGTCATCGCGCAAGCGACGCTGAGCCCGGCGCTGCCGCGACCGCCGCCGCCGGTCTCGCGCGATGGAATGAATGGCGGGTAATGAAACGTTGATCGCGCAGGCGCATGCTGGCGCGTCCAGACACAAGCCAAGGAGCGAACGATGCGAGTCATCGCGATTCCCGCCATCCTTTCGATGGTCGTACTGGGTGGCTGCACCAGCAACGGTTCGATCGCCCCTGCATCGCCTGCCGCACACGCGACTCTTGAAGCGCGTTCCGGCAGTTTGGTCACCGGAAGGCTGCAGGTCGCTGCCACGGGTGGCGGCGTGCACGTCAGCGGCCAAGTCGGCGGCCTCGCGCCGAACAGCGACCATGGGTTCCACATTCACGAGAAAGGCGATTGCAGCGCCGCTGATGCCAGCAGTGCCGGCGGGCATTTCAATCCGGGCGGACAACCGCACGGCAGGATCGGTGCATCACCGCACCATCTCGGCGACCAGATGAACATCCATGCCGATGCCAATGGCAATGCCGCGGTGGATGCGCATTTCGCCGATGTCACGCTGGGCAGTGGCCAGGCCAATGACGTGATGAATCGCGCGCTGGTGGTGCACGCCGATCCCGACGACTACACCACGCAGCCTTCCGGAAATTCCGGCAAGCGCATCGCGTGCGGCGTGATCATGAAATGAAAATCCGCGCAGTGATGCGCGCAATGAATGGCACTTAATGGAATGTTTCGCGCGCACGTGCAAGCTGTGGCCTCCCCCACAGTTGTCGAGGAGTGATGATGCGAGCGATCGCGATTCCCGCCGTTCTTTCATTGGTTGTCCTGGGCGGTTGCGCCAGCACGGGCTCGTCCGATAGTTCCACCCCGAGCACGCCTCCGAGTTCGACCATGACGACTCCGCCGCCCGCATCGGAACCGGCGCCTGCTCCGGCACCGACATCGGAGCCGGCACCCGCACCGACTCCGCCGCCCAAGTAATCAAGCGCCGAGTGTGGCGCCAGTGAGATAGTCGTAGACGACGGGAATGCCGTGCGCTTCCAGCACGGCAGCCAATTGGCGCTGGCGTGCCTCGAAACGGCTCATCTGCCGTTGCAGGCGTTCGGGATCGTCGTTGTCCGTTGCATAACGGCGACCCCACTCCTGCAGCGGGAACAGGGTGATCGAAACTTCGCCGCCACGCAGTCGCAGCAGCGGCTCCGGCGGCGCATCGATCTCCGCATCTTCGCCTGGCGCCAGCAGCGCGGTTTCAAGGATCGGCCACAGCGGATCAAGGCCCATGTGCCCGTACTGCATCGACGTCATCGCCAGCAAATCGTGCAGGGTGAGATAGCGCATGTGTTCGATGCGCGTCGCGAACGCGTCCTGCGCCAGCAGTGCCGTGGCCGCACTGGCCATGCCGCGATCGAGCAGTTCGTTTTCGAGGATGTCGCCGACGGCGGCGATCGCGCCTTCTTCACCACTGATCAGGAACGGCAACACGCGCAATGAAGCGCCGGCCAGCACCGGATCACATTGCAACGGTTGCGGGATGGCGCCGTTGCCATCGGCACCGAAGGCGATCAACTGCGCGTCCTTGCGCGTCGCCTGTCCCGGTGCACGTGCGCGCAGTTCATCGAGGCGACGATGCAGCGGCCAGCCGGGACGCAAGGCCTCGGCGACATCGAAATGGGCGCCGGCGAGGGTGAGGTCGAGCTTCTCGAGGCCCGGCACCAGCAGGGCGAGATCGCGGGCGAGATGTTCGAGCAGGCGCGCGGCGCTGTCGGTATCGATCGCGGCGCGCGGCGGCGCATTGTCGGACGACAACTCCAGCGCGATCACGCCGGGAAGATGCGATTCGGACGCGGCGGTCGCGCTTGCCATCAAGCAGGGCTCCATACGGTAGGGTTTGCAAGCGCCACAGGCGCGACTAGACTGCCAGTATCGCAGGCGCGACCTGCCACGGGAGTCCGTCATGCCCTTTGCCAAACCGGTTGCCGTCCTCGGCGGCGCACGCATTCCCTTCTGCCGCCAGAACACTGCCTACGCGGGTGTCGGCAACCTCGACCTGTCGATCCGCGCGCTGGGCGCAGTGATCGAGAAATACCACCTGCAAGGCGAAGTGCTGGGCGAGGTCGCGATGGGCGCGGTGATCAAGCACTCCTCCGACTGGAACCTCGGGCGCGAGGCCGCGCTGTCGTCGGGACTGTCGCCGCTGACGCCGGGCATCACCTTGCAGCGCGCCTGCGGCACCTCGCTCGATTCGATCATCACCATTGGCAACAAGATCGCCGCCGGCCAGATCGAAGCCGGCATCGGTGGCGGCAGCGATACCACCTCCGACGTGCCGATTGTCTACGGCAAGGCGTTGCGCAGCGCCATCCTGCGCGCGAACGCCGCCAGGAACACGATGGACAAGCTGCGCGCGTTCAAGGGCTTCTCGCCGCGCTGGCTGAAACCGGATTTCCCCGGCGTCGCCGAGCCGCGCACCGGCAAGAGCATGGGCCAGCACTGCGAGGACATGGCCAAGGAATGGCACATCGACCGCGAGGCACAGGATGCATTGGCGGTGGCATCGCATCGCAAGCTGGCCGCGGCCTACGATCGCGGGTTCTTCGATGATCTCGTCGTCGAATTCCGCGGCGTCAAGCGCGACAACATCCTGCGCCCGGATTCGACCATCGAAAAACTGGCGACGCTGAAACCGGCGTTCGACAAGACTTCCGGCAAGGGCACATTGACCGCCGGCAATTCCACCCCGCTCACCGATGGCGCCGCCGCCTGCCTGCTCGCGAGCGACGAGTGGGCGCGCGCGCATGGCCTGCAACCGCTGGCATATCTGCGCGATGCGCAAGTGGCCGCGGTCGATTTCGTCGGCGGCGAGGGCCTGCTGATGGCGCCGACCATCGCGGTGCCGCAGATGCTGGCGCGCAACGGCCTGACGCTGCAGGATTTCGACCTCTACGAAATCCACGAAGCCTTCGCCGCGCAGGTGCTGTGCACGCTGAAGGCGTGGGAGAGCGATGACTACTGCCGCCACCGGCTGGGATTGGGCGGAGCGCTGGGATCGATCGATCCGGCGAAGATCAATCCGAACGGTTCGTCGCTGGCGGTGGGCCACCCGTTCGCCGCGACCGGCGCACGCATCGTCGCCACTGCCGCGAAGGAGCTGGAACAGCGCGGCGGCGGTCGTTGCCTGGTCAGCATCTGCACGGCCGGCGGCATGGGCGTGGTGGCGATCCTCGAGCGCTGAATCCCGCGCGCAGGCCGCGGGCGATTTGCGATGAACGTGACCGCGCGGCAGTGCGGGATCGAGCGAGGATGGCAATCGCGATTCAGCGGGCATGGTTCGCCATTTGCGTCACCGCGGCGACCAGGCCACGTGGTTGCGCACCGGCCGCGACAACGATGCGGGTGAAACCCGCCCGCGCGCAGGCCGCGCGCAAGCGTTCGCTGGCGACGATCGCCGGCAGTGCCAGCAACTTCGCGCGGCGTTCGAGATCGAGTTGATCGAACGCGGCGTCCAGCGCCTCGGCACTGGTGACGAATACCACGGTTGCAGCTGGCAACGCATCGAAACGCTGCAACCGGGATGGCGAAAATTTCACCACATCACGCCGGTAGACATCGGCGCGCATGACGGCGGCACCGCGTTCGCGCAGCGTGCGTTCGATCAGGCCACGACCGCCTTCGCCACTGACCAGCCCGATGCGCTGGCCGGCGACATCGTGCAATTCGGCGAGATCCAGCAGTCCCTCGCTGTCCATCCGGCGCGGCGAAACCACTTGCGACACGCCGTGTCTTTGCAGCGCCGCGGCCGTGCCCGCGCCCACGGCAATGGCCCGGGAAATCTGCAACGGTTGCAACCGCGCGGCGCTGGTCACCGCATTCGGACTGGTGAAGATGCATCGCGGCGCGGCGAGTGCGTCGCTCAGCCGTGAACGCGCATCGCCACTGCCGGGCATCACGATCCTCAGCGGCGACATCGCCAGCAGGCGGCCGCCGGCATGCGCCACCGCATCACGCAACTGCCGATGCTGGCCTTGCGGCCGCAGGGAGATCGCATACCATTCGCGCTCGTGCCGCATCGTCATTCGCCAAGAATCGCATACCCATGTCCGAGACCGAACTCCCTGCCCGCATCGAAGCGTTGTTGCATGCCATGCCGCCGGTCGCCGCGCTGCAGCCACGCCTCGCGGAACTCGAAGACGATCGTTGCTGCCTGCACGCGCCGCTGTCCGCCAACGTCAATGACAAGAACTGCGCGTTCGGCGGCAGCCTGGTGTCGTTGATGACATTGGCCGGTTGGGGATTGGCCACGGCATGGCTGGAACGCCGCGGTATCAAGGCCGAGGTCTACGTCGCCGATTCGCAGGTGAAATACCGCGTGCCGCTCTACGATGATCTCGATGCCTGCGCCGTGTTCGCCGAACCGCCGGATGCCGACGCCGTGCTGCGTGAACTGCGCGAAGGCAAGCACGCTTCATTCCGGATCCAGTCCGAAGTGCGCCGTGGTGATGGCCGCGTCGCCACCAGCATGGAATCGCGCTACGTCGCGGTCGTGTCCGATCGAATCGGGCCGGAGTAGGATGACGCCATGAAATTCCGCATCCGCACCCTGTTGCTGTTGCTCGGCCTGTTCGCCGTCGCCTGCGCCAGTGCCGGCAGTCGCGGCAAGGCCAACGCGCTGGAAAAGGCCCAGTACGCCTATTCGGCGGCGTTGCGTTGGGGTGACATCCGCGGTGCATGGGCGCAACAGGATCCGGCCTGGCGCAGCGCGCATCCGCTCAGCGATTTCGAACTCGAACGCTACAAGCAGGTGGAGATCACCTCCTACCGGACACTCGACAGCGGTGGCGGTGATGTCGACGAAGCGGTTCGCACCATTGAGGTCGGCATCGCCAACCGCAACACCATGGCCGCGCGCACGATCACGTATCGCGAGACCTGGCATTACGATGCCGCCACCAGGATGTGGTGGGTGACGTCGGGTCTCCCGGATTTCTGGAACGGCCAGTAGACCGCTCACATTGGCGCGGAAGTCCGCGCTGGGCGACAATCGCCATCCGCTCGCGCAACCCGGATTCCCCCGTGACCCTGCAAGACCTGATCGCATTCGCCGGCCGCCACCTGATGCTGTCGCTGGGCCTGGCCGGCCTCACCCTGGCCTTGATCGTCACCGAGGTGATGCGGTTGGTGCAGGGCTGGAAGACGCTGAAGCCGGCCCAGCTCACCGGCCTGATGAACCACGATGGCGCGCTGGTGATCGATCTCCGTCCGATCAACGATTTCCAGGCTGGCCACATCGCCGGCTCGCGCAACGTGCAGATGAGCCAGTTCGATCCCGAGAACAAGCTGCTTGCCGGCGCCAAGGCGCTGCCGGTGGTGCTGGTGTGCAAGACCGGGCAGAGCGCCGGTGGTGCCGCCGGGCGCCTGGCCAAGGCCGGATTCGAAAAGGTCTATGTGCTCGATGGTGGCATCGGCGGCTGGATCGGCGCGGACCTGCCGTTGGTGAAAGGTCGTTGATTCGTGTGATGGCCGTCCCCACGAAGGGGGATGTCGCCTTCGTGCGATAATCGACGATTCCCAATCGAAACAGTTACTGGAGCATTCCATGTCCGACGAGACGACGACGAACGGTATTGCCGTCCCGGCCAATGCCGCCGAAGAGCAGGGCGCCACTTTCAGCATCGAAAAGATCTATACCCGCGACGTCTCCTTCGAGGCCCCGAATGCTCCTGCCGTGTTCACCGAGCAGGGCCAGCCGGACCTGCAGATGAACCTCAACCAGCGCGCCGGCCAGGTCGCCGAAAACGCCTACGAAGTGGTGCTGGGCGTGACCCTGACCTGCACCCTCAATGGCAAGACCGCCTATCTCGCCGAAGTGCAGCAGGCCGGCGTGTTCGGCCTGAGCGGCTTCGATGCCGCCGGCCTCGATGCCATGCTCGGCGCGCATTGCCCGGGCGTCCTCTATCCCTATGCACGCCAGGCGATCAGCGAGCTGATCAACGGTGGCGGCTTCCCGCCGTTCTATCTGCAGCCGATCAACTTCGACGCGCTGTATGCCGAAGGCCTGCGCCAGCGTGCTGCCCAACAGGAGCAGGGTGCGCTGGAGTCTGGCACGGAGACGGCAGGGAACGCCTGATCAAGGCCCCCTGAGCCGGTGACGGCGATGGCAACCACTTCGGTGGTCGTGCTGGGCGCGGGCTCCTGGGGCACCGCGCTCGCCGCATTGATTGCGCGCCACGGCGAGGACACCTTGCTGTGGGGCCGTGATGCGGTGGTGGTCGAAGCGATCGACCAGCGCCATGAAAATCCGCGCTACCTGCCCGGCATCGCCTTGCCGGGCAGCCTGCGTGCAACAACCGATTTCGTCGCGGCGGTCGCCGCGGCCGACCTGCTGCTGGTCGTGGTGCCCTCGCATGCATTTGCCGAAACAGTCGCGGAGATTGCGCCGCATCGCCGCCCCGGCACCGGGCTGGCGTGGGCGACCAAGGGCTTCGAGCCCGGTTCCGGACGATTCCTCCATGAAGTCGCCGCCGACCTGCTCGGCGACGACGTGCCGCTCGCCGTGGTCACCGGGCCTTCGTTCGCCAAGGAAGTCGCGCTCGGCCTGCCCACCGCGCTGACCGTCCATTCGGATACGCCGGCCTTTGGCCAGCGCGTCGCCGACATCCTCCATGGCCCGGATTTCCGCGCCTATACCGGTGATGACATGGTCGGCGCCGAACTTGGCGGCGCGATGAAGAACGTGCTGGCGGTGGCCACCGGCGTCGCCGACGGCATGGAGCTGGGCCTGAACGCGCGCGCCGGCCTGATCACCCGCGGCCTCAACGAGATGCTGCGGCTGTCCGCCGCGATGGGCGCGCAGCCGGAAACCCTGATGGGTCTCGCCGGTCTCGGCGACCTGGTGCTGACCTGCACCGGCGATCTCTCGCGCAACCGCCGTTTGGGCCTGGCGCTGGGACGCGGGCAATCGATTGACGACGCGGTGCGCGCGATCGGCCAGGTGGTGGAATCGATCCAGACCGCCGACGAAGTGATGCGGCTGGCCGAGCGCCACGGCATCGATCTGCCGATCAGTCGCGGCGTACGCGATGTGTTGCATGGGGAGTATTCGCCCGCCGAGGGCATGCGGCGCCTGCTGG
>JAEKKW010000149.1 GCA_019510195.1 Lysobacterales bacterium | reverse complement strand
GGGCGCGGCGGGTCGCGTTCGTGATCGGCGGCCTGGCGCTGGGCGCGGGGCTGTCGATCGGCGTCAATCTGCTGCTCAGGATGGCGGGTTTCTAGTTTCGCCTCAGTTCGGACACCGGATGGGCTTAATTGAGCGCCCATGCGCGTAATGACCCACTGCCCGACCGCGGATAAGCCGGTCCAGACCGGCCATTGGCTCCGGCCGACCGAATTGGCCAACCGGGCCGACCCCCTGACCTTCCGTTGCCAGCGGTGCGGGGTGATCCACACCACCCCCTCGTCCGAGGCCTGGGTCGCGACCCAGGCGTCGCGCTAGACCCTTTCCGACTTTGGCGGAAGCGCCAAAGGCGGACGAAAAGGGTCTAGATTCATAAGTTTAGGGCATACCGAGGCGGCGAAACCGCTCACACTTTCGCCTGGCGTGCTCTAAGCGTTGCGCTCGAGCCGGCTGGCGTCGACGCCGCCGGCGATCACCGGAACGCCCAGGAACAGCATGGCGCCGTCCTGATAGCTGATGTCCTCGACCGCCAGGCTGCGGTCGCGGCGCAGGCTGGCCTCGGCCCGCAGGGTGAGGCGCAGGGTCAGCTGGTCGAGCTCGACGCCCTCGCGGCGGGCCGCTTCGATGGCGGCGCGGAACTCGATGGCGGGCGGGGTCGGGGGTTTGGCGACAGGGATCTTGGCCATGGTCGGGCGAGCCTCTTTCAATCTCGGGATTTTGCGTCGTTGGCGAACATCGGAACGACGTCGGAGCTGTCGGGCGGGGTAGCGTCCGGGCCCACGGCAAGCAGGGCCTGGCCTTCGGTGGTGATCTTCCAGCCCTCCGCCGTGCGGCGGCACAGGCCGGCCTCGGCCAGGGCGATGGCGTCGGCGATATTGATCCAGCCCACCTCCTCGCCGGCGTTCTTGCGGGCGAGGTTGCGGAGGGCCAGGTGCTGGCGGTCGGGCAGGGCTGCGGTCATCTAGCCTCCCATCAATTCAGAGACGCCGACGCAGGCGAGCAGCAGCAGCCAGATGCCCA
>JAEKKW010000029.1 GCA_019510195.1 Lysobacterales bacterium | reverse complement strand
GCACTCTTCTCGCGCATGGTCACCGGCGTGGAAATCCATCCTGCCGCAAGGATCGGTCGCCGCTGCGTGATCGACCACGGCATGGGCGTGGTGATCGGCGAGACCGCTGAAATCGGCGACGACGTCCTGATCTATCACGGCGTGACCCTGGGTGGTACCGCAAACGCGCCGGTCAAGCGCCATCCATCAGTCGGTGATCGCGTGCTGATCGGGGCCGGCGCGAAAATTCTCGGGCCGCTCACGATCGGCAACGATGCGCGCATCGGTGCGAACGCGGTCGTGGTGACCGATGTCCCCGATCGCGGTGTCGCCGTCGGTGTCCCGGCCAGGATCCGCGTACCCGATGCCGATGAATCGGCGGAACATGCCGATCCGCTGATTGACCCGGCAATGTGGTGGATCTGAAATGAAAGGGCGCCGAAGCGCCCTTTCATTTCGTCATTCGGCCTGGTCGGACGGCTGTGCCTCACTTCCCGCAGCCGCCGCCGGCATCGATCCCGGCTCGGGCGCGATCTCCTCGCCATCGATCTCCAGCGACACGTCGAGACGCTCGATCGCCTGCAGGCTTTCATCCGGCGCCAGACGGATCAAGGTCACGCCCGCGGTATTGCGCCCGACCTGCGAGATGTCCGTCGCTGGCGTGCGCACCAGGGTGCCGCCGTCGGAGATCAACAGGACGTCGTGGTGGTCGCTCAACTGGATCGCACCGACCAGCTGGCCGTTGCGTTCGGTGGTCTTGAGCGCGATCACGCCTTGGGTGCCGCGGCCCTTCTTGGGGAATTCGGCGACTTCGGTGCGCTTGCCGTAGCCGCGCTCGCTCGCGGTGAGGATATCGTCGTCGCCACGGATCACGATCAGGCTGCGTACTTCCTCGCCCGGAGCCAGCTTCATGCCGCGCACGCCGGTCGCGGTACGACCCATCGCGCGCACGCTGCCTTCGTCGAAACGCACGGCCTTGCCGTTGCTGGCGAACAGCATGACGTCGCGTTCGCCATTGGTCAGCTCGGCGTTGACCTTCTTGACCATGCCGTTGCGGGTGGCGAAGAACACAAAGTGGCTATCGTCGTACGCACGCACCGGCAGCACCGCCTGCACCTGCTCGCCGGCTTCCAGCGCCAGCCAGTTGATGATCGGACGGCCGCGCGCGTTCGGGCCGGCGTCGGGCAGCTGATGCACCGGCAGCCAGAACACCCGGCCGGTGCTGGTGAAGGTCAGCAGCGTGTCGTGGGTGTTGACCAGCCACAACTGGTCGATGAAATCCTCGTCCTTGGTCGCCGCCGCATTGCGACCCTTGCCGCCGCGCTTCTGCGCGCGATAGGTCGTGGCCGGCTGGCGCTTGGCATAACCGGCATGCGACAACGTCACCACCACGTCTTCCGGCGCGATCAGGTCGAGGATGTCGAGATCCTCTTCCGATGCGCGGATTTCGCTGCGACGGACATCGCCGAATTCTTCCTTGACGTTTTCCAGCTCGCTGCGGATCACCGCCATCAGCACGCCCGGATGTTCCAGGATGTCGATCAGGCCGCGGATGGTGTCGAGCAACTGGCGGTATTCGTCGGTCAGCTTTTCCTGCTCGAGGCCGGTCAGGCGATGCAGGCGCATGTCGAGGATCTGCTGCGCCTGGACCTCGGTGAGCTGGTAACCGCTGTCCTGCAGGCCGACGCCCTTCGGCAGGTCTTCCGGACGCGAGGCTTCGGCGCCGCTGGCGGCGAGCAGCGCGCCGACCATGCCCGGATCCCAGGTCTTGGCCAGCATCTTGCCGCGCGCTTCCTCGGGATTGGCCGAGGTCTTGATCAGCTCGATCATCTCGTCGATGTTGGCGAGCGCGACCGTCAGGCCTTCCAGGATGTGGGCACGGTTGCGCGCCTTGCGCAGTTCGAAGATGGTCCTGCGCGTGACCACCTCGCGGCGATGCTTGAGGAAGGCTTCGAGGATCTGCTTGAGGTTGAGCAGCTGCGGCCGACCATCGACCAGCGCGACCATGTTGATGCCGAACACCGATTCCATCGGCGTCTGCGAATAGAGGTTGTTGAGCACCACCTCGGCCGATTCGCCGCGCTTGATCTCGATGTAGATGCGCATGCCGTCCTTGTCGGACTCGTCGCGCAACTCGCTGATGCCCTCGAGCTTCTTCTCCTTCACCAGCTCGGCGATCTTCTCGATCAGCCGCGCCTTGTTCACCTGGTAGGGAATCTCGGTGACGATGATCGCTTCGCGGCCATTGTCGGCGACTTCGATCTCGGCCTTGGCACGCATGCGCACGCGACCGCGACCGGTGCGGTACGCGAGATGGATGCCGCCGACGCCATTGATGATGCCGGCAGTGGGGAAATCCGGGCCCGGGATGTATTCCATCAAGCCATCGATGTCGATGTCCGGCGTTTCCGCCAGCGCCAGCAACGCGTTGATGACCTCGGTCATGTTGTGCGGCGGGATGTTCGTCGCCATGCCGACCGCGATGCCGGCCGAACCGTTGACCAGCAGGTTCGGGAAGCGCGTCGGCATCACCGTCGGCTCGAGTTCCTTCTCGTCGTAGTTGGGCTGGAAATCGACCGTTTCCTTGTCGATGTCGGCCATCAGCTCGTGGGTGAGCTTGGCCATGCGCGCTTCGGTGTAACGCATCGCCGCGGCGTTGTCGCCGTCGATCGAACCGAAGTTGCCCTGCCCGTCGACCAGCATGTAGCGCAGCGAGAACGGCTGCGCCATGCGCACCAGGGTGTCGTACACCGACTGGTCGCCGTGCGGATGGTATTTACCGATGACGTCACCGACGATACGCGCGGACTTGTAGTACGGCTTGTTGCTGTGCGCTCCGAGTTCGTTCATCGCGAACAGCACGCGGCGATGGACCGGCTTGAGGCCGTCGCGAACGTCCGGGAGTGCGCGCCCGACGATCACGCTCATGGCGTAATCGAGGTAGCTGCGACGCATCTCGTCCTCGAGATTGACGGGAATGATTTCCTTGGCGTAGTCGCTGTTCTGGGACGTCATCGGGCTTCCGGGGTTGCGGGAAACCGCCTGCGATCGCGCTGGAAACGGAGCCCGGAAAGGCGCGTCCTGCGCGCCCGCGGGCGGCGTTAAATCAGACAGTCGATTCTAGCATGAATGGCGTTTGAAATCACGCCTGATTTTCCATAAAAATCAAATAGTTAACGACTATTTTCGGGCGCCTGCATTCTCAGCCGAAAAGTGCCTTCATCGACTTCCCGTCCGGGCGCTCCACCACGCCGCGTTCGGTCACGATCGCGGTGATGAGTTCGTGCGGCGTGACATCGAACACCGGGTTCCACGCGCGCACGCCTTCCGCGACCGTGCGGTCGCCGCGGAAACTCAGCAGCTCGGCGCTGTCGCGTTCCTCGATCTCGATCAGGTCGCCGCTCGCCATCGCCATGTCCACTGTCGACGACGGCGCGACCACCATGAAACCGGCGCCATGGTGCTTCGCCGCGATCGCCAGCTGGTAGGTGCCGATCTTGTTGGCGGTGTCGCCGTTGGCGCAGATGCGATCGGCGCCGACCACCACCCATTGCACCTGGCCGGTCTTCATCAGGTGGGCCGCGGCGGAATCGGCGATCAGCGTCGCGTCGATGCCGTCCTGCTGCAGTTCCCAGACGGTCAGGCGCGCGCCCTGGTTCCATGGCCGCGTTTCGCCCGCGAACACCTTGGCGATGCGTCCCCGGGCGACGCCAGCGCGGATCACTCCGAGCGCGGTACCGAATCCGGCGGTCGCCAGCGATCCGGTATTGCAGTGCGTGAGTACGCCACTTCCCGAAGGAATCAAACCGGCACCGAGTGCACCCATGGTGCGATTCGCGGCGAGATCTTCGGTTTCGATCGCCCGCGCCTCGCGTTCCAGTACACCGCGCCAATCGAAGCCCGCGGATGGCAACACGGCACGCATCCGCGCCAACGCCCAGGCAAGATTCACCGCGGTCGGCCGCGCGGCATTGAGGCGGGTCATCGCCGGCTCGAGTTCGGTCATTGCCTCGGCGCCATTCGCTGCATCGATATCCCGAGCAGCGAGGACCACGCCCCAAGCCGCGGCGATGCCGATCACCGGCGCGCCACGCACGATCAATGCATGGATCGCTTCGGCCACTTCGTCGCTGCTGCGCGCAGCCACATACGGCGTGGCGAACGGCAGCTGGCGCTGGTCAAGCAATTCCAACGCATCGCCGGTCCAGCGGATCGGGCGGATGCGGTCGTAGCGCGCGTAATCGATATCGTCCATGGCGGTCATTCTAGCGACCGCCATGGCATTCCATTGCGTGAAGCTCAGCGTCCCGTCATGAAGTCGGCGCGGCAACCCTGGCTCACCCACACGCCAGTGCGCGTCGCGCCCCAGGTGCGGCCCTCATCGCAGGGGTTGCCGGAAATCTTGCGTATCAGGCGCACGCCGCTGCGCGTGTCGGCATTGCAGAAGTTCTGGCGACCATTGGTGGATTCGCAACGGAAGGTCTGGCCACCATTGCCCCAGCCGCGATCACCATCGTTCCAGCGACCGCCACCCCGGCTGGTCGCGACGAATTCCGCGCGGCAGCCACCGCTCACCCACACGCCGCGACGATCCTGGCCCCAAGTGCTGCCTTCATCGCAGCGACTGCCGGAAATCTGCCGCACCAGCCTGACGCGACCACCGCCATTGATCGGGCAGTAGTTCTGGCGACCATCGCGCGATTCGCAGGTGAAACGCTGGCCATCGCCATTGCCACCGTTGCCATAACCGCCGTTGCCATAACCGCCATTGCCGTAACGGCCATCGCCCATGACGAATTCGGCGCGACAGCCGCCGCTGACCCAGACGCCACCGCGGTTGACACCCCAGGTACGGCCTTCGACGCAAGCACTGTCGGAGAGCTGACGAGCCAGGCGCAATCCGTAGCGGGTATCAGCCTGGCAGGTGTTGGTACGGCTCTTGGTGGATTCGCAACGGATCACGCCGCCCTGCCCCTGACCATAACCCGGATAACCGGAATACTGGGCATGGGCGACGGGCGCCGCGAGCGCGAACACGGCAAGCATCGGCAAATGGCGACTCAGGGACATGGCGGACTCCTGTTCAAGGTCGGAAGGCAGTTCGAATCTATCCGGGGGTTCCATAACGCAAGCCAAGCAAAGTCGCTCGCCGTCGCCGGTGTTGTCTCCCATTCAGCCGCTTGTCACAGCACATGGAAATCGGCGCGGCAACCGTGGTTCACATGCAGGCCGTCACTGCGGATGTCCCAGTTCTTGCCCTCGATGCAGGGCGTGTTGGAACGCTGTTCCTGTACCCGCACGCGCGCGCCGGCCGGCAATGGGCAGATTGCTTCCTTGCCGTGGTTCGATTCGCAACGCAACGCCTGGCCGGTCTTCGCGGGATCGACATCGATGGTGAAGATGGCGCGGCAGCCGCGCGAGACCCACACGCCATCCTCGTCGTAGTCCCAGGTCTTGCCCCGGGTGCAACCGAGATTGGACAACTGCTTGGTCAGCACGACGCCACGGCCGGTATCGACTGCGCAGGTTTCACGCCCGCCGTTGTTCGATTCGCAACGAATGGTACGCACCGGCCTGCCGCTGTTCACGACTTCGCCAACCTGGAATTCGGCCTTGCAGCCACTGGCCACCCAGATGCCGGTGGTGTCCACGCCCCAGGTTTGCGAGCGGATGCATTGCGCGTCGTTGCTGCGTTGGCGCGCCAGCCGGATCGTCTGGCTGACGTCGGCGTCGCAATGCGCCCAGCGTGACTGCCAGGATTCGCAGATGACCACGCCGCGCCGCGCCGGCACTACCGCTGGCGACGACTTTGCGGCGACCGGTGCGGCGGGAGTCGCCTTCCCTTCCGTCGGGGCAGCAAGCTTGAAATCGGCACGACAGCCATGGTCGACCCAGATGCCGTTGGCATCGACATCCCAATCGCGGCCGCGCACGCATTCCGTCTTCGAACGCTGGCGCAACAGGGTCACGTCCTTGCTGGCGACATCGGCCTTGCAATGGACGCGTTCGTCTTTCTTGGTATCGCAGGCGACGACATCGTCCGGATGCCGCTTGAACCACGATCGCCATTCCACCGCCGCCGGACTTCCGGTGGCTGCACTGGCGAGCGCGATGGCAAGGGCGAAGGACATGCTGTCGAATCTAGCCTGCAACGCGTGACAAGGCGAGAAGGAGTTCGTCCACCGGTTCAGGCCCGTGAAAAATCGAACGCGACCACATCGGCGATGCGCCGGCTGTCGAGCAACGCCATCAGCAGGCGATCGACGCCAAGCGCGACGCCGGCGCAGGCCGGCATCCCGTGCCGCAACGCAGCAATGAATCGCGAGTCAACTGCCGGCAACGATTGTCCGCGACGCACGCGCATGCCGATGTCGCCATCGAAGCGGGCGCGCTGTTCATCGGCGTCGAGAAGCTCGTGGTAACCGTTGGCCAGCTCGATCGGACCGAGATACAACTCGAAGCGTTCGGCCACCGGCGGATCGTCGTCGCGGATGCGCGCCAGTGCCGCCTGCGAGGCCGGCCAGTCGTGTACCGCGATCATGTGATCGCTGGTGAATGCCGGTTGCAGGCGGTGCGTCATCAGCAGATCGAGCCAGTCGTCGCGATCGAGGCCCTGCGGATCGACCTGGACAGCGCCGAGCGCGTTGCGCAGCGTGTCGACATCGGCAAGCAAGGGATCGATCCCGAGTTCGCGCTGGTACAACTCGCGATAGGTGACGATTTCGAGGCCGGCGTCGCGCCCGGCCAGCGCCAGTGCCGCGCGCACCAGTGTCGAGGTTTCGTCGATCAGGCGCAGGTGGTCCCAGCCGACGCGATACCACTCGAGCATGGTGAATTCGGGATTGTGGCGGCCACCCGCCTCGCCATTGCGGAACACCCGGCCAAGTTCGTAGCAATCGCCGATACCAGCCGCCAGCAAACGCTTGAGCGCATGTTCCGGCGAGGTGCGCAGCCAGCGCTCGCTGTTGCCGGCATCGACATGCCCGCTGAAATGCGAACTGAAGCTGTCAATGTTCGGCGTCGTGTTCCCGGCCGCCGACAGGATCGGTGTTTCCACTTCCAGCACACCGCGCTTGGCGAAGAACTCGCGGATGAGTGTGTTGAGACGCGCACGCAAGTGGATCGATTCGATCGCCGCACTCGGCTTCCAATCCGCTTCTTCGGTGGTCATTCGCTGGCCGGATGCCGTTCGAGGAAAGCCAGCAGCGCGGCCTCGTCCCAGATCTCGACGCCGAGCTCCTGCGCCTTGGCGAGTTTGCTGCCAGCCGCTTCACCGGCGATGACGATGCCGGTCTTCTTCGACACGCTGCCGCTCACCTTCGCGCCCAAGGCTTCCAGGCGATCGCCGGCCTCGTCGCGCGACATCGCCGCAAGGCCACCGGTCAATACCACGGTCTTGCCCGCCAGCGGACCTTCACTGGAACGCTTCGGTGCGCCTTCCGGCCAACGCACGCCGCGCTCGCGCAATGCCGCGATCACTTCGCGATTGTGCGGCTGCGCGAAGAAATGGGCGATGTGCGCGGCGACCACCGGGCCGACATCGGGCACCTGTTTCAACGCGTCTTCATCGGCGGCCATCAGCGGATCGAGCGCGCCGAAATGCCGCGCCAAAGTCTTCGCGGTGGATTCGCCGACGTCGCGGATGCCGAGCGCGAACAGCAGGCGTTCCAGCGTGGTGTCGCGACTGCCGTCGATTCCGGCGACCAGGTTCTCGGCCCAGCGCGTCGCGATCTTGCCTGCCTTCACCGTTTCCGGGATGGTACCGTCGCGTTCGTCGGCACGACGCTTCATCACCACGAAATCGTCGACCGTCAATGTGTAGAGATCGGCGACGGTGCGGACGTAATCGAAATCGACCAGGGCTTCGGCGAAACGCTCGCCCAGGCCTTCGATGTCCATCGCGCGGCGCGACGCGAAATGGAAGATCGCCTGCACGCGTTGCGCCGGGCAGAACAGGCCGCCGCTGCAACGCGCGATGACTTCGCCTTCCTCGCGCTCGATCGCCGACCCGCACACGGGGCACGCCGTCGGCAGCACGTAGGGCGGATGGACCGGATGTCCCTTCCTGTCGAGCGGACGCTCGCCCTCCACCACGCGCACGACTTCCGGAATCACGTCGCCGGCGCGGCGCACGATCACGGTGTCGCCGGCGCGGACATCGAGCCGCGCGACCTGGTCGGCGTTGTGCAGGGTCGCGCGCGTCACCGTGACGCCGCCGACATGCACCGGCTTCATCAGCACCCATGGCGTGACCGCGCCGGTGCGACCAACGTTGACTTCGATCGATTCGACCACGGTGCCGGCTTCCTGCGCCGGGAATTTGTGGGCGATGGCCCAGCGCGGCGCGCGCGACACGAAGCCCATCGCGCGTTGCTGGTCGAAGCGGTCGAGCTTGTAGACCACGCCGTCGATGTCGTAGGGCAAGGCGTCGCGTTTGTCGCCGATGCGGCGGTAGTAGTCGAGCAAGCCCTGCAAGCCACGCGCCACCCCGACCTCCGGGCTCACCGGAAAACCGAGACTGCGCAGCCATTGCAGCGTCTGCGAATGCGTTGGTGGCAGGATCGCGCCTTCGATTTCGCCCAGCGCGTAGGCGAAGAATGCCAACGGGCGCTGCGCGCTGATCTTCGGGTCGAGCTGGCGCAGGGAACCGGCGGCGCCATTGCGTGGATTGGCCAGGGTCTTGTGGCCGTTGGCCAGCGCCCAGGCGTTGTACTTCTCGAACGCGGCCTTGGGCAGGATCACTTCACCGCGCACTTCGAGCACGTCGGGCATGCTTGCAGCCCGCGCATCGCCCTGCAGCGTCAGCGGAATGGACTTGACCGTGCGCAGGTTGGCGCTGACGTCCTCGCCGGTGGCGCCATCGCCACGGGTGGCACCACGCACGAATTCACCGCGCTCGTAGCGCAGGCTGATGGCGAGGCCATCAAGCTTGGGTTCGACCGAAAACGCGGGATCGGCATCGCCGGTTTCCCTGGCGATGCGCGCGACGAATTCGCCCACTTCTTCGTCGCTGAAGGCGTTGGCCAGCGACAGCATGGGAACGGCATGGGTCACGCTGGCGAATTTCGCCGACGGCCTGTTGCCGACCCGTTGCGTCGGCGAGTTCGCGCTCACCAGTTCCGGATGTGCAGTCTCCAGTTGCTGCAACTCGCGCAGCAACGCATCCCACTCCGCATCGGGCAGGTCGGGATCATCGAGGACGTAATAGCGATGGTTGGCCGCTTCGATCCGGCGGCGCAGATCGGCGATCCGGCGCTCGACGCCTTTCGTCACCATTTGTCGCCGCGAGTGAGCGGTGGTGCTTCGCGCTGGCGATCGTAGGCGCGCAGCTCGTCGCGGATGTGCTGGATACGCTGGCGTCCGAGGGCGTTGCGTTCCTCGTCCAGGACCACGCCATCGAGCAGTTCGGCGATCCGTTGCGCGGTCGGCAGCATCATGTCCCAGGCTTCCAGCGCGTTCACCGGCGCCGGCAAGGTCAGGAAGAAGGCCAGCGCCGGCGTTTCCAGCGACTGGATCTGCACCATGTCGAAGCTGCCGGGTTTCATGATGTTGGCGACGCTGAACACCGGGCCCTGCTCGGGATGACGGTCGATCAGGCGATGGAAGACATTCATGTGGCCGAAGGTCAGGCCGGCCTTCTCGGCCGCGACCACGATATCGGGACCATGGAAGCTCTGGCCAGCGCGCGCAGCCACGAACAACGAGACGATCTTGTCGAAGCTGTCCTCGACCCGCTTGCCAAGATCGTTGCCATGGCTATCGAGATCGAGCTCGTCCTGGGTGCCTTCGGTCCCGGGGGATTCAAAGGCTGCCATGGTTTCGCCGAGGGTTGGTTCGGAACGTTCACTGCCGCCACGCCCAAGGCGCCGTCCTTGCGGAGCCTTTTTCGGCCGTCCGAACCAGATGATGGCGACCATGAGGATCAAACCGGCGGCAAGGATGCCGATGCGCAGGAGCCAAGTCTCGGACATTGCGGTTCCTCTCCGTCTTCAGCCGACGAGTGTAGGGCGAAGCAGGCGGCACGGCCATGCCGCGCCGCTCACGGGGTTCAGGCGACACCGGCCAGGCGGCTTGCCTCGGCCAGGTCGACCGATACCATGCGGCTGACGCCGGCCTCGCGCATGGTGACGCCGAGCATCTGCCGGGCCGCTTCCATCGTCGCCTTGTTGTGGGTGACGAACAGGAACTGCACGGCTTCGCTCATCTCGCTGACCATCGCCGTGAAACGGCCGACGTTGGCCTCGTCGAGCGGCGCGTCGACTTCGTCGAGCAGGCAGAACGGCGCCGGATTGAGACGGAAGATCGCGAACACCAGCGCCACCGCGGTCATCGCCTTCTCGCCGCCGGACAGCAGCGAGATATTGGAAACGCGCTTGCCTGGCGGACGCGCCATGATCGCCACGCCGGTATCGAGCAGGTCCTCGCCGGTCAGTTCGAGATAGGCGTGGCCGCCACCGAACAGTCGTGGATAGAGTTCCTGCACGCCGGCGTTGACGCGATCGAAGGTGTCCTTGAAGCGGCCGCGGGTTTCGCGGTCGATCTTGCGGATGGCATCTTCCAGCGTGTCCAGCGCGGTGGTGAGATCGGTGTCCTGCGCATCGAGGTATTCCTTGCGCTGGGCGGACTCGGCGTGTTCCTGGATGGCAGCGAGATTGACCGGCTCGAGGCGACGCATGCGCGTGTCGAGGTCGCCGACGATCCGCTCCCATGCCGCGACGTCGGCATTTTCTTCCAGCGTGTTGACGATGTCGTCGAGAATGAACCCGGCGCTGGTGACGGCGACGCGCAGCTGTTCGGCCGACAGCGCCAGTGCCTGCTGGTCGAGCTTGCGCTGGCTGATCGCCTCGCGCTGGGTGATCGAATGGCTGTCGCGCTGCTGGCGGGTCTGCTCGAACTCGCGCAACTCGTTGTCGATCGCTTCGAGTTTCGTGCGGGCAGCGGTCAGGCCCTGGTCGACGCGCACGCGTTCGGCCAACGCCGCCTGGCGTTGCTGGTCGAGCGCCTGCACCGGAGAATCGCCCTCCGACAGCTGGCCGACGAGTTCGCCGAGACGCGTATCGAGCTGGCCGCGCTGGCTGCCCATGCGATCCAGCGATTGCATCAACGAGGTGACCTGGGTGCGCTGGCTTTCCAGCGACAGCTGCAACGCATGCAGTGCGTCGCGCGATTCGCGTGCCGCCATGCGGGCATTGTCGCGTTGCTCGCCGAGCGTGCGGCGCTCGGCTTCCAGCGCAGTGCGCGCCTGCTCGAATGCCGCCATCCGCTCGACGGTCGATTCGAGCTTCGCGCGCGCCTCGCGCGCGCCAGCCCGTGCTTCGGCGCTCGCTTGCGCGATCTGCGCCAGTTCGGTTTCGATCGCGGCGATGCGATCGCGCGCCGTCTGCAGGCGGCCTTGCTGACTCTGCAGGCGGCCGGCCAGTTCGGAGACATTGCGATGGGCGTGATAGAGCGCGCGTTGCGCGTCCTCGCGTTCCTGTTCGGCGGCGAGCGCACGATCGCGCGCGGAACCGATTTTCTGGTCGAGTTCGCGTTCGCGCGCTTGCACGGTTTCGACGTTCGAACGCAGCGACTGGATCTCGCGTTCGCGGATCAACGCGCCCTGCTTGGCCGCTCCGGAGCGCACCACGCGCACCCAGCCGGGGCCGAGGCGTTCGCCGGCGCGGGTGATCACCGAAGCGCCCTCGCCCAGCGTCGCCAGCAACGAACGCGCCTGATCCAGCGTTTCGGCGACATGCAACTGCGCCAGCACGCGACGGATCGCCAGCGGGCCCTTCACCTTCGCCGCGAGCGAGGTATCGGCGAAATCGCCATTGCCAGTGTCGGGTGACACCAGCGTCAGGCGCCCTTCGCCGAGTTCGCCCAGCGCTTCCACCAGCGTTTCCGGCGACTCCACCAGCACGCCTTCGATCATCTGGCCGAGCGCGCCTTCGACGGCGGCCTCCCAGCCTTCCTGCACGTCCAGCGCTTCGCCGACGCGACGCGCGCTGTCGAGGCCGTGCTTCTTCAGCCATTCGATTGCAGCGCCCTGTTCCTGCCCGAGCGCCGCGTTCTGCAATGCTTCCAGCGACGACAGGCGACCACGCGCTGACTGCAACTCCTTGCGCACGTCGGCCAGTTCGGTCTGCGCCGCGCGTTGTTCTTCCTGCAACTGGGTGACCGTGGTCTTGCGCGTATCGAGATCCGAAGTGAGACCGTCCAGCGCCGACTTGTGCGTATCGTGGCCCTGCTGCGCTTCGGTGAAGGCGCTGGCCAGGGCAGCGAGATCGTGCCCGGAACGTTCGCCTTCCAGTTTCTCGCGGCGGCGTTCGGCATCCAGCAACTGGCGATCGAGGTAATCGACGCGGGTGCGCTCGACGTCGCCTGAACGCGCGGCCTCGCTCTGCTCGCGACTATGCGTGTCCCAGCGTTGCTGCCAATCCGCCAGTGCGGCATCGGCATCGCGCAACGCGCCCTGCTTCGCCTCGTCGTCCGCCTTCAGCGCGGACAGGCGCGGTTCGGAATCTTCCAGTGCCGATTTCAGCACCATCAATTTTTCGCCATCGCCGCTGATGTGCCCCACCAGTTCGTTCAGTGCGGCCTCGGCTTCATTGCGCGCCTGTTGCAGGCGTGTCGACATTTCCTTCTGGTGCTGGATCTGCTGTTCGATGCGCGCCAGCGTGCCGCCGACTTCATAGACTTCGGCCTGCGCCTTGGCGTGCGCCTCGCTGGCTTCCTGATGCCGAACGCGGCCGGTTTCGATCTGGCGCTCGGCTTCGCGCTGCTCGGCGACCAGCTGTTCCAACCGCGTTTCATCGGCGGCCATTGCCTGGCGATGCGCCTGCAACTGCACGTCGAGCGCGCGGAACTGCAGCGCCTTCCATTCGGCGTCCTTGACCAGCTTTTCGCTCTGCAGCGTGGTGTACTGCTCGGCCTGCTTGGCCTGGCGCGCGAGGTGCTGCAACTGCTTGCCGACTTCGTCGCGAAGATCGGTCAGGCGTTCGAGGTTTTCGCGGGTGTGGCGGATGCGGGTTTCGGTTTCCTTGCGGCATTCCTTGTACTTGGAGATGCCGGCCGCTTCCTCGAGATAGACCCGCAGTTCCTCGGGCTTGGCCTCGATGATCTGGCTGATCATGCGCTGCTCGATGATCGAATAGCTGCGCGGGCCGAGGCCGGTGCCGAGGAACAGGTCGGTGATGTCGCGGCGGCGGCACTTGGCGCCGTTGAGGTAGTACTGGCTCTGGCCGTCGCGGCCCACCGTGCGCTTCACCGAGATTTCGTTGAAGGCGGCGTACTCGCCGGTGATGGTGTGGTCGGTATTGTCGAAGATCAGCTCGACCGTGGCCTGCGACACCGGCTTGCGGGCATTGGAGCCGGAAAAGATCACGTCGGTGGCGTTGTCGCCGCGCAGGCGGCTGGCCGAGGATTCGCCCATCACCCAGCGCACGGCATCGATGATGTTGGACTTGCCGCAACCGTTCGGGCCGACGATGCCGGTCATGTTGGTCGGCAGGTGCAGCGTGGTGGGATCGACGAAGGATTTGAAACCGGCGAGCTTGATGGTGGACAGACGCATGGGTCGAAGGAGCTTCCTGCGCAGTTCAGCGCATCGATTTTGGATGAGATATTGCTTGTAACTATCTGATTATTGAAACAAGACGACCCGAAAAATGCTCGGGATTCCGCAGTATAGCGGGGCCGGCAGCGGTTGACCGCCGGGCATGGACCGGGGATGACGAAACCGTCACTCAACCCCCCCGTGGCAGGCCCGTTGATGGCGGTGAGTTCATACCGAACTCCTCCCCCACACGAGGACACCACCATGATCCGCAATCTCCTGATCGCCGCCGGCATCGCCAGTCTGTCGTTCGCCGCCGTTGTCCCGGTCACCGCTTCCGCCGCCACTGTCGCGACAAGGCACGAGTCACGCTGGGATCGCCACCATCCGCGACGCGACGAGGTCAACGATCGCCTCGCCAACCAGAAGCGCCGCATCCGTGAAGAACGCAAGGAAGGCGACTTGAGCAAGTCCCAGGCGCACACCCTGCGCAAGGATGACCGTCAGATTCGCCAGGAAGAGCGCGACATGGCGTCGCAGAATGGCGGCCACATCACCCGGGCCGAGCAGCGCACGCTGAACCAGCAGGAAAACGCCGTCAGCAGGCAGATCGGCAAATAAGCACGCGTTTGCCAGGACGCCGGGCGATTATTCTCCCGGCGCCTTGGCCTCGATCTGCAGTGCATGGATGTCGCTCTGCATCAGCGTCCCGAGTGCGTCGTATACCGCACGATGGCGCGCCAGCAGCCCCTGCCCGGTGAACGCCGAAGCCATGATCCGCACCTTGAAATGGCCGCGACCGTCGCGCGCACCGGCATGCCCGGCGTGGCGGGCGCTGTCGTCGATGATCTCCAGTGCATCCGGCTGGAACGCGGCTTCCAATGCGGCACGGATCGCCGCGATGCGTGTTTCGTTGCTCACGGCAGGGTGACGCGGAACGGCCGCACGTCAGTGCGCGCATAGACGCCAGCAAACTTGTACGGATCAGCGTCGGCCCAGGCGCGCGCATCCTCCAGCGACGGGAATTCGGCGATCACCACGCTGCCACTGAAGCCGGCCGGGCCCGGGTCCTCGGCGTCGATGGCGGGACACGGCCCGGCGATCAGCAATCGCCCTTCATCCAGCAAGGCCTGCAAGCGCGCCAGGTGTGCCGGGCGTTGCGCCATGCGCTGCGCCAGCACGTTGTCGCCGTCATGGCCTTCAATCACGTACCACATGCATTCGGTTCCCGCGGATTGGATGGCGACAGTCTACGCAGTCGATCGGCGAACGCACCCGTGTATGCTTGTGTGAGGGCAATCACACAACGTCCGGCATGAAGTGGGACACATTCAATATCCTCGAGCAGCTGTTGATCCTGCTGACCATCAGCGGGCAACTGTGGATTTCGACCAAGGTCATCCTTGCCGCACAGGGCAATGAACGCTATGTCCGCAGCATGGCCTTCGCCACCGGACTGCTGCTCTTCCTGCTGTGCCGGCCGCTGGGCGTGACCTTCGCCGACCTGATGTTGAAGGCCCACGCCCAGGGCAGTCTCTTCAACCTGGTGCTGATCGGCGGGGTGACACCGTTCCTGATCGGCGTGCTGGTCTCCGAAGGCACGGTGCTGGCGCTGCACATGCGCAAACCGGTGTTCGTGCGCTTCATGCTGATCGTTGCCGCTTTCACCCTGTCGCAGGCGGCGTATACCAACTACACCGCGGTCACCACCCACGTCACCACGCTCGACAAGGCCTATATCCCCAACCTCTGCTATGCGGTCGCCGTCGGCCTGTGGCTGACCTTCCGCTACCACGACAGCCGTGGCGAGGCCCTGGCCTCCTGAACGGCTCGACTGGACAAGCCGCGCGTGGCCGCTTACGCTTGCAACCCATACGCGGCCAGCGTGCCCCAGCCGTTCTCCCCACACGGCATCCCGGGACCGCTCCCGCCCTCCGCTCCGATTCGCATGACCCGACCGCCTCGGTGGTTGTGGCGACGTGCATCCCGCTGAACGAATCGCCGGCCTCGCGCCGTATGCATGACTGAATCCGAACAGCCGATTGACCAGGTTGCTGCCGTCGAGGCGCCCGCCAGCCCACAACATCCCGGTGCCCCGCGGCAGCAGGAAATGCCGTTGGCGACGGTGCTCGGCCAGCCGGTGCTGCAGATTCCGCAGGACTTGTACATTCCGCCGGATGCGCTCGAGGTCATCCTCGACGCGTTCGAAGGCCCGCTCGACCTGCTGCTGTACCTGATCCGCCGCCAGAACCTCGACATCCTCGACATCCCGGTCGCGGAGATCACCCGCCAGTACGTCGACTACATCCAGGCCATGCACGAGATGCGCTTCGAGCTGGCCGCCGAATATCTGGTGATGGCCGCGATCCTGGCCGAGATCAAGTCGCGGCTGCTGCTGCCACGCCCCGCCAGCGAGGAAGGACTGGAAGACGATCCGCGCGCCGACCTGGTGCGCCGCCTGCAGGAATACGAGCGCTACAAGCAGGCCGCCGAGGATCTCGACACCCTGCCGCGCCAGGATCGCGATACCACCATCGCCTCGGCGCACGTGCCCGACCGCGCCGCGGTGCGGGAGCCGCCGCCAGTGGAATTGAGGGAGATGCTGCTT